>MEQK01000197.1 GCA_001770175.1 Bdellovibrionales bacterium RIFOXYD1_FULL_55_31 | reverse complement strand
CCTCGGCGGAAGAGAACTTGGCCATATCCGCGACTTCTCTTCGAGGCAGGTCGTAAACACTGTTCTTAACCAGGTCCAGGTACGAAACGTGCCTTGACCGTTCCGCGCTTTTCTCGGCCTTGGCGATCACGACCGCTTCCTCGTGCGCGAAGCGTCCCTTTTTCGTCAACGTGAGGTACTCTTTGATATCCAAGGCGCCATGATTGTAAAGGTCACAGGCATTCCTGACGTCGCCTGACGCAAGCTTCTTGTTTTGAGAGTGTAGCCACTCGAAACAACTCTGAGAAGCCTCGGCCCAAGTGCCGAGCAGCAGAATAAGTGAACAACAAGAGACAAAGGCCTTGAGCTTGGCTCCCATTTTCCCCTCGAATCCAGTCGACGACAGGACCAAACTCTATTCTAAGCGAAATGCCTGGGCGGAAATACTGGGTCTCCGCGGACGCAGCCAAGCCAATCAGTGGATTGGCTTGGCTGCGCCGCCGGAGATCACGTACCAATAGGACCGGAGAAAGCTTCTCGGCTCTCTACGCTTTCTTCTCGTATTTCCTCAACCCGACGACCAGGAAAGCGGCCAGGAGCATGAAAGCGCCACCGATCGTCACGGCATAGATGTGGTTATTGCCGAACACATTCAGCATCACCCAACCCAGCGCGACCGCCGCAAGGATTTCAGGAATCACGATGAACATGTTGAACACGCCCATGTAGATTCCATACTTTTCTTTCGGAATGTAATCCGCGATCAAAGCATAAGGCATCGAAAGAATGGTTGCCCAAGCAATGCCCACGCCGGTCATGGTGATCATGAGCATGAACGATTGATCCGCGAAGAACACCAGGCCCAATCCCAAACCACCGCACAACAATCCCAGGGTGTGGGTCCACGTGCGGCCGATGTACTTGACTAACACCGGGATGAGGAACGCAAAAGCCGTGCTCACGACCTGCTGCCAGGCAAAAGCCCTGGAGGCAGCGGCAATACCTTCTTCATAAAGCGGGCTGTGCGGATCCGTCGCTCCGAAGACGTGATGAGCGACAGTCACGGAGAAATACATCCACATACAGAACAAACCCATCCAGGTGAAGAACTGAACCACCGCGAGGCGCTTCATCGGGCCGGGCATCGCAAACAGGGCCTCGTAAGTCTCCTTGGCCCAGTGCCGGACGCCGGCGTTGGCCTTGCGCTCGCGCTCGAACTCTTCGATATTTTCCGGTGGATCTTCGGAATTGGTCACGACGGTGAACAAAACCGCCACGATGAAAATGATGCCGCAAAGAAAGAACTGAATGTGCATCGACGATCCATATGCGGCAAGTCCGGGATACCGGGCTACCCAGTCGATCGAAGCAATCGCATTGCCGAGGAACCCTCCCAGGCCGATCATCACCGCTTGCAGGGCATACCCCGTCCCGACCTGGCTTGAAGATAGTTTGTCGGCAACAAAAGCGCGGAATGGGCCCATGCTGATGTTAATCGAAGCATCCAAAATCCAAAGGAGTCCGGCCGCCATCCAGAGTGCCGAGGAGTAAGGCATCAGAAAAAGGGCGATCGAAGAAAGAATTGCACCACCCAAAAAATAGGGTCGGCGGCGCCCCAACCAGCACCAGGTCCGATCACTGAGGTATCCGACGATCGGATTGACAAGCAGGCCTGTCATCGGCGCGGCAAGCCAGAGCAGCGGGATTTCATCGGGTTTTGCGCCGAGTTTTTCGTAAATAGAACTCATTCGCGCGAACTGGATCGCGAATCCGTGTTGAATTCCAAAGAATCCCACACTCATACTCAGGATTTGCCAAAAGCTCAGTGGCGGTTTGTAAGCGATGGCTTGACTTTGACTCTCTGACATATAGGCTCTCTTTCTTTGGCACTCTAAGTATAGTTCAGAACTGATTACCTCAGGGTGGAAATCAAAGCAAGCAGGCGGCGGAAAGGCCCCGGCTTGGGGTCCGAAACTTTTTGTTTTCAGATTTGATGTGGCGGGAGTGATGGTGGTCTTGTAATTTCACGCACTTACCCAGACCAAGAACCTTTCGAGTGCCCTGTGTGTTCCGAGGTGGATGGTGAACCCATCATTCTCCCAAATACGGCTTCACCATCCCCGCGACCCGCTCCAACTGCGTCCAACCCTTTTCAAAATCAAATGCCCTAAAATCCACATCCCTCAATACAGACCTTAACTGCGTTTCGATCTGCGCCTTGAACTCCGCTTTACGGTCAGCTCCAATACGAATCTCAAGTGGCTCTGGGATCGTCATCTTTTTTGCGACGAGCTTTGGAAGCTCCTTGTCCTCAGGATTCACGATGCCTTTCTCTACTGCGTGCCAAACGTCATATACGTCTCGAATTGCGACCTTCTGACGGGCAAGAGCCGCCCTGATCTTTTCTGAAAACGCCTCCCGCAACGAAAGGCAACGAACCTCAATAAAAGGTAACAACGGTGAATCCGAGTACGGATCAACGACCAATGTCGCTGCCTTACCAACGTGGTCCCTATCAGTGACTTCTTCCCGCAAGCCGATCTCAAATAATATCCGGTCCTCAAGCCCAGTCAGAACTGAAATATATTTCACTTCTGCGTTGTACTGAACGGAGCCATTGCTTCCGGTCAGGGGGCGTACCACCTGAACACCGGCAATCTTCTTTGAAAGAGCTTCAATAAACTGCTTAAAGGGAGCTGCCTTTTTACTTCGCTCACTACGTTTAGCTTCGTGGCTCACGGAAATCGTAAAATCCAAATCCTCGCTCAACCGATAGAACCCGACATGAACCTTGTTGAGAAGCGTTCCGCCCTTAAAGAATATTTCGGGGGATTCCGCATATAGTTGGCTCAGAATCACGGAGCAATAGTAATCCTTTTCGATCAACCTGATATTGAATCCCGTTTGCTTTTGCGTGTAGCGTAAAGCTTCCTTAAAAACCGTTTGATCTTCATGTGGCAATGGATCCATTATCGATAATCCCCCAATCCTTGTATGTTTTCCCCCTGTTGGGCCTGCTCGGATCAAGCGGAATGTAGGAGGTCGTTTTCTTCAGCTTTCGTTTAAACTGCGCAACGACCTTACTCGAAAACTTTATCTGTTCCAGGAACCATCCTACCCGCCTGAGGGTCGAAATATTTCCCAACTTGAGACAAATTTCGACAAACTCAGTCATCACTTTTTTTTCGCCCAATCTGACCCCGATCCATTGGTAAGCACTGGGCAAGGTTCCAAAACGTTCATAATCGTAGATAGCATCAAAAATGACACGGGACAGATTACTATAAGGTGTCAGAACTTCTCGACCTCCCAAAACACCTTGATCATCCGTTTTAATAATCTCTGTGTAACCCAACCTCGATGGGTCGGTCTTAATAAAGCGAAACTCCTGGCCAGCGAGATTTTTTTCTCCCCATATTTTGTCATTGTAGACATCAATCCGATTGGGAATCTGCTCGGTCAGTCCATACAGGTTAAAGGCTAACATTCCAGTTATTTGATATTGAGTGGCTCCGATGTCAGACATGGCGACATCCAAAATCAAGAAAGCGGACGGTGCCCACTTCCCGCCAGGCGGAATCGTCGGCGGCACGAGATATAGTCCACGTTTAATCTGGGCAATCATACCCCGCTGAGTCAGTGAAGAATAGATCTTCGCTTCCTGTTCTTTGGATATCTTCAACGCCGCTTGTGCGTCTCCAGAGCGAACAACAAACCTCTTTCGGTTTTGCGCCCAAGAAAGAAACTTAATTTCAGGACCTGTTAGCGATAGGTTCATTTTATCACGCTATTTATTCTATTATTCTTAAGTTCTAGTTATTGAGAATACAATATAATACATTAAATACAAGCGTCAGCAGAAACCCAGCCGACTGCTTTGCCGGCGGCCATCTATCCCACTTATGGCGCGTCTTCAAGGGACGGGAAGTCGATTTCAAGCTCGAGCAGCGGGGGCGATGTACTCCTGCTCGGATGGATCTTCGGCCGTTACTTCCGATGAAATCGCCAGCGCCCTCTTTCATTTGTAATCATTACCAGTGCATCGTTTGGTAGACCGTCGTGATTATTAGGCGTGTAATTATAAGTCCCAGTCACTCCGCGGAATGCCGTGGTTTTCTCTATTTCATTCCGGAGCGCGACCGAGTCAACGCCCGCTTTTTTCATGGCGGACACGATTATCTGAAGCGCATCGGAAGCGTAAATCGCAGAAGTGTCCGGTTCGCGGCCGAAAGCGGTTCTGAATGAGCCAGCGAAGCTTGCCATAATTGTTCGTTGCGGGTCGGAAAGCGGCAGTTCGTTTCGGACGAGAAACTTGCTGGCGGCTAATTTTACACCGTCCGCCATTTTTCCAGTCAAAGCGAGAAAGGAGTCATTGCCGGTCTCGCTGCTGAGAAACAGCGGCAGGTTGATATTGAGCTGGCGGATGTTTTTTACAACGAGCGCTGAGCTGGTGATGCCTCCCCAGAAGACGATGGCCTGAGCGCCTAACCGTTGAATTCTCTCCAGCTGATCCGAGACATCGGTCGCCATTTCCGCGACTGGCTCTTCAGTGACGATCGAGATTTTATGGCGTGGGGCCAAGGTCCTCAGCTGATCGCGGGCGCTCCGTCCAACGGCGTTCGCCTCAAATAGCATTCCGATTTTAAATGATTGGTCGAAGTGCAACTGTTGCAGTATCCGGTTCAGCGCCATCGTGTCGGTCGGGCAGGCGCGAAAAACCCATTTATTTCCCGCCGTGATTGCGGCTCCAGAGGCTAACGAAACCAGGGGTGTCTGGCCCGTGGTGGCAAATGGAATCACGGACAGGGTGGAACCGGTTCCGGTGCTGCCAATCAATGCGCGAACCCTATCTTGTTCGATGAGCTTTTTGACCGCTTTGACCGCTTGAGAGTTGATTGAGTGATCATCCTCGATGATGACGTTCAAGGGATGGCCGTTGATTCCGCCTTTGCGATTGATCTCCGACTGCAGCATCAGGAGGGTATCGCGTTGTGAATTACCAAATCCGGCGTCTGGTCCGGAGAGGGAGAGAATTGCTCCTACGACATAAGGTGCGGAGTCAGCCTGAGCCTGGGCAGGAAGACCCAATGACAGGCAAAGCAGCAGTGAGATGAGGGAGATGGCTGTTTTCACGGGGGCAACCATATGCGTAACGACGCAAAAAGACCAGCGAAGTTATTTGTGCTTTCTCCGAGGTGGATCTCGTCTTCTACTCCAATATTCTCCAA
>MEQK01000196.1 GCA_001770175.1 Bdellovibrionales bacterium RIFOXYD1_FULL_55_31 | reverse complement strand
GCCAAAGCGCGACATCCAAAATTTGGGGCGTGATCACTTCATCATATTCATAGGGACCGTAGAGATCCCGCATGAGCTGGACCAGGCGGTTATAAACGACCGTGCCTTTCGGGTGGAAGAAAGGACTCGCCGGAGCTTCGGGATGGAAGCTGAACAGGTCAAGTTCTTTGCCGAGTTTTCGATGGTCGCGCTTTTTCGCTTCCTCGAGCATGTGGAGGTAGTCGTCAAGTTCGGCTTTGCTCGCGAAGGCGGTTCCGTAAATGCGCTGAAGTTGCGGGTTCTTTTCATCCCCGCGCCAATATGCGCCCGCTACCGAAAGTAGCTTGAACGCTTTCACCTGGCCCGTCTTAGCGATGTGTGGTCCGCGGCAAAGATCGACGAAATCGTTTTCCTGATAGGACGTCACTGATTGAACGCCCGTATTTTTCAGGGTTTCGATAATTTCGATCTTGAACGGTTGGTCGAGTTTTCCGAAAACCTCGAGCGCTTCTGGAATGGAGTGTTCCCGGCGAACAAACGGCTGATCCGCGCGGATCAGTTTCGTCATCTCTGCTTCGATCTTAGGGAGATCTTCCGGCGACAATTTCACATCGAGATCAACATCATAATAAAAGCCGTTTTCGACGGTCGGCCCGATTCCGAATTTGGCCTGCGGCCAAAGTTTCTGAATCGCATGGGCCATGATGTGCGCACACGAATGGCGGAGCGTCTCGAGTTCATTGTGGATTTCCGGTTCCTGAATGCCTTCAAGTAATGTTTTTTCCATAGCAAACTTGGAACTTAGCATGAATTTGAAGTCGGGAAAAATTCAAATGAGGACGTTCTTGGAGCAGCTCCTGCCGAGAACGCCAAAACTCCTCCTTGTGCCGAGCGGGAACCGATCGGTTCAGCTTCGAACCAGGAAGTTGGGTTGATCTCATCGGCTTCGTCGCGATGTTGCATAACTCGTCGAAATTAAAGAAAATTTATTTGGGGTCGCTGTTGTTCTGGTGCAGCACGTGGTCCGGACATTGCTCTTCGGCTCCGGACAAAGGAGTTCGGTATGAGTCAAAGGTATTTTATCGTTCGTTCTGTAGTTCGATTCCTGATCGTTATGTCGTTCACGAGTTCGCTGCTGATCGGCTGTGCGAAAGCGCAACGGTCAATGCCTCAGGAGGTCTCTCCTGAAATCGAGCCGGCGAAGGCGATTCAGTTAAGGATCATTCCAGCCGGACATGATTCGGCTTACCCTGACAGCGAGATTAATCCTGCCGATTCGACGACAATGGACCAGGTCCTCTATCGAGGAAATGAAGTTGAATTCAAAAAAGTGATCAGTTTGCCCGATCCCGAGAACCCGCGCGACAGACCGCTTTTCCTCGTCTGGCACGAGGATGTTTTGGGATCACCGATTCGAGAGGCGCATTATGAATACCGCATCGAAAGTGTTTACAATGAGAAAAGGCGTGCGGCGACCCGCGAGCCGGTTTCATTCGATCCTGAGACGCGACGTTGGTTTATTCCGTTTGAAAGTCTCTTCGGACGGCGTGAATTTGATGTCGATCCATCTGAAAAACAGCATCTCAGGCTGGATTTGTTGCTGGCGGATCATTCCCGAGTGGAATTGCAGGTCCGATTTAGAGCACTTGGTCCTGTTCCCCCTATCGAGCACCTAGGCAGCAGGGGATTGGTGAACAATCTGGGGAAACTGACCAGTACCGAAATGTTTCAAAATGCCCGTTCCGAGTTGGTTCTGCATGAGGAAAGTTTAAGCAACCCGACACGGCGGACCCTTCATTACTGGGTCAAGGCCGTTCAAACAGGTCCGTTCCATCTTACGAGCAATCTTGAAGTGACCCGCTATTACCTCGATGGAAAACCGAGTTGCAGTTTGCTTGTCGACACCTATACCTGCTTTGCTGACGTGGATCCGGTCTATCGTCGAACCGAGAATGGACATTTGGAAGCTCAGATGCGCGTTGGATTGAAAATCGGAGAAGGTGTGAAAAAGGAACAGTTCGCTAGCTCTTCCGGCCAATGGGTATCGATCAAAATACCGGCTCTGGCAACGATGCGGTTGCAATGGATTGCCGAACCGGATGGGGCTCCCGTTGATTTGCCACCTCCTGTTCAACGGCAGCTCGTTTGGACCGTCGCGATATGGAAGGATTTCTTTTCTCCAGTCGTCCCAGAAAATCGGTCCTATTCGGCTGCTGAAACGTGGTCTGTTACGAGTACTCAGTTTGAGGGTGGCTTTTCGCGCGATATCAGAGTTGGCGTTGAGGAGCCCGATTTCGCAAATCCCCGTCGCGTTGATTTTGCTCGTACCAGGGAGATCGCCTCGGATTCCTTCACTTTCGCTGCGCAAGGCAGCTGACTTGGTCGATTCTTTTGAATGGACGCCCTCTCCGAATTGCGAGAGAAGAATCGTACCATGGAAAACTTCTTTTCTCTCAGGCCGGCAACCGAAGACGATATTGCCTATGTTTGTGAAATTGAAAGGAAAGTTCATGTCGCTCCTTGGTCGGAAGAAAGCTTTCGCTCGGAGTTGGGGAAGCCTTATTCGAAGTTCCTCGTGATGACGGATGATGAAACCGATTCGAAGATCGCCGGTTACATTGTCTATTGGATCATGCTGAAAGATTGCCAGATTTTGAATGTCGTAGTTGACTTGCCATATCGCGGACTTGGACTCGCCAAGAAGATGATGAATCAGGCGCTTTCCGCCAGTCTGAGGGACGGCGTTCATAAAATCGTCCTTGAAGTCCGTAAATCCAATCTTGCTGCGGTTCAGCTTTATCAAGGCCTCGGCTTTGCCATCAGTCACGTTCGGAAAAGTTTCTATTCCAATGGTGAGGACGCGTACCAAATGGAACTCAATCTCGAAGAAAATGGGATTCGCTTCTAAGTTCTGCTGACCCTCTGTGGACGGGGCTTTCGTGACAATTGGTTAAAGGTTGGACAGTTTCTGCAGGACTGTGCCTTTGTTATTTTTCTAAAAACATAAATAAAAACATATGGTTGTTGTGACTTTTGATGTTGTAGACGTGGGTCGAAACTTGCACTTTACAGATCACACCAAGCTCGATAGAAGGACCTCCGCAAATGATGAAGTATTTTAGTACAATTTTGACGTGGATCGGCGTTGCTGGCTTGGGAGTCGTTTTAAGTACCGCCAGCCTGATTCAAGCGGATCCTACAGATGACTTTAGCTTCTCCCTGGCTCATCCTCCCGAAACGGATGTCTACAAGCTCATGCCTGAAGCGAGAGTCGCAGAAATTTTAAGAGATCGTCTCGAGCTTTTTCCAAAGTCTCAGGTTCCAAAGTTGGCGAGGCATTTGATTGGTCTATGTCAACGATATCGGTTTGATCCCGTTTTCATTTTGTCGCTAATCGAAGTCGAAAGTAGTTTTCGCATCAAGGCTGTGTCGCCGGTCGGAGCATTGGGTTTGATGCAGATCATGCCAGCGACCGCCGCTTCAGTCGTCCGAGAATGGGGTGTCGCATCTTTTAATGAACGGGCGCTTTTCGACCCTTTCACGAATATATCGATTGGGATCGCATACCTCGCCTGGTTGAGGGATCGTTATCGCGATCATTCCAACTACTACCTGGTCGCTGCCTATAACGCCGGTCCCGGTAAAATAGACGGGATTCTCTTTCGTCGGGATTTTAAACCTGTTATTACGAAAAAATATTTTGAAAACATCCGTCGCCATGTGCCGAATATGCGTTTTTATCAGCGGGAGCAGCGTGCATTAAGGAGTGGCAGCCGGAGCTTCGCTGGGGTATAGCGAGCCTTCAACCGGAGATCCTTTGCTAGGCTCCTTTGTTCCAAGGGGTAAACTTGTTCGAACTACGTGTCGAAGTCGAATTTCCTGCAGGACACCACCTGCCCGGATATCCGGGAGATTGCTCTCGGATGCACGGACATAATTGGGTTTTGGAAGTTTTTGCGCGTTCCAGACAGCTGGATTCCGTCGGAATGGCTATCGATTTCAGGGCTTTGAAGAGTGCGGTAAAAGCGCTCGCGGCCTCCTGGGATCATGAGAATTTGAATGAACATCCGGATTTCAAGGACTTCAATCCTACTGCTGAAAACATTGCCCGGCTGGCTTTCGAACGCTTGAGCGTCGCCGTTCAGAAGATTGGAAATGGAGCCGGCTGGATTGATCGTGTAACGGTTTGGGAAAATCCTCACGCTTCAGCCACTTACTTCAGAGAAGGTCAGTGACCATGTCCCAGGCTGCCAGCCGGAAGCGTTCGGTCATTCTGCTCTCGGGCGGTTTGGACTCGGCAGCGAACTTGGCGTTTTGTCGAGAATGGGATGAGCCGGTACTTGCGGTCACTATGAATTACGGACAGCGCGCGGCTGAGCGTGAGATCCGTGCGGCGCGCTGCTTGAGTCGGGACTATCATGTGCCACATCAGGTCATCGATTTGCCCTGGATGGCGCGACTGGGCGAGAGTTCTTTGACCGACCCCAGCCGATCGGTTCCGATTCTGAAGAAAGATCAGCTTGCTTCACCCGAGCTGACCGAGCAGACAGCGCGGGCCGTATGGGTCCCGAACCGAAACGGGCTTTTCACCCATATTGCGGCTGCTTTTGCCGAGTCCTCTCGATTAGAGCGAGTCGTTGTCGGTTTTAACGCTGAGGAGGCGGCCACATTCCCGGACAATTCCGTGGAGTATCTGACCCGCCTCAACAGAGCACTGGAGCTGTCAACGGCTACGGCTGTGAAGGTCCACTCTTATACGGTGGCGTGGGATAAGCGAAAAATCGTTTCGGAACTCAAGAAGCTAAGCAGGGCGTTTCCGTTCGGGCAGCTCTGGAGTTGCTATCTCGGAGGGGATCAGCCGTGCGGGGAATGTGAATCGTGCCAACGTTTCAGGCGAGCCATGGAAGAAAGGAAGACGGAGTGAGTTCAACATTGCAGGTATTGTTTTCAAAAGTGGAACGCCCCTATACAGGGGTGGAACTCCGGCCGCATTTTCTTCTGACCGAACTCGGGCTTCGGGGGTCCTCTTTAGGGGCTTTCATCGGGGCGTGCCATGTGGCGACCGAACATCTGGTCGATTGGGAGGACCGGCTGGCCCAGGATCGGATTGAGGCACGCTGGATGGTGCACTTTATTGGTGAGTTCTTCGGGATGTCCCTTCGCGAGGGAGTGCTCGTTCAGAGGCTCTTGATGGCGACTATGGGGGAAATGATCCCCGGAGCGCAGCGGAGGGGAGATGATCTTTTTTTGCAGGAACGAAAACTTTCAGTCTCCATTGTGACGGCTTCTCCGGTTTCTCTGCTTCTGCACGCCGGTATCAATATTGATCCGACTGGAGCGCCTGTTCCCGCAATCGGCTTGAGGGAGCTCGGAATCACGCCGGAAGAATGGGTTCCTGCTGTTTTGGAACGATTTTCGTGTGAGTGGAGCAGCATGGACTGGGCTTGCGCCAAAGTTCGTCCCGTGATGTAGTTCGCCCATGGCGCGCGAGAGCGGAAACAGCATGGTCATTCCCAAACAGGGGCATGTTATCGCGATTGACGGTCCAGCGGGGACCGGGAAAAGTTCGGCGACCAGGCGGCTGGCTGAGAGGCTTGGGTTTGTGCATGTCGATACCGGCGCTCTTTATCGTGCGATTGGTTTACTGGCTTTGGAAGGCAGGGCTGAAGGCGATCAGGTCAGCGAAATCGCTCGTTCTGCACACCTTGAATTCAGGCGAATCGAGGGTAAGAATCCGGCCAATCGGATTTTTGTAAATGGCCGGGATGTGACGGATCAGATTCGTACGCCCGAAATCAGCATGGCTGCCTCAAGGGTATCGGCTATACCGGCTGTCCGGTTGGCCTTGCTTTCTCTTCAACGTAGGCTCGGTTGCGCCGGCAACTCGATTCTTGAAGGACGGGATATCGGGACGGTGATTTTTCCCGACGCAGACGTGAAATTCTTTCTGACGGCGAGCATTGACGTTCGCGTGAAACGCCGCCTGTTGGAATTGCAGGGGTCGGGAGGGGTTATCCCTTCGTTTGATGAACTCAAGTCTCAGATGATCGAGCGTGATCGCGGAGATTCAAGTCGGGCGGTTGCCCCCCTCAGCAAAGCGGAGGACGCCATCGAGATCGATACTGGTCCTCTCACCTTGGATCAAGTGGTTCAGCGGATGCTCGAAAAAGTACGCGGGTGCCTGGACGGCCTGCCTCAGTCTGGCGTGGCCGCCTTGAAGAAGTGATGCGATAATGAGTCATAAATGACGAGCATGGAATCTGCCAAACTGAACGTTCCCGTAAGCAATTCCCGTCTTTCGATTCTCATTGTGCGGCCGGACCGGCTTGGTGATGTCATTGTTTCGACTCCCGTTTTTGAGGTGATCAAAAGGCATTATCCGAGATCCCGGCTCACGGTCATGGTCAGGGAGGCCGTGGCGCCTGTGATCCGTGGAATTCCTTTTATCGATGACGTGCTCATCTATGATCCTGAGGACAAAGAATCCCGCCATTCAGGATTCAAAGGATTTTTCAGGCTGCTTTCGGATCTTCGTCAAGGCGGATTTCGGATCGCAGTCATCCTGCAAAGCGAACGCAGGATCGCGTTGGCTCTCTACCTCGCCAGGATCCGGTATCGGATCGGTCCGTTCAGCAAGATTCATTCTTTTCTTTTTTATAATCGTGGACTGAGGCAGCACAGGTCCCTCGTTGAAATGCATGAGGCTGATTATAATCTGCAGCTTCTCAGGAGAGTTGGCATTCGGGTTGGAGCACGAAACATCCGGACCCGGGTTCATATCCCGAATCAAGTTCGCGAGGATGCCCGAGTCTGGTTGCAGCAGCAGGGGTGGAACGGGGAACCCCTCATCGCGGTTCATCCGGGGATGGGAGGCTCCGCCCTGAATTGGCCTGAAACGCATTACATCGAGTTGATCCGCGCAGTTTTGAAAGAAGGGACGACCGTCCTGATCACCGGCGGGCTCGCCGAAGCGGCGCTTTTGGAGCGAATTCGGGATGCCCTCGGAACCTTGAACGAGAAGGCGATCTTCTACCGCGGGGCTCGGCCGATTGATTTCCTTGGTGGTCTATTCAGCTGGTGTTCGCTGGTCGTCGCGCCAAGCACTGGGCCACTCCATCTGGCGGTGGCTCTTGGAAAGCGGGTTGTCACGTTTTTTCCGCCAATCCGAGTTCAGAGCGCGATCCGTTGGGGACCCTATTTGTCGGACGAATCAAGGGCGGCTATTTTCGTTCCTGAGGCTTATTGCGGCCAGGATTTTGAATGTCGGAAACAGCTCTGCAACTATTTTCCATGCATGAAGAGTCTCACGGTGCCGCAAGCCCTTGAGCAGGTGCGACGGCACCTGCAAGCTGCGGTTAACGAGGAGACGAGCAGTACAGTTCATGCGAGCAGCGCCGTGCCGGTGATTTCATCGAGGGTTCCTTCTGTTGAGAGACAGGCTTTTGAAAAGCAGGAATCAAAACCGGAGCTGAATTGATGATGACCCCTTTGCGAGATGCTTATGTCTGAGACAAAACAGAAGACCCCAGTAATGCCGAGGCCAACCTGGAACAAGCACCGGATGCGGGAAATCCTGCATGCTTGTGCCGGAAAGACGATCCTTGTCGTGGGTGACGTCGGAGTTGATCGTTACACTCTCGGCACCGTCGAACGCATATCGCCCGAAGCACCGGTTCCGGTCGTTTCCGTTGAGGATGAACAGCTCAAACTGGGACTTGCGGCGAACGTTGCTGATAATATTCGTGCGTTAGGCGGACGTCCTTGTCTCGTCGGGGTTGTTGGGCGGGACCGGAGCGCTCAGGATTTCCGGGCACTGCTTAAGAACCAGAAGATCGCGGCTTCTTATCTCATCACGGATCCGACGAGAAGAACTGTCGTGAAGGAGCGGATTGTCAGCGAGAGGCAGCAGCTTCTGCGTGTCGACTACGAGAGTGTTCATCCGATTGCGAAGGAGATCGAGTCAGCGATTCTGAAAAAAGTTCGCGAGTCGATTTCGCAAGCGGACGTTCTGATTCTTCAGGATTACGCGAAAGGGATGCTGAGCGAAGGGCTGGCGAAATCAATTTTTTCGATCGCGAAGGCCGCCGGAAAAGCCGTCGCAGTCGACCCGAATGCTAAAACGCCCGTCCATTTTTATCGGGGAGCGTACGTGCTGACGCCCAATACGCGGGAGGCCGAACGGCTTTCCGGTATCCCGATCGCCGATGAAGCATCGCTGACGCGCGCGGGACGTGAAATCCTCAAAAAAACGGCGGCACGTCACGTCGTCATAACCCGAGGCAAGGAAGGGATGGCGATTTTCTCGTCCGGAACGACCTCGGCGAAGCTGATTCCCACTTACGTTCGGGAAGTTTACGACGTCTCGGGAGCCGGTGACACCGTCATCTCTGTTCTCGCGCTGGCGCAAGCAGCGGGTGCGACGATCGAGGAAGCTTCGATTCTGGGAAATCTCGCGGCCGGAGTTGAAGTCGGAAAACGTGGAACAGCGACCGTGACTCCGGACGAGGTGCTCGTTGCGCTGGAGTTTTTCGGAGCGATCCCGGTTTGAACCAGCTGTTTACGCCTCGCCGTGACTCAGTAGATCGCAATCCTCGATCGTGACTCTTGCGAAGGCGGTCTGATCGATCGTATCGCAGATCTTCTGCATCAGGCTCCGGGCGCTCTGGGTTTTCCAATTCTCCGGGATCACGGCCGAGAAGCCGATGACACAACGCTCAGGGTCGTCAAAATCAGCGACTTCCAGGGCTGAAACGTTGTACTTTCGTCGCAGATCCTCGCAAAGCGCCTCAAGCTGTCGTCGCTTGAGCGGGATATTGTCATTATTGTAAAAATCCAGGACGATACGTCCTACGGCAACCAGCATCAGACGATCGGCGTAAGCCAGTTTCTTCCGTATTCGGGGAGGTCACCGCGGACGATAGCCGCGTAATCCTTCTGGACCCTGGCTGTAATCGGGCCGGGTTTGCCGGCCGTCGGTCCATTGCCAATCAGGCGGCTGTCGATTTCGCGGACGGGGGTGACTTCGGCGGCCGTTCCGGTCAAAAATACTTCGTCAGCGCACCAGAGTTCATCACGTGTGAAGCGTGTTTCGGTGATCGTGTAGCCTTTGTTCTTCAGGTATTCCATAACGGTCTGGCGTGTGATCCCGTTTAGAATAGAAGTCAGCGGAGTCGTCTTGATAACGCCGTCTTTCACCATAAAGAGATTCTCGCCAGTGCCTTCTGTCAAAAAGCCTTCCGTGTCGAGCATGAGCGCTTCGTCGTAACCGGCCGCGACGGCTTCCCGCTTGGCCATCACGCCGTTGACGTATTGGCCGGTGATCTTTCCCTTGGTCATGGAAGAAGCGACATGGGGACGGATGAAGCTCGAGACTTTAAGGCGAGCTCCTTCGTTTATTCCTTTGTCACCGAGGTAGCTGCCCCATTCCCAATTCAAAATGGCGATGTCCAAAGCCGGATTAGCTCCGGGATGAACGCCGAGCGGGCCATCGGCGGTATACGCGATTGGACGAATGTAGCACTCCTCGAATCCGTTTGCTTTGCATGTTGCGATCGTGGCTTTCATCAGCTCGTCCATCGTATATGGAATTTTCAAATCGAGAATCTTGCAGCTGTCATAGAGCCGTTGCAGGTGCTCGGCCAGGCGGAAGACCGCACCTCCGCCCTTTTTTTGCTTATATGCGCGGATCCCTTCGAAAGCACCCAGGCCGTAATGGAGTCCGTGGGTGAAGAGACTGATCTTCGCGTTTTCGACCGGAAGGATCTTACCGTTAAGCCAACATTGCGTGCCACGAGCCATGGGTACCCCTTATCGTTTCTTCGATTTTGATCCGGGTTTCTTCTTTTTCCCGGATCTTGTTTTTTTTGTCGGTGCCGAAGCGCCGTTTGCCGGAAGCATATTGGATTTTGGAACGCACGAGCCACTTGGACCAGGCGCGGCGCCTTCGGGGGACTGCCCCGGCGCGAGTCGGCGCGATTCCATGAGTTTCATGATCTCGGCGGAAGTCTCTTCGAGAGCTTTTCCTGTGACATTGAAAACGGGCCAGCGGCGGTTTCGCGCGAAAATCTCGTTCGCGTACTCGATCTCCTGATTCACGTTCTCGGGATCGGCATAGTCCGCGCCTTGGTCGTGACCGAGGCGCTCAAGGCGGGCGCGGCGAATGGTGGCCAGGTTTTCGGGGTCGATTGTCAGGCCGACGACCTTCCTTTGATCCGCTTCGAAAACCTCTTTTGGAATCTGGTAACCCTGGATCAGCGGGATGTTCGCGACCTTCCAACCGTGGTGTGAAAGGTACATGGAAAGGGGGGTCTTCGAAGTTCGCGAGATTCCCAAAATGACGAGGTCAGCCTTATCGAGTCCGCTGAGATCGCGTCCGTCGTCATGAGCGATCGTGTATTCCATCGCGTCGATCCGCTCGAAATATCTTTCGTTTACGTCGTGGAGAAGTCCCGCGATGGATTTCGGCTCGTATCCGAAATAGCTGGCCAAGCGCACGAGCAGGGGACCAAGGAGGTCAATATTGGGTATCGCTTTTTCGCGAGCCAGATTCGCGAGGTAGGCTCTGAGCTCGGGAGAGACCAGGGTGTAAACAACGAGATCTTTGTGGGTAGCGGCGTCCTCGCAAATCGCTTCGATTTGATCTGCAGTGCGGACATTTTTATAACGGGTGAAGAACACATGACGATCGCTGAATTGGACCATCGCGGCGCGAGTCATCTGAGCGGCGGTTTCGCCCGTGCCGTCTGAAACGAGGATGATCCGATGTTCGGAATGATGTGCCATGGATTCGTTCTATTTACTGCGTTCCGAGGTCCTTTGCCACTCAAAATCCCTGTGTACCGAGGCTATTATATCGATTAGGTCGGGTAAGACGGGGCAAGATAGACAGCTGCAAAGGCTTTTTTGAGTGCTTCCTGGTCTCGATCCAAAAGAAACCACCTTGCCTCGGGACGACCCTTGAACCAGGTCCGCTGGCGTTTCACGAGCTGGCGCGTGGCGAGTTCTATTTCGCTGATGACTCCGTTCAGTCCTGGAGGAATTTTTCTTCCCTTGGGAAGGGTCCCGGCGAGGTAATCCACGATTTGCGCGTAGCCGACAGCTTTGAGCGCGCGGCACGTGGGGAACTCGCGTTGGATCGATTCAACCTCATCGACGAGTCCATGCTCCATCATTTGACGCGTCCGCAAGTGAATCCGCTTCATCAGCTCTTCCTGCGGACGATCGAGAACCCAAAGTTCGAAGCGCGGATCGGGAGCGGGGCTCGCTTGAGCCTGGAGCGCCTCGGGCGTTTTCCCGGTGAGTTCAAAAATCTCGATGGCTCGGATCAGGCGGTAACGATCCTTTTTCCCAATGCGACTGGCGGAATTGGCCGAGATCGTCGAGAGTCGCTCAAAAAGCGCTTGGTCGGTCAGGGACTCGAGACGACCGCGAATCTCGGAATTGGCGCGAGGAGCATCCCAAAGACCATAAAGCAGGGCTTTCAGATAAAACCCGGTGCCTCCGACAATCAGGGGACGCTTTCCGCGGGACTGGATTTCGTCTATCGCCGCGTGGGCGGACCTGACGAAATCTCCCGCCGTGAACGGTTCGTCAGGATCGCGGATATCGATCAAATGATGCGGAATCGCTTCGCGTTCTCGAATGGAAGGCTTCGCGGTTCCGATGTTCATCTCCCGGTAAACGAGCATGCTATCGGCATTGACGATTTCGACCGGGGCGTTTCGGGCAAGCTCGAGCGCAAGCGAGGTTTTCCCTGTAGCCGTTGGTCCGGTCAGGATGGCTACCTTGCCATTGGAGTTCATACGCGCCGCTGGAACCATTCTTCAATCCGGGAACGAGGGATCCGAACGACCGTGGGCCGGCCGTGCGGACAATTCCAGGGATGATCGCATTGAAAGAGCTGACGAACGATGGATTGTGCTTCAACCGGTTCAACCCGATCACCCGCTCGGACTGCGGAGTGACAGGCTTCGCTCGCGAGGGTTTCGAACAGAGTTTCGTCCATCAAGACGTCGGGTGATTCACGATCCGCTCGATCAGAATACGAGAGTACCCGGTCAACCAGATTCTTCAGGCGTGGACGAAGCGCGTCCGACGTCCACTCAGGCGGAATAGCCCTGAATACCAACGTACTTTCCCCGAAGAGCTCCACTTCAAACCCGAGGGTCTCAAGCCACCGGAGCCGCGTTTCAAGCTCGAGGCGGCGTTCGACAGGAAAATGGACGGCTTCCGGAATAAGCAGGGACTGGCTTGCGCGAGGTTCCTTCGAATTCGTCTGTTCGTTTTGAAAAACCCGGTTACGGAGCGCCTCGAATCTGATTCGTTCGTCGGCCGCATGCTGGTCGACTAGTGCGAGTTCGTCCCCGAGGTCATAAACAAGGTAGGTGTTGAAGAGAATTCCGGCAAACCGACCTGACGAAAGTGGGCCCATGTCGATCGGTTCGGATGTACTCGGGCTCGTGAAGTCGAGAGACTCCTGTCTCGTCGGTTCGGAAGCCCGCCACGTCATGGCCGGTGATTGGCTCGTCTGAAAAGGCTCGGTTTCGGGTTGAAACTCAGAGGCACCGGAACCGGTCTCGATTCGTCCCGCGTGCGCGGGAGCGCCGGAACGATGGATCATCATCCCGATCAACGATTCCACGCAATGAAACACCTGACGCGAATTCAGGAACCGGATCTCGGTTTTAGTGGGGTGGACGTTCACGTCCAGTTGGCCAGGATCAATTTCGAGAAAGAGGGCAATTGCCGGGAATTGTCCGGGAAGGAGGGCCTGGCGGAAAGCCGTAAGGATCGCTTGTTGGAGCAATCTGTCCCGAACGGCGCGCCCATTGACGACTTGAACGATTCGGCGGGTCTGCTGGGAGCTGAGTCCCTGGATCCAATGCGCCCGCGCGCGAAGGCCGGGAAGCTCTGAATCGGCACTGACGACGGGAAACGATTCGTCATCCGCGAGAATGCCTCGAGTGCGGGCCGGTTCCTCAGCCGGGCGGAGGTTCAGGATCGTCCTGCCGTCGCTCGTCAGGCGAAACCCGGATCCAGGATGAGCGATGGCCAGGCGCTCGACCCATTCGCGAACTTGCGAAACTTCGGAGGCCTGTGATTTCAGGAATTTCAATCTGGCGGGAACCTGCGAAAACAAACTTTGGACGCGAATTCGCGTTCCCTGAGGAGAGTTTAAGAAATGACCGAACGTAACGGGTCTTAACGAGTGCTGCGCTTCTCCGATGGGTCGTGGAAGCAGTTCATAGGCTGTTCCGGAATCCCCCTCGCCGGAGCTCCGGGAAAGAATACTCAGATCAGATACGGCGGCAATACTCGGGAGCGCCTCGCCCCTGAATCCGAGGGTTGTCAGATTTTCCAGATCGGCCAAAGAACTCAGTTTGCTCGTTGCGTGTCTTTCGATACAGAGCGACAGGTCCTCACGGGTCATCCCATGGCCATTGTCCAGAACTTCGATCAAGCCTTTTCCGCCGTCTTCAAGAAAGACGGCGATTTCGCTGGCGCCCGCGTCCAAAGAGTTCTCAACCAATTCCTTAACCACGCTTGCCGGACGCTCGATGACTTCTCCTGCAGCAATGCGTTCCGCGACCGCGGCATTGAGGATTTTGATACGGGGGAAGGTGTTCATTTCAACCTCCATCACATGGATATCGCGTCAACGCAAGACCCAAGGGCCAAGGGAAGACTGAAGGCCGCTTACGGCCGGTTGTTTGTGATTTTATTGATGTCTTCAGCCAGGTCCTTGAGAAAGTCCTGCTGCCGGAATTTCAAGGGGGGCGGATTCTCATGGTTCAGGTGCGCTCTCAGATGCATCCGAATGCGGTGAATCGGCCCCGCGATCCTATGGGAGACAAGAATTCCGCCGACCAGGAAGTAGAGGAGAATTCCGACCGTGAACACGACGAGATTGAAAATCATGTCCTGATTGAGCCGGGTCAGGGTCGTCTGCAGGAAATTCCTTGAAGACTCGTCCAAAAGGCTGATGTTCTCAGCGAGACTCTTGAAAAGCACGTAGTAAGCGAGGCAAAAGATCCCGATGGTAATTACCGCCAGACTGATAAAAAAACCGACGATCCCGAATTGCAGAGGCTGGTCGAGAATGTATCGGCGCTTAAAAAAAAGGGGTCGCGAGTTTTCAGCTTCTGGCAAATGACTCATCAGAATAGCGCCTTCATATCTTGATAGTTTACGGTCTGTACCTTGGGCCGACAAGAATGAATTCGCGGCGACCGGCCATTTGTTCAGCTCTTCTTGTCAGTCACCCGATTGATGTCCTCGGCCAAATCTTTGAGATAATCGTGGCGGCGAAATTTCAGAGCTGGAGGGTTCTTTTTATCCGCAACGGCTCTTAAATGGGTCCGGATGCGGTGAACAGGACCGGCAATTCGGTGCGAAAGCAGGATTCCTCCGACCACGAAATAGGCGAGGATCGAAAGGCTGAACCCGACCAGGTGAAGGACGACTCTGTCGTTGAGGTTCGCAATCCCGAGTTCAAGAAAGCGCCTGGCGGCATCGTCCACGATTCCGATATTTTGGCGAAGGTCGCTGAGGACTACGAAGTAGGCGATACAGAAAACGCCGATCGTGATCACAGCGAGTGAAAAGAAGAAACCGACGATTCCAAATTGCAGGTTGCGATCCACGACGTACTTGCGCTGATAAAATCGTGGTCTTGGCGTTTTTTCGTTTCTGGCTGATAACCCGGTCATGAGTCCCACTCCTATTCAGTTGAAGAAAACCTGGGCGCTGATAGTGAACTCTTTGCGCTTCAAACCAACGTCACTCAAGTGGGCAATCCCCGTGATGTTCGAAATGACGCCGAGAAAGATTTTGAACCCGTTTGCCGGCCCGGCACAGGGACCGGGCGCGGCCGAGGCTGCCGGGCTGGCCAAGGTTCCGCCGCATAAAGGCGTGAATTGTGTGTACGCGTGTAAGGGGCAGAGATTGTTTTCGTTCGTCAGATCCGCGGCACAGCGTCCCCCGGATGAAGTATAAAACACGTAAACGGGGGTAAGTCCCGTCGAGTCCGCCTCTTTGGCGCCTGTCAGGCGCGGGAGTGAGGCGGGGGCCGCCGGCCAGGAGCCATCGAAGGCCATGATCGGAGTCGGCGCAAAGGTCACGAGGTTATAGATCTGCGTTTCGTCGCAACCGTAAGTCCGGTCCGCGGGGGCTTTCAAACAATCGGACAGGATCGCATTGATCGAGAAACGCGAGTTTTTCAAGGCGTAGTCGTTTGAAACCAACTCGTAAAGTTGCTCAAGAAGGTAGGTTTTGCCTTCCTGGATATTTGAGGTGACCTGGGCTCTTCTGCCGATCATATCCATTCCCATGAGGTATTGGAGAGAGAGGAGCGCGATCAAGCTGAATACGCAGACGAACGAAAGGACGATGGAGCCTTCCTCGGAATGACGAGGGTCAGAGTTCATTGGGAGAATTTTCCTTTCCCATCGTATTCCAGTGGCCGTAGGTGCAGAAAAACGCATAACCCACTTGCGCGAAGCCTGGGGTATTCCATTCGTTCCTGACCCCGTTCACCCCGACCATCGTCGCAGTACCGGCCGTCGGAGCCTGAAATTTCAATCTGTAGAGGCGAGTCTCGGGCAAAGCGGGGCAGTAGCGGTTGGTAATATCCTCGTAAGGAACTGGCTCGGTTTGAACGAACCCTGCCGTAGCGCTCCAGAAAGTAAAGCGTCCCACGACATTTGTGCTCGCCCGCGCGATCACGAAAAGACTGGGAACGTTTTTGACTGTGAAATCAGCGGTACCCGGCCCTGTTCGCCAGGCGAGAAACGTGGAGAAGTCGACGTAAAGCTTTCTGTAAACCGGTTCGAGCGGATGCTGTTCGTTGTGAATATCAACGGAATAATAGTTGTCCTGCCAGTTGGAATAATTGGGTGTCGGGCCGTAATTCTCTGGAAGTCCCCAGCATCCTTCACAGCCGTGATAAGGGGTTCTGTCGTAACAACGAAGTTTTTTCGTCCTCCCCGCGATCCAGTTGCCTTCGTCATCGTTATCGCCGAGCGTGGTGCTGCCCCAGGGACTCTGGGTCATGGCTTTGGTTTCGGGAATCGTATGAACCGCCGGATACTCCGGATCTGCGGTCAGAGCTGTCGAACAGGTAGAGTGGATCGTACTCGCCGCGATCGCGGCACGATGAGACGCGGTGATCAGATCCGGTGCGCTTGCGACGTTCGAGCTGACCGGTTTAATGACGAGATCCCCTGTCATCGCTCCCCCGAGATTGCAAGGTTTGTCCACCGGAGTGGACCCGGTTCCCGCTTCAAAGTCGACCTCGCAAAGGGGCGCTTCAAGTCCAACCCGGGTGACCTTCACCCTGACCCCTTCCTGGGGCGAAAAATCGATTCTCAGGCGAATGGTCCGGGTAAAGCCTTGCGGCATATTCGAAAACTGTTCCGCGCTGGGCAAGTCCATCCAGAGGGAGTCTCGCGTCAAGAAGGCGATTTTCGGGACGGCCGTGACTTCAATGCTCTTGTTTGTTCTGTTATCCGGAAAAGAACAGGCGGCCTCGGTTGGGAACTGCGCCTCAGCGATAATGTCGTTCGCCTCATTCAGCGGTCCCACGTTGATCCCCTGCGCGTTTACTGTCGCCGTGCAGCGTTTTTGGTTCCCGGTGGTGGAACAGTTGAATCCGGTCGTTGCCGACCCGCTTAAGGCGGGCTTTGCGACTGTGCTGTCACGAACCGGAACCTCGGGATAAAACCAGTTCACGGTCGAACCCGGATTTACTGCACAGCAGCTTCCCGCCGTGTAGGTCGCGGTAATCGTATCTGTATTCATGTAGCGGATCTTTGCCGGGACGGATTCGATAGCCCAGGTGCGGGCGACATCCTGAAGGGCGAACGTCTGATCCTTGGTCACCGCCCGATCGGGAGACGCTTTCGCGACAATCCGAAGCTGATAGGCAGCGTGCGCCGGATAACTAAGGCCGACGTCGACAGAGCGCGGAGTCGTCGCATCAGGATAAATCGTGGGGTGTGTACTGCTCTGATCGTCGATCTGCTCGGGGGGCGGCGTAAAACCGGCTGCCGTACCGATTAGCGAGGTCCGGATCTCGAGAAGGCCTTCGTCATCGACGGCAAAAAATTTGGAAATCGCAGTCACTCCCTGCCTGCAATCGCGGTCATAGCTGGACCCAAGCGGCGGATCCACAATCAGTATTTGAGGTGTTTGGAGAATCCGAATAGTTGCGAAATTCGTAGAAGGGAGGTCGCCTCCGCCAGGAGCGGTCGCGAGCACGCGAAACTGATAGTAGCCGGACTTGAAAGTCGGAGCAGCCGGAACGCCACCCGAAATCGTCCACGGACCCAAAACAGGCCAAGACTGGTTTGTACCATTGTAGGTACCGAACACGATGCTTTGGTTCTGCTGGGTGCTGCCCAGTGCTGGAATGGTATTGAAGGCCGAAACGTCGCTCCAGGCCTTGGCGGTCAAGGCGGTCAGGGCGGTCGCATCGGTTTTACCGAAAGCTTCTGTACCGGAAACCGATCTCACTTGTACTCGGTAATTCGTCAGCCCCGTGGGACTGCTCACGAGCGCTTCGATTCTGATGCCTTTTACCGTGGCTGTTGCGGAAAGCGCTTTCGGTATTCGATACATTCCGTCCGAGCTGGTGAGTTCAGAGCCATTCTGGTCCAAAAGGCGCGAAATCTGTATCCCTTTTTGAAGCGAAATGTAGATTTCTCCCTCGACGGGCGGAATGACATTGGTACGAGTGTAACCGTCCCGGATGCCGACTGAATAGCGAACCATCAGATACGCGGCCTTGCTGCAATTCGCGCTCAAATCCTTGCAAAAAGGTTCGAACCAGACCTTCGCGAAAATCGGGCAGATGTTCGCATTCGCGGACTCGCTGAGGCCGCAGCGCTGACCTGAGGCGTTGTAAAAAATGTTTTCACCGGCCACAGGATTCGCCGCGGCAGCACTTGTCGCTTGAGGAGTCGTCAAATAGAAAAAGTTCCCGCGAGCCGTATCCATAGCGCTCTTGTCGCAACCGCTCTGGCTGCTGTCCTCCGGAATGCAGAGGGACAGCGTGTTGAAACGAGGGTAGTTTGTCGCGGCTCCGGATGGATCAGGAAAGCCACCCGTGCCTTTATAGGAGGTCAGCGCTGCGGAATTACTGATTCCCGGTTGGGTGAGGGCGCTCATTCGTATTAACGAAACAATGTTATTGCGGGAAAAACCGAGCTGACGGGTGGTTTGCGTCAGGTTGATGTTATTGAGCATCATCAGGGAGGTGTAGAGCACGATGCTCATCATTCCCATCGCGAGGACGGTTTCAAGGAGCGTCATTCCGCTTTCGCGATGCATGTCGCGTGGCTCACTCATTGGGGGAACTCGCCTTTCCGTATGGATTCCAATGCCCGTAGGTGCACATGAAGATATATCCAAGTTGAGAGGCTCGCATCTGGAATTGGTTTATTTCGAAAAACGAGCTTACCGGGTCGTCGCTTCCTCTGAGGCGCTTTGAGTACAGTCTTGAAGTGAGCGTATTCGGGCAGAACGTGCTCGTAATGTCGTCCAAGGGGGCATCGTTTGTCTGCATGATGTTCGTGATTTCGAGGGTGAAATGCCCCTCAGCTGGGCCGCGCGCGACAATGAAGAGTGTCGGGATGTTGGCTTCACTCCAGTTCGCCGTGCCCGCTTCGGAAAAGAATCTAAATAGGGCATGGAAACCTTTTCTTTCAAGATAGACCGGGGCCGCCGGGTGGACCGCGTTGTGGAGGTCGACTGAGTTGAAATTGTCCTGCTGGTTCGAATAAGTCGGTGCAGGCCCCTCGTTATCGGGGAGATTTGATCCGGTCCAATGATCGTAGCAGCGATATTTTTTCTGATTACCCGTGTTCCAGTTGCCTTCGTCGTCATTCGCTCCCGCGACGAGACTATTCCACGGGCTCAACGTCATGGCCCGTGTGCTTGGGACTGTATAAGTCGCCGGATAGTTCGCGGAGGAGGTGAGGTTGGCCCAGCATGCATAATGATTGGTGCTGGTGCCCAAAGCCGCCCGATGAGTCGCGGTCACGTTCGAAATCGTGAGAGCAACGTTCGCGCCGACGGGTTTGAGGGTCAGCGCCCCGTGTGTTCCGGACGGAACGGTACAGGGTTCGTAAACAGGATCATTGCCGACTCCCGCGGCAAAGGTCACTGAACAGAGTGCCGCTTCGCTGCCTTCGCGCGTGACTTTGACTGACACCGGTTCGAGCGGGGGAAAGTCAGACTTGATCAGCAATGTTTCGCTGAAGGCTTTTGGATTTCCGCTTAATTGTTCCGCGGTCGGGAGCGACATCCAGATCGAATCCATCGTGCGAAACGTGATCGTCGGGACACCGAGTACCTTGATATTCCTGGTGGCGCTCACCGCGGACAAGGCGCAAGCAGGCTCCAATTGGGCCGAAATCTCCGCTGAAATATTCGGAGCCATATTGGCGTTCGTCTTCGTGGCATTTACGGTCAGGCTGCTGGTCCAGCGGTGCTGGTTGTCAACTCGAGTGCGATTACCGAACGACTGCAGGGACTCCCCGGTGAACGTCGGGGCCGGTGTTGCACTTTCCAGAATCGGGACGGCGGGGAAGGTCCAGGTCACTCCGCCTGAAAGTGCCTCACAACAAGTTCCTGCCGTGAAAGTGGCTCGTACCGTATCGGAGCTGTTGATGCGAATCGTGGCCGGGTCTTCCTCGATCGCGAAGCTACGAGGAACGTCCTGCAGGGCGAAAGCTCGCGCGACCGTCGTGACGGTGGTCTGGGCGTTTGTAGCTGTTATCGAGACGGAATAGTCGGCCGAGGCAGGCCATTTGAGTTCAATCTTAATATTGCCCGCCGAGGTTGGAGCGGGGTAGATCGTTGGATGCTCCGAAAGGTCTTCCGTGCGCAAAGTAGGAGTAAAATTCGGATGTGTTGGACCGGTAACCGCGGTTTTCACTTGGGTTAAACCTTCATCATCGACGGCGAAGTATTTGTGATGGAACTTGGCATCTCCATGACAGTCCCGCTCGTTCACGGCGGGAATCTCCTGCACGAGGAGCACTTCGGGAACTGGAAGGATTCGAGCGGTCAGAAAATTCGTCGATGCGAACGTCGCGCCGCTCTGATCGGTTGCCACGACTCTGAACTGGTAGAAGCCGGATTTGAAAGTGGGGGCGACAGGGACACCGCCCGCCAAAGTCCATTTCCCGGTGATCGGCCACATCGTATTTGTTCCGTTAAAAGACCCAAAGATGATGTTCTGATTTTGCAGGGCACCCAAGGAAGAAATCGTCGGAAACGATGTAACGGCGTTCCACGATGCTGCCGCAAGTGCCGTACGAGCCTGCTGGTCCTGAAGGTTATAGGCCGTCGTTCCGGTAACCGAGCGTACCTGGACCGTGAAGTTAGTGAGGTTCACTGGATTGGTGATGAGACTTTCTATGCGAATTCCCAGCACTGCGCTCGTTCCGTCTACATCTTTCGGGAGCCGGTACATTCCGTTCGAGAAAGGGAGTTCGATTCCGCTTTGGTCGAGGAGGCGAGTGACTTGAATTCCCTTTTGAAGGGGAACATAAATTTCACCTTCCAGGGTCGAAACGCCGGGCCCTCGCGTGTAGCCCTGGCGGGTCCCCACGGCGTAGCGCACGGTCATCGAAAGGGCTTTGTTGCAGGTGTTTGTGATCGTCGTTCCGTCCTGAAGGCAAAACGGCTCGAACCATATTCGTGCGAACAGCGGGCATTTGTTCGGGTCGAGGGCCTCAGTCTGGCTACAGAGTTGTCCAAGGCCCGTGTAATAGATGTTTTCTCCCGCGATGATCGGTGCGGACGCCGGATTCGTACCCTGCGCGGTCGTGAGATAAAAGTAATTGCCCTGTGACACGTCAAGCGTGCTGCGGTCGCAGCCGCTCTGGCTGGTGTCATCAGGATGGCAAAGCGAGAGTGTCTGGTAATGCGGGAAAAGCACAGTGCCGCCCGTAAGTGGCACTCCCGAGTTCCCCAAACTCGTGGTCAATGCCGCCGAGTTCTTCAGCGCGGGGACAGTTAAAACCGTCGATCGGATTCTCCCGATGATCTGATCTCGGGAGTAGCTGATCTGCTGCTTGGTCCGGTTGGAATTAATACTGGTCATCATCGAAGTTGAGGTCAGCAGAACGATTGAGAGCATTCCACTTGCGACGACGGTTTCAAGCAGACTCATTCCAGAAGAGTCCGCAAGAGGCTGGCGTAAAAGAAAACCGAAAATACGCATGCAACGTTCCTTACAATTCAAGTCGTCTTGGTGTCAAAATTTTGAGGTTCAATAATAATGTTAATCTCTCTTGCTTCGTGAGGCAATGTGCCTCGGGTGACATGGTTGAAATGCCGAGGCTATTTAAAGCCTCGCATATGAAGTAGGAATAAGGCTGTCAATTGAAATAGTAGACTTCCGACTGAGTTGCATTCAGCACGATGAGCAAAGGTTATCAATCAGTAATAATCCGACCGAATCCCATGTTCCAGGGCACCGGGTACTGGAAGAACTGGTTTCGCCCAACCGGCCTCGCTGTAAACTATTTAAAAGGCTTGTGACAACGCTCGGCCCGCCGGCCTCGCTGTCACAAGCGTCACAAGCGTCACAAGCGTCACAAGCGAGTGCGGTATCAGATTAGGACGCCGCGACTACTCTATTGCGCCCCGACGTTTTTGCGGAATAGAGCGCTTTGTCCGCGGCCTTTAGCAAGGTTTGAGGCGATTCAATTCCCGTCCTCAGCTCCGCGACCCCGATACTCGTTGTAACGTTCAGTCTTTTTCCCTCGTAGATGAAGGCATGTGCTTCGACTGCCGATCGGATGGATTCCGCCAATTCTCCCGCGGCCTGCGCGTTCGTCCTGGCCAGAAGAATCACGAATTCCTCGCCGCCATAGCGCGAAAAAATGTCTTTAGGACGGAGATATCCCGTTCTTATGAGATTCGTGATCTCGATCAGGACGTAATCTCCCGCTTCATGACCGTAGGTATCGTTGACCTTCTTGAAATGATCGAGATCGAAGAACAAAACTGAAAAATCCGTATGCAAAGCTTTTGCGCGTTTGAACTCGGCGTCCAAGGCTTCGAGCAGATACCCTTTGTTGTAAATTTTGGTCAGCGGATCCTGATGCGCGGCGGAACCGAGATTACCGTAAAAAAGGATTTCGAGCTCTCCGGCCGGGAGAAATTTCAGGATCGAACTTCCGATCCTGATCATATCTTCTTTCTCCAGAAGCACTGAATCGCCGGGATTCACCTTTTTGTCATTGACGTGAGTGCCGTTGGAGGAGCCGAGATCGGTCAGGCGAACTTGCGATCCCTCTTTTGTTAGCTTCGCGTGTGTTCGGGAAATGCTCTGATCCGCAACGGTGATATCGGCTGCCGGATCGCGCCCAATCGTCATCTCGTTTTGAGTCAAGAAAAACCGATGGCCTTGCGGCGTGCCTCGAATGATGATGAGACACGCTTCTTGCTCTTTGGCTTTCTGAAGTTCTTTCTTGAGGGTTTCCTGATCGCCCTGGAGTACCGCGGTTTTTTCGCCCCGATCATCGCTTGGGTTGTTTTTCTTCGTTGGAATTGGAGGGCAAACCATAGATTTCAGAGTAGTCGGGCGAGTTTTGCGCGTCAAACAGTTAATATTTGTTTTTGTCTTGAACCTTTTTGGTCGGAAAACCCGCGTACATTATTCCCGTGATCCGGAACTCAAAGCTTCCCGTGTATATATTTTTCCTTCTTCAACTCCCGGCTGATCGAACGGATTAATCCGCATCAACGTCCCTGTAAAGGCCGTCAAAACTGAAAAGGCGAAGTAGAGAGCTCCCATGGCCCTTTCGTCGAGTCGGTCCAACCGCATGGTCGCGTTCGGTCTGCCTTTCTTGGTGAGGACCTGGGACGTGGCACGATATTCCGTTTGAAGGAGCTCATGCAGGGTGTGTCCCTCAAGAAGCTTGAAAGACGCATAACTGGGATGTCCCGGGCCGAAGTTGATCCGCGGAATTTTTACCTCGTCCTCTACCTGGTCAACGACCATGAAAAGCGTGACCTTATCGTCCGGACCATCTCGCAAAAGTTGGAGGATGCTATGCTGGTCGGTTGCTCCCACTGCGGCTACCGGCGTAAAGCCTTTTCCGTCCTTTCCGAGACTTTCGCCCCAGAGCTGAACAAACCAGTCTCCGATGAGACGCAGTCTGGTCGAATAAGGCATGCAGACGTGAACCGTACGACGTGAGCCCTGTTGAATCAGTTCATCGCCGAGGATGAACAGAGGGTTCTTCTCAATCGGTGTTTTTTCCACGAAGTCTCGGACTTGTTTCGCTCCTGCCAGGAAGTCGGAAACCGAGAGTCCTGCAAACGCAGCGGGGAAGAGGCCCACGGGCGAAAAAATACTGAACCGTCCGCCTATCGACGGCGCGATATGAAGGGTTGGGATCCCCTCTTTGTTTGCGAAGGCTTTCAAGTCGCCGCGGGAAGGATCCGTGATGGCGAGGAAGTGGGATTGGTAACGCGTTTTACCCAGCCATTCCAGAGCGGCAAGCATCTGTGCGACCGTCTCGAACGTGGTGCCGGATTTTGTAACAGCGCAAACGAGCGTACGGTCCGGGCTCAGGCGGCTGATCGTCGCGCGCCATTCCACGGGATCGGGATTTTCAGTGAAGTGGAATCGGATTTTCGGGCCACATTTCTCCTGGAGCGACGAGAGGAGGCTGATTGGACCGAGAGCGCTGCCGCCTATTCCGAGAAACAGGCAATCCGTGAACTGATTGCGCTTGAGTAGTTCCTGGACCATCGCTTCGGTTTCGCGGACTTGGGAGAGTTCTGGTGCGATGGGGGCGTTGTAAAAGCCGATTTCGTTCGTTTCGAAACGGGCTTTGAGCTTGCCCCAGGCGTCCGCCCATTCTTTCGAATGGGTAGCCAGTTCAGTTTTAAAGCCGGTTCCAGTGGATACACGGACCAGATTGGACCAGTCCAACATGATGGGAGAACTGCCAAGACGCGATGCGGTGACTGTCATAGATAACCTCTCAGAATTTGCGATTCTAATGCTTGATTTTCGGTTTTGTCATGCGAATTCGGCGCGATGACTCGCCGCAATATTGAACCATGGCGTTCGAGCAGCGTCATTTTGTGTGACATTGTTGAGTTCACCGGACGGATTCTAGAACGGCGTTCGGCAAGGACGGGTGTTCAGATGGGCTGGTAAACCGTAAGTCTTGTTCAGAAAAATATTACATTGGGGTGACTCCTGAAATCTGCCGTGTCATACTCCATGACATGTCAGGGGGGGGAAATCCGTTTCCGGTTCAGCTGCTGGTCAACTATTGGGAACTCTGTCCAACGGTCGGAGGTTCGGCTGGACTGTCTCGTAAGAATTCAGCGCTAACGGAGCGTTTGGATCAGCTCGTTCGAAGCGGGGTGAGGAACATCGCGAGCTTTGTTCCTTGGCAGGCGATCGAGTCGGATATTTCTCACATGCTGACGCGCTTTCTTCAGGCTACCGCTGAGCGCGATATGTCTGTTTCCCTGATCATCACTCCCGAAGTCGGGATTCATTTTTTGAATTCAGGAATTCCAAAGGACGTGATGCTCCGCAAAGACGATATGGCGCAGCCTTTTCCCGGAAAAATGCTCGAGTCTTCACGAAAGCAGGATGGAAACAGCGCGGGTACACCCGCGAGAATTTCCGTTAATCTGCCGCCTAACGCCTTCAGTCTTCCATCCCTGTTCGCGCCCGAATTCAACAAACGTTATTATAGCTTTCTTTCCCGAATGGACGCGCTCCTGGCGGACCTTGGACGAAATCAGCCCAACACCGTCGCGCGCCTCACGGTTTCGCTCTCGGGAAGCTTCTGGAAGTACTACCGCTCACAACAGCTCTCTTCCCGCAATGCCTTCGGCGGCGTTGCGGGCGACTACTGCGGAAGCGCGGCGATCGCGTTCAGGCAACGTCTTGAGCAGTTCTACGGTCAACGCGAGTTCCTGGATCCAAATCCGCTGGCCGCGAATCGCTGGAAATCGCGACATTTTGATGAGGTGAACCGGCGCTGGTTTTACCAGCATTCCGAGGATGTATTCCGGAATCGTACTTTCCAGCTCGTGCGTAAAAAGGCTAATTTTCTCAAAGCTCGCGAGATCGAGCTGTATACGCCCGAAGCTGATCCGGGATTCTGCTATTCCCATTTCCTGCACACGCTGTCCGGGGGCAACGCCGATATTTCGAGGCTATCAGCGATTATCGATCAAGCGGCCTCCCGTGCGACGTACGGTTCAACCAGTGTTGCCGCTCCCTTCATGCACTGGAGTTCGCTCGGCGGCTTCAGGAACCTTTCCGATCCTGAGAAGCAGTTCCTGATTTTGAAGTCGCTGCTCCTCATGGGTGGCCAGGGCGGCGGGATTCTCCTGGATGAGAGCGACTGGTTTTCGCTTTCTCACGCGTTCAGAAGCCGAACTGACGCGATCGGGAAGCTGATTGCAGCCGGGCAGCTGAAACTGCGCACCAAGGCGATTTATCTGACGCCCCATGTTTGGTCGAGCGGTGGCGTGATCTGGGACGAAATTTTCAAGCACGCCGGATCAAGCGCGCGGATTTCAGCTTCCGTGGAGCTCGCGATCCGCGACGGGAGCGCGGGCGTGGTCATTGTCGATCCGGCGACCATTCTCACGCGGGAACTCGTGTTTAAGTTGTCCGCGCTTGCGCGAGCCGGGCGGATCGTGGCGCTGCCCCGGACAACACTTTATACCGAAGCCGCACGACGAGAACTCGAAGCCGTGACCGGCTCGACAAAGCGGATCGACGTTGACCTCGGGATCCCGTACCACCTTCACTCGTTTGGGGAAGGGAAGCTAGTTCTGTTCGAAGTTCCTGATAAGACGCCCGCTCCGTGGGGCGCCTTTGTCGGCTCCATGCTCGCGCTGGGCGAGGTCGAAGGGTACTGTCGAATGAGCGATAGCCGGCTTAACGTGATTCCGCTGGAAAAGCCGGATGCCCAACTCGGTATTTTTATTCTGAACGAAACGCGGCGTCATGTTGCCGCCGATATCATTTTTCCAAATGCAGTCGCTGTTTCGGATTTCGCGGGGTGGTTTTCGGCCGATGCGGCAGTCGGCGCCGCTGAAACGGACCCGGTCGTGGCGAATCGGTTTTCGTTGGAGGCGGCACCTTGTGGCGTGTTGTCTCTTGCGGTGAATACGGATCGGAATGCAAAGCGCGTTCAGCCCGAAGCGGGCGTTGCGCGGGGTGCTCCCCGACTTGAGCAATCGGTGATAACGCATGGGGAGGCTCATGGAACTGACGTATGATTGGCGCAGTTTCCAGTCGATGTTTTATCCAAGGCGCCGCTCGCTAGTCAGGCAAAGCGCCGAGCCGGCAGGACCGGTCCTGGTGATCCGGGAAGAAGACGTGATCATTTCCGCTTTCGCGGAATCGGAAGACCTTTCGGATTGGATCGGAGCCCGGTTTGAGGAGATGGCCGCCGAACTTTCTCATCGGGAGCTCGTTTCGTTCGCGCGCGCGGACGTCGACGAATGGATGGTCGATATGCTGGGGCTTCCGCATTTTCAGGATCAGATGGAGTTTCTGCGGTCCAAGGCGGAAGAGGCGCTTGCCTCGAAACGCGGCCCGAATGCGCCCGCTGGCACGATGGCTCGGACGGATGTTCATGCCGTGAGCAATGGCCGCGATCCTCTCTACCGTCCGCATTTTCTTCTTTCGGCGATCCAGGGGTGGTGGAAAAAAGTTCTCCCTTCCGCTTATGGCATTTTTATTCGGTTGGAAGGGCAGCCCTCGGAAGATCTGTTTATTCTCGTACGGAGAGGCCGGCTTGAGCTTTTTCATAAATCCGATCTCTCCTCCATGGGTGCCGAGCGTTGTCGGCAGCCTGAGGACGTCGTGAAGTATCTTTCTGAAAAGCACATGGTCCCTGTTCAGGGCGTATTCGTCGCGGCCCGGGATTGGCTCGACTGGTCTGATTCGCCGAATCCATGGGGCAAGATCGCCTCGGGGCTGCAGACCGATCGAGTGAAGCTGGTGCCGCTCCGCTGGGACTTTCTTGGCCTGATGACGTTACGCGGAGTTTTCGGACTCTGAATGTTGATATTCCGGCTTTGCCGCGGAACTTTCCTTGAATTCGGGCATTGAAACCGCTAAAAACCGAGCGCAATGATCTATTTTCAATCCTTGACCCAATCTGAACTCGCGGATCTGCTTAGGCCGATCGGCCGCGCCAAAATCGAGCGGCAGGCGGTTTCTCCGGAGGACGCGGAGAAAAAGATTGCACAACGTGCGCGCTACCGCGCAAAGCAGATTTTCCACTGGGTTTATCAGCGATTTACGTTCGACTGGGATCTGATGACCGATCTTTCAAAGGAACTTCGAGAGTGGCTCAAGGTGAATATTGAACTCTATCGCCCTCCGGTCCTTGAACGTCGTCAGGCGGACGATGGGACGGTGAAGTTTGTTTGGGAGCTGACAGACAGCAAGACTGTTGAGAGTGTGATCATTCCCGTCGCCGCCCGCGAACTCGAACTGGACTCGGAAACACAGCCGGAAACCCAACCGCGATTCCAAGGCGACGCGGAATGGAGCCGGCTCACAGCCTGCATTTCGAGCCAGGTTGGTTGCGCGATGGGCTGCAAATTCTGTCTGACGGGCATCCAGGGACTCGACCGCAATCTTGAGGTTCACGAAATCATCGCTCAAGTCCTCGAAATGCGGGTCCTCGCCCCCCTGACGAATATTGTTTTCATGGGAATGGGAGAGCCCCTTCATAATCTTGAAAACGTGATCAAAGCCTCTCAGATACTCCTGGATCAGGATGGCTTGAATTTCTCGAAACGCAAGGTGACCGTGAGCACAAGCGGGCTTGTGCCCGCAATCGAGGAACTGGGCCGAAGGATCGATATCTCGCTCGCGATCTCGTTGAATGCGACCACGGATGAGCAGCGGACCGAGATCATGCCCGTCAACAAGAAGTGGAATATCGAAGCGCTCATGGCGGCTTGCAGAAAGTTTCCGCTGGGGAGCCATCGACGGATCACGTTCGAATATGTTCTTCTTGGTGGCTTCAACGATTCGCTGGAAGACGCCGCCCGCCTGACGGACTGGATTCGCGGGATTCCGTGCAAGATCAATCTCATTCCCTTCAACGAGCATGAGGGCTCCGTGTATCGACAGCCCTCAGAACAGCGGGTCACTGCTTTCCAAAAATACCTGGTTGATCACGGTTTGACTGCACTGATTCGGGTCTCTCGGGGCGCTGAGATTCTGGCCGCATGCGGTCAGCTGCGCAGCCTTCTTAAGCTGCAGTCCGTTTAAGCTTTTGTGCCCTGTCGGCACGATCTCGCTGCGAGGATTTCCCGTAAACGATTATGAGGTGTCCACCTCGTTCGGCTCCAGTCTGGCGCGAGGCACTCTTCGGCGCGAGTGGCGGTGGCGCAGAGTCGCTCAATGTAAATTCCCGGGGAGAGCGTTTCAATGAATTCAATAACTGCGTCAGCATATTGATCGATGGAGAGGGTCGGGAACGGGTTTTCACGCCATCGTCGGGCGAGTTCAGTTCCCTCGAGGACCATGAGTTGATGGAGCTTGGCGCCGCGGGCACCGGAACTATTGATCAGTCGCGCGGCCTTTGTTGCCGCATCTGGTGAATCGGTCGGCGCTCCGAGTATCAGATGAACGCAGACATGAACGTGCGGGGCGCGAAGTCGTAGGCGCTCCAAGGCTCTCTTAGCGCATTCACTGTCGTGTCCGCGCCCGAGCCATTGCAAGGTTTCGTCTTCGAAGGATTGGACGCCGAGTTCCAGTGAAAGGTAAGCACGATTCGCGAGTTCCTCGAGCAGCTCGAGAACCGGGTCAGGAAGGCAGTCAGGGCGGGTTGAAATGCAAAGTCCTTCAATCCCGGGTTGATTCAGGGCTGCCTGGTACAATTCGCGCAAAAACGCCGCGTCAGCATACGTGTTCGTGTAGCTTTGAAAATAGGCGAGGAACTTTTTGGCTCCGAAGCGTTCACGCATCGCCGGCATGCCCGATTTGATCTGCTCTGCGACAGTCCGCGCAGGATTTTTTTGACCGAAGCCAAAACCAAAAAATGAACTCGAAGCCCGAACGTCACAGAACGCACAACCGCCGCTTGCGATGGAATTGTCGCGCGTTGGGCAGGAGAGCCCGCTAGTAACGACGATTTTGTAGGTTTTCCCGCCGAAAATGTTCTTTAGATATCGGCTGTAAGGGAAGTAGTGCTCCATTCGACATGATCCTATCAGGTCATCACTGTTCCTGAAACCAGATCGAATGCGGTGAGAGATAGCTGTCGAGGCCGGCGTTCGTATTCTGCGTGATGGCCGTCTGTCCGGTGCCATCGGAGTTCATGACCCATAGATTCGTCGAACTCGCGGCTGTGCCGAGAACGTTCATTTTCGAAATGAAGGCGATTCTGGCGTCGTCAGGGGAGAAGTTCGGCGAATCGCTGTCGAGCGCGGCAGCGTTGTTCGTGGTCAGCGCGACCTGACTGGCGCCCGTCGACGCCATCTTCCAGATATTGAATGAACTGACCGCGGCGGCATTCACGTTCATCTTCGAGGCGAAGACGATCTCGCTGCCGTCGCTGGAATAATGCGGGTTCTTGCTGTCCATTGCCGCGTTGGTGTTAATCGTGAGTGCGGTACGTTCTGTCCCATCAACGTTCATCTTCCATATATTCGTGGAGCTTGCCGGCGTCATTCCTATATCGGCCTTTGATACATAGATTAGTGTCAACCCATCGGGTGAAACGGACGGTTCCGTGCAGTCTTTTGCCGCCAGTGTTTCGTTAGTGAGCTTCGTTTTTCCGGTCCCGTCGCGATTGATTTTCCAGATATTGAATGAGTTCGCGGCCGTTCCATTATTCGAGCCGTCCAGTGCCGTTTTCGAGTGGAAGTAGATCGTCATCCCATCGGGCGAGAAAACCGGCGCCCGGCTATCGAGACCCGCGACGCTGTTTGCGGTCAAGGCGGCTTTATTCAATCCGTCGGCATCCATGATCCAGATGTTATAAGAGAGGCTTGCCGGGTTTCCGTCAGGAAGTCCGTTCAGGGATGTTTTGGAAGCGAACACGACTTTCGTACCATCCGGTGAAAAGACCGGCGGGTCATCGCTGTCGCGATTATTATTCGTATTCGCGGTAATACCGGTCGGGCTGGCTCCGGTCGAAGTCGCCGTCCAGATGTCGTACGACCCGTTTGCCGGGCTGCCTACCGTGCCGTCGAGGGCGCGTTTTGAGCAGTAAAGGACCTTGGCGCCGGATGCCGAGAAAGACGGATAAATGGAATCGCGTCCGAGGTTGGGCATTGAGGTCAGGGATGAACGGGTTTGGCCATCCGCGGTTGTTTTCCAGATATTCGCGGAGAGCGGTGCGGTGCCGTTGAAACCTCCGCCCAAGGCTGTCTTGCCGTAAAAAAGAATCAGCGGCTGGTTCTTCACCCGGATTGTCACGGTCGCGGTCGAGCTTCCACCCGAATTTTGCGCGGTGATCGTGTAGTTTGAGGCGCCGCTCGTCACGCTCGGAGTACCCGTGATCACGCAAGTCGCTGAGAGGCTTAGCCCGGCCGGAAGCGCCGGAGCGGGGCTGCAGGAAGTGATCGTCCCACCGGTATTCGTGGGGTTAACGGCCGGGATCGCTTCACGGAGCACGAACGCATGGGTATCGGGCGTGTAGCTGATATTGGGAGCGAGTTCGAGAACCCTGATATTGATCGTGGCATTGCTGGACCCTCCCGAATTCGTCCCGGTGACGACATAGTCCGCGGCGCCCGCCAAAACGGTGGGCGTGCCGCTCAGAACGCAGGTCGCGGAAAGGCTCAGCCCGGCCGGAAGCGCCGGAGCCGCGTTGCAGGAGACGATCGTCCCGCCGCTGTTCGAGGGTGTTAACGCGCTGATCGCCGCGTTTCTCGTGTAAGTGAACGGGCTGCCCGCGTAGCTGAGGTTTGAGGCCAAATCGTTCACTTTGATATTGATCGTCGCGCTGCTTGAACCGCCGCTATTGGTGGCGGTGATCGTGTAATCCGCGGCGGCGGCTACCGTAGCCGGTGTTCCCGTCAGAACGCAGACTGAGGAGAGATTCAAACCGACCGGGAGCGCGGGGTTTGATGCACAGGATACGATCGTTCCACCTGTGTTGGCCGGGTTCAGTCCCGGAATCGCGGAATTCTTAACGTAAACAAAGGGACTCCCGAGATAGCTGATCGCGGGGGCCGTGGCATTGACCGTGATTCGAACGGCGGCCGAGGAGTTCCCGCCCGAATTCGTGGCGGTAATCGTGTAATCCGCCTGCGTACTAAGCGCGGTTGGCGTGCCGGTGATCACGCATGTCGAGGAAAGGTTCAGGCCGGCCGGCAGCGATGGAATCGACGCGCAGGAGAGAATGGCGCCGCCAGTATTGGTCGGAGTTACGGTCGCGATCGCCGCATTCAGCGTGTAAACAAAAGGGCTGCCCGGGTAAGCGATTACAGGGGCCGTATCGTTCACCGTGATGGTGATCACGGATGAAGAGGATCCGCCGCTGTTCGTGGCTTGAATCGCATAATCCTGCGCCGCTCGGATCGCCGAGGGCGTTCCCGACAGGGTACAGGTGGAGGAGAGGCTCAGCCCCGTGGGCAACGCGGGGCTCGCGGAACACGAGGTGATCGCGCCACCGCTGTTGTTGGGCGTGAGCGCGTCGATCGCCGTGCCTTTGGTATAGGTGAAGTTATACGAAGTCGGGAGATAATCGATCAGAGGAGCGTCGTCGACTACGGCAATGCTGATCCCAAATGATGAAGAGCCGCCGGTATTGGAAGCGGTAATCGTATAGGTTTGGGCTGCGGTCAACGCCGTCGGTGTTCCGGTGATCGCGCAAGTCGCGGAAATCGCCAGACCTGTCGGGAGAAGCGGGGCTGAAACGCAACTCGTGATCGTTCCACCGGAGTTCGAGGCGTTCAGGGCTGCAATGGCGCCGTTGATGATATAGGCGAACGGACTTCCCGCATATGAAATGACCGGCTTCGCATCGTTCACGGTGATGTTGATCGTGGCGCTGCTCGTGCCGCCCGTGTTGGTGGCGGTGACCACGTAATCGGCGGTTGCGGTAATGGCAGTCGGAGTGCCGCTCAGGACGCATCCGGAGGAGAGACTCAATCCGGCCGGCAATGCCGGTACGGAATTGCAAGAGACGATTGCTCCACCGGAGTTTGCCGGAGTGAGAGACGCGATCGTCACGTCTTTGGTGTGCGTGAACGGACTCCCAGCGTAAGAAATGTTCGGGGCGACATCTTTGATCGTGATGTTGATGGTCGCCGAATTCGAACCGCCGCTATTGGTGGCGGTGATCGTGTAGTCCGCCGCCGCGGCAATGGCAGTCGGAGTGCCGCTCAGGATGCACCCCGAGGAGAGGCTCAAGCCCGCCGGTAATGCAGGGCTCGAAGCGCAGGAGACGATCGCGCCGCCACCTGTCGTCGGTGTCAGCAATGGAATCGCCGATCCTCTCGTGTATGTATACGGGCTTCCGATATAGCTGATGGTGGGTGCGGTATCTTTGACTGTGATGTTGATCGACTTGGAATCAGATCCCGCGGAGTTCGTGGCAATGATCGTGTAATCGGCAGCTGCCGCGAGTACCGTGGGTGTCCCCGTTAGAACGCAAGTGTTCGACAAGGTCAGTCCGGCCGGAAGTGTCGGGCTCGATTCGCACGAAACAACGGTGCCGCCGGTATTCGTCGGCGTTAAGGTCGCTATGGCGACATTTAAAGGGTATTCGAAGGGGTTCCCCGCGAAGCTGATGTTCGGCAGGAGGTCGTTGACGGTGATGTTGAGAATGCTGGATACAGATCCGCCAGAATTCGCCGCCGTAATGGTGTAACTCGCGGCAGGCGAAACGGCGTTTGCCGTCCCGGTGACATTGCACGTCGTGTTCGAAATGATAAAGCCTGCGGGTAACCCCGGACTCGAATTGCATGAGGTGATCGTTCCGCCTCCGGTTGTCGCGGTGATCGAGACTGCATCCCCTTTGGCAAGGATATGGCTGGCAGGACTGTAACTCAGGGTGGGCGCGACGTCCTTGACTTCGAAGACCAGAACGGTGGCGGACGATCCGCCCGAATTCGTCGCCGTTACTGTGTAGCTCGTGCTCGCGGTCACGGCGGTGGGTGTGCCGGTCAGGGCACAATCGGTCGCCGAGAACGTCAGGCCTGCGGGAACCGCAGGGCTGATCGCGCAGGAAACAATGGCTCCGCCCGTGTTCGCGGGAGAGAGAGCTGTTATCGCGCTGTCCTTGAAAAAGTTGTACGGGTTTCCGGCATAAGAGATCGCGGGAGCGGAATCCTTGACCGTGATGTTGATGGTGGCCGTCGAAGATCCGCCCGTATTTGTCGCCGTGATGGTGTAATCGGCGGCGGTGCTGAGCGCGGTGGGCGTCCCGGAAATCGAGCAGTCGGAATTGGAAATGGCGAGACCCGCGGGAAGCGCTGGCGCGATCGAGCACGAGGTGGGGGCTCCGCCCGTATTGGTCGCGCTCAAGGTGGTGATCGGGGAATTCAACGTGAAATTGAAGGGGCTGCCAGTGTAGGTGATATTGGGGGGCGTGTCGTTGACGGTAATGGAAATGTTCGGTGCCGAGCTTCCGACCGAATTGGTGCCCGTAATGGCGTAAGCTGTGGCAGCGCTCGTGACCGCGGGGGTTCCTGAGATAATGCAAGTCGACGAAAGCACGAGGCCTGTCGGTAACGGTGGCGTTGAAGTGCACGCGGTGACAGTGCCTCCGGAGTTGGCGGGAGTCTTCGCGGTGATCGGGACGTTCTTGTTAAACGTGAAAGGGCTGCCCGCGAACGACAGAACCGGCGGGATTTCCTGCACGGTAATGCTGATGGTTGTGGTTCCGGAACCTCCGCTGTTTGTGCCCGTGATCAAATAGGTTGTCGCCGGCGCGCTTTGACTTGGGGTGCCTGAAAGGGTGCAGTCGCTCGAGAGGCTCAGTCCCGCTGGAAGCGCCGGGCTGGAGGAACACCCCGTAATCGCACCGCCGGTTGAAGTCACTGTTTTCGGTGTGATCGCGGATCTGTTCAGGAAAATGAACGCGCTCGAAGCATATCTGAATTTCGGAGGGATATCATTAACTTTGATGTTGATGGTCGCGGTTGAATTGCCAGCCCCGTTTGTCGCCTTGATCGCATGGTTTGTCGCTGCCGCGACGGTGGTCGGTGTTCCGGTGATCTGACAATTCGCGGAAAGCGCCAGTCCAGCCGGAAGTGCGGGGGTCGGAGTACAGCTGTCGATGATGCCTCCATCGTTGGTCGGAATCAGCGCGGCGATCGCTGTTCCTTTGGTAAACGTGAACGGAGTTCCTGAAAAGCTGATGTCCGGAACCAGATCCTGGATCGCGATACTTATCCCGGCACTCGCGGACCCACCGTTGTTTGTCGCTGTAATCGTGTGTGGAGTGGCGGCCAGGAGGTTACTCGGTATGCCCGAGATGGCGCAATCGGCTCCGAGCGTCAGGCCCGCAGGCAAGCTGGGCGCGGCCGCACAAGACGTGATTTCCCCGCCACCCGCAGTGGCGCTGACCGTTGTGAGTGCGATTCCGCGATAGAAGGTGAACGGCGACGCTGGATAGCTGATCGTTGGCGGGTTATCGATGACCGTGATGTTGAAGAGAATCGAAGACGAACCCCCCGAGTTGACCGCGAAAACGAAATGATTGGCGGCTGTTTCGCTTTCAGTCGGGGTCCCCGAGATTTCGCAAGTCGGGGAGACGGTAAGGCCTTCTGGGAGCGGTGGATACGCCAGGCAATCGGTCGCTGGACCGCCGCTGAGGGTGGGGGTTATCGGCGCGATTGGAACGCCGATGTTGTAAACCAGGGTAGTGTCTCCCGCGTAACTCATGACGGGAGGGATATCGGTGATCGCGATCACGAGTCGGGTAAAATTCGAGCCGTAGCCGTTGTAAGCCGTGACAATGTACTCGGTTGCTGGCGTGATTTGCGTGGGAGTTCCCGAAATCGTTCCGGTGGCGCTGTCGAACGTGAGTCCGTCCGGAAGTGTTGCTGGGCGAATTGAGAGGCGATCAATCTGACCTTGGGCGCTCAGGGTGTTTGGAGTGATTTCGATAGTTTGAGGGTAATTCGCCGGGCTAGTTGCATACTGGAGCTGCATCGGTGGCCCTTTCGTGGCCACAAGGGACTGCGCTCCGGGCGGGCTGACCGGGTTGACGCACCCGGCCCCAAGCGTCGCAAGCAAAACTAGAAACCCGATTTCGGGTCGAAAATATCTGAGCATCAAACTCCGCCTCATATAACGTTCGGCAAAAATCGCTTAAGATGTGATCCTCTTAGGCTATTTTAGCACTGAGTCGAAGTTAAATAAAATTAAGAATGTTGCGGCAACTATCTGTTTTGAGTGTGAAAATCCTTAATTGTTAAAATTTGACAAGATATAAGAATTCAGCACTCTTGGGCGTGGAGTTATCGTCTTCGTTTGGTCGGGGTCGCTCGCGACCCTTTTGAACTCTGCAGATGTCCGACCGTCGTATTGAGCTGATCGATGCTCGTCTTTTGAGCTTGGATGGCTCCCGTGATCTGGGTCAGGAGTTGTTTGATCTGAGTCATTTCGTTCGTCGTGGTTCTCAGTGTCCCTTCGAGGGACTGAACTCGTTTTGACAAGTCAGCATTGCTCGTTTGGAGCGTCTCAAGTTGCTGTTGCATGGCCTGTTGTCCCGGGCAGCTCGGCATGCTGATTCCCATGCCCACGACAGCCGTGGCAAATGCAATCCACCTGATGCACGAAATGCTCGAAAACTCATTCATTTTGAGCCCCCTTTTGACGTTACCGGAATGGTAACACTTCAGAACGCCCGTTAGAACATGAATTTTTTATTTGCGATGTTCGTAAGGATGGCGATTCCGAGAATGGAGGTCACCAGCGACGATCCTCCGTAACTCAGAAACGGAAGTGGAACTCCGACAATCGGTAGAAGACCCATGACCATCCCCATATTTACAAAGATGTGCCAGAAAAAGACTGTCACGATTCCAAGCGCGAGCAGCAGGCCGAATTTGTCGTGCGACTGGTAGGCGACAGAAAGTCCGTTCAGCAAAAGACCGAGATATAGCGCCAGCACAATCGCGCAGCCGACAAAACCATGTTCCTCGCTAAAGACGGAAAAAATAAAATCAGTGTGATGTTCCGGCAGGAACTTGAGCTGACTCTGGGTGCCTTTTTTATATCCTTTCCCGAGTAACTGGCCGCTCCCGACCGCGATCATCGATTGAATGGAATTGTATCCGGAGCCCTTCGGATCGGCCATCGGGTCGAGAAAGGAAATAATACGTTGCCGCTGGTATGGTTTCAGCCCGAATTTGTAGATGGTGGGCAGGGCGACCGCGCAACAAATGCCGATAATCACAAGAGTGCGAGTCCGGACTCTCATGAAAAGCATCATCGTCACGAACGTGGCCAGGATGGTCAGAGCGGTCCCGAGGTCCGGTTGTACCATGATGAGGCCGGCGGGTATCATCACCAGGAGACCTGGCAGGAGCAGATCCTTGAAACCGTAGCCCCCGACCGTTCGATCCGTCTCGAAATACTTTGCAAGGCAGATCACGAGCGAGAGCTTCATGAACTCGGAGGGCTGAATTCTGAACGCGCCGATCCCGATCCAGCGCTTGGCGCCCAGTGAGGACTTCCCGAACACAAGAACGCCGACGAGCAGCAGGAGATTGGCGAAGTAAATGACGTAAGCCAGTCGCGAGAAGACGGAATAATGCGGCAACAGAATCAATGCGGTCAGGGCCAAGCCAAGCCCGCACCAGAGGAGCTGGTTCTTATAAAGTCCGAGTGACTTGTCCTGGACTCCGGTCGCGCTGATCAGGTTGAAAATCCCGATTCCGATGAGCGTAAGTGCGATAATCAAAAGGCTCCAGTTGAATTTCTTGAACTCTTCTTCATACAGACCGACCCGCATCGTGCTCGAAGGATCGGGGCTTTCGGGGGTTTCCATCCAGGAGTGATTCATAATCCTCGACCTCTCAGGGTTTCGTCGTCATTCATCTTCATTATCCACGGCAGAATCCGGAAGCGCATCCCGCGAAGTATCGCGGGTTGGTTTGGGGGGGCTCGGCGGAAGGCCTGGCGGGACATGCGGCGCGCCGAGATCGGAGGCCGGAACGTTGTCGTCATTGATGACGACATCCTCGTCCTCGGGATCGACTCGTTTAGGCGGTGGCGGGACGAAAGTGGCCTGCCCATGGGCTTTCAGGCGCGCCGCGACGGCTTTTTCGCTGTAGAGATCGGGATAGTATTTTTCAAGGTACGTTTTGACCACCGCCCGGGCGACCGGGGCCGCGCCTGTCGAGCCATGGCAGACGTGCTCGCCGATAACGGCGACCGCGATTACCGGATCTTTCAGCGGCGCGAAGCCGACGAATACCCCGTTGTGACGTTCCCTGAATTTCATGTTTTCGCATTTCTGGTAAATCTTGTCCGCCGAAAGGCGCATGATCTGGACGGTTCCGGTCTTTCCGGTGAAATCCATGCCCGGCAGCCTCTGGTGATAGGCCGTCCCGTGCGGGCTATTGATAACGCCCCAGAGGCCTTGTTTTACAAGTTCGACCGTCTTCGGGGAAAGCTCATGGGTGCCCAATATTTCAGGTTGGAACTCCTTGACCACCCGTCCGTCGTAGGACTCGATCGATTTCACGATATAAGGCCGGTAATGTGTTCCACCGTTCCCGATGGCGGCATACGTGTTTGCGAGCTGGATCGCTGTCGTGAGAACGAAGCTCTGGCCGATCGCGACGCTTACGGTTTCGCCGCCGTTCCAGGGTTGGCCGAAGCGTTTCATCTTCCATTCTTCCGTCGGGATCAGGCCGGGGACTTCTCGCGCCAGGCTGATGCCTGTTTTACTGCCGATTCCGAGATGTCTTGCCCATTTGGCGAGGTCGTCGACGCTCTTTAATTTCTGGGCTACTCGGTAGAAAAATACGTCACAACTTTGCGTCAGCGCCGTGACCACGTTGATTTCCCCGTGCCCTCTCTTCAGATGGCAGTGATAGACGCGGTTACCGACCCGAATCGAGCCGGTACAGCGGAAGGTGCTCTTTTCGTCAATCACGCCTTCTTCCAGGCCGGCGACCGCCGTGACGGTCTTGAACACCGAACCGGGCGAATAATGATCCTGAATTGTTTTATCGCGAAGCGGGTGGTTTTCGTTCGTGAGAAGCTTGTTCCAGATTGCGGTGGGAATCCCGCGTGAAAACTCAGTCGGGTCGAACGAGGGCCGCGAGATCATGGCGAGAACCTCGCCATTTCTCGGATCGACGGCGACGAGCGCGCCGATTTTGTCGCCAAAGGCCTTGGCTGCCGCGAGCTGCAGATCCTGATCGATCGTCAGAATCAGGTTCTTGCCCGGTTTGGCCGGCTTCCCCGCGTTGTTCTCCAGGACGCGGCCCTTGCCTTTTGCGAGCTTCACGCGGCCGAGGGCGTCGACTTCCTTGATCTCCTCGCCATCGATTCCCCGAAGGGTGTCTTCCATCCGCTGTTCGAGGCCGAACTTCCCGATGCTGTCGCCGAGCTTATATTTCTGAGCGGTCTTATTCAGGATCGGCAGTTCGGCTGAATTCACCTCGCCGATGTACCCCAAAAGGTGGGCGGCAATATCTCCGTAGATATTCGTGCGCTTGATTTCCTCCTTCACTTCGACGCCGGGCATGGAGATCTTCCAGACTTCGATCGCCGCAACTTCGTCGCGGGTCAGATCCGGTTTGATTTTGACGGGCATGAAGGAGGGTTGGCCGCGCGCTTTTTCCAAAATACCCTGGATCTCTTCCTTGGGCATTTTGATCAGTTTGGAAAGCATCCCGAGAACCTGGTCCGTCTGCCGCGATTCACGGAGGTATTGAGGAATGATCTCAAGATCGAAGGCGGGGCGGTTGTCGATCAGCAGCGTCCTGTTGCGATCGAAGATCATCCCGCGAGGTGCTGCGATTTTGACCCGCTTGATTCGGTTTTCCTCGGAATACTGGCGCATTTTCTCGCCGTTCAGGATCTGGAGGTAGACGAGCCGCGAAAGGAGGAGGCCGATCACCAGAAACACGGCCGCGTAGAGATACCGGAATCGATCCTGAAACTCCCTGATCTGTTCTTCCTGTCCGAGAAAAGCCATCTAAAATCCTTCGTCTTGCAGCTGTAGCTCGTTTTCGAGCGACTCCTCCGTCCGCTTGTCCTTGAAAGTGAGCGCATCGAATTTCTCGAGCCATCGATAGAGCCAGATCGCGGCGAAGCCTTCGACGGCCGCTCCCGGGAAAAGCAGGAACAGCGTATTTCTCCACTGGCTCGTGTGGGGCGCGAGATAGTGAAGTACGGTCATATTCGAGAATTTCGAGAAGATGGAGCCGAAGAGAGTCACGATAATGAAGGACGCGAGATCGGGAATGACGAACAGCTTCGAGGCACCCCTGACGAGCAGATACAGAAGCATGTAGGTAATGTGAAAAACCCCTCTGGGGGCGGCGCTGTGAATTTCAGCGATCTCGGCCGCAATCAGGACGAGGATGCCACCTTCGGTGAAGTTCCTCCTGAGAGCGCACCAGATCACCGCGATCAGCACGACGTCCGGTTGAAAGTAGGAAAGCGGCCAGCACGCGAAAAGAGAAGTCTGGATTGCTACGCCGAACGCGACGAGGAGAATCAGTGCGGGGGCGTTCAGGGCCCGGAGCAGAAGCCGGGTCATTGACTGGTCGCTCCTTTTAAGGTTTGGGTGGTCGTTTGCGCGGGTTTTTGCGGCGAGAGCGGGGCGGTTGAGGTCGCGGAGGATCCTGGATTCGCCGCGGTAATAAACTCACTGCTGGCATTGGTGACGACAAGCACCTCTTCGAGTTTCGAAAAATCCACGCTGGGCCGGACTTCGACCTCCTGAGAGATCCCAAAGGGCTTTCGATTGACTTTGGACACGAGTCCGATCGGGACACCTTTCGGGAAAATTCCGCCAAGAGCACCTGAAATCAGGACGTCGCCGATCTGGATGTCATCGGTTCTGAGCACGTAACGGAGCTGACAGGTTTCGTCCGTAAGACCTTCGACCACGCCGCGCGCGCGAGAGCGTTCATCGATGGCGTCAACCGCGGAGAGTAGGTCGAGGATCGTCACCACATCCGCTGTATTCGGCGTCGTTCTGAGCACGCGGCCGACTATCCCTTCGTTCGTCACCACGGCCATGTTTTTCTGAACTCCCGAACGTTCGCCGCGGTTAATCCGGATCGCGCGGAACTCCGTCGAAACGTCCTTTGCGATCACGCGGGCGGGAATGGATTCAATATGGAATTTTTCTTCGAAATTAAGCAGCTTTCTCAGACGGAGGTTCTCCTGCTGAGTTTCGCGAAGGTTTGCGATAAGGTTCAGGAGCTTTCGATTTTCCTCGAGAAGTATCGCGTTATCCTTGCGCGTATTCCAGAGATAGATATAGTTTTGAAAACCCGATGTGATCTGGTCGATCAGCCAGCTGATGGAAGTCTGGATGGGCGCT
>MEQK01000195.1 GCA_001770175.1 Bdellovibrionales bacterium RIFOXYD1_FULL_55_31 | reverse complement strand
CTGAGCGCCCGAAAGAACCTTCTCCTTGAGGGTCCCGTCGGCGTCGGCAAAACTCATCTTGCGCTCGCCGTCACTCGCGAGCTGGGTTTGCCGGTCTATCGGATTGACGGCGACAGCCGCTATACCGAACAGAAAATGTCCGGCTGGTTTGACCCGCCGATGGTTATTCGAAAGGGTTTCGTGAAGGAGGCCTTCATTCCGGGGCCACTGGTGGAAGCGATGCAAAGGGGCGGTGTTCTTTTCATCAATGAATTGAACCGGCTTCCCGAGGGCGTGCAGAATGTGCTGTTGCCCGCGATTGACGAACGAATCCTTTCGATCCCCCGCCTCGGAACCGTTCGCGCGGCGCAAAAATTTCTTGTGATCGCCACTCAAAATCCGAAAGAATTCGTGGCCACATCTCACTTGAGCGAGGCCATTCTGGACCGTTTTGAACTCGTCAAGCTTGACTATCAAAAAGAGCAGGAGGAGTTCGCAATTGTTTCGCGCTTGCTTGGCGAGAGCGGGCCCGCCGAGGGCCGCCGGCTGGCCCTCGCGGCCGTTCGCATGGCAAGAATCACTCGCGAGCATCCCAGGGTCAGGCGGGGTGCCTCGATTCGCGCGGCAATCAGCACTGCCGAGATCACGACCGCACTTCTTCGCCGAGGAACTCCTTTCGAGGAGGCCTTTTTGACCGCGGTTCTGATGGCCTTTCCGACCCGGATTGAAATTGAACGTGAAGCTGATTCTGAGCTTCCGCTCGATCTTGAGTTGGAAGAGCTACTGAAAGAATGGGTCGCCGCCGTTCTCGAATCGCTCAAGTCGGAGCCGGGTCCGAACGGGTTAAAAAAAAAGCGCTGAATAACGCGAAGCAGATCCCACTCGAGGGCGAAGACGTCTCGCGTGAAGCTCTCACGGGTGGGCGCGGGCAGGACCAGAAGCTCTTCTACCCTCCGGAAACAGACTCCGACGATCTTTCCGGCGAGATGTTTCAGTTCGCGGGATGGGATCTTGCGATCCGGTATCACGAGCTTAAGGCCAGACCGTCGATGAAGGCCCTCGTGCCACGGCTCAGAAGGCTCTCGGCGGACTCCATCATCGAGCGGGCCAGAAATGTCCTTGGATCTGTTGTTCTGCCGGTGGACCAGCGTTCCTGTTCTTTGAGTGAGTTGCCACCCTCGGCCGAGCAGCCTGATCTGGATGTCGAAGAAACGCTTGAAAACTCACCGCTCGTGAGTTGTCGAAATGAAAGTCCGTTACCGCAGGACATTTGGATGAGTTACCGCGCTCATCGAAAGCAGCCGATCATCCTCAGCCTCGACACGAGTCTTTCGATGACCGGCGAGAAACTCGCCCTGACCGCGGTTGCGCTTGCGGTCGTACTTCTGCAGTTTCCGGATGATTCAATCGGGATCATCGCTTTCGAAAATGAAGCGAAAGTGATCAAGCACCCCGAGGAGCGCGTTTCCGTGCTCGAGCTGATCGAACGTTTTCTCGACATTCCCGCGCAGGGCTATACCCATCTCGAGGACGGGATGGCGGCCGCGCTGAAGCTATTGAAGGAAACCCGAATCAGTGGTCAGACGAGGCCCGCCTCGACGGTTCTTCTCACGGACGGAAAGTATACCGCCGGCCGCGATCCCGCATATCTTGCACCGCGGTTTCCACATTTGATCGTTCTTAAGATGGGACAGGAACGGGCAAGCCTGGAGCTTTGCCGTGAGCTGGCTCGCAAGGGTAATGGCCTGCTTCGGGAGGTTGGCGAACTCGAAGCGCTCCCCGTGGTCATGTACGGAGTAGTAAAAGATCTGCTGCGAGGACGCTCATTGGGTTAGGCAGTTCGGACGCCGTTATGGCTTCGCCGCGGCGCTGTCCTCGGCGTTTACGGAAAGCTCGGCGCTCCCGGCGTCTACGGAGCTAAAAGACAGCGTGATGTTGACGAGTCCTTCCAGAACCTTTTGCGCCAGCTCGGCCGGAGTCGAGGATGAAACCGACAAGACCCAAACGCCGGCAGGGGAAAGCTCAAGAGTTGTTTCAAACTGGTCGAGACCTTTCCGGTCCAGGCCTGCTTCTTCTGAAATCTTGAAATACCCGATTCCTATCTGGCGGCCCTCGCCTGAAAGAAGTTCCCCGATGGGTATCTCTACGCTGCCCCAGTCCTTGAACTCCTTGAGGAGGTCCGGGGAAAGCGTGATCGAATGATTCCCGAAAAATCGGAGTGTCTTGGCGATACCGGTATTTTCCAGAACTGAATATGTTTTATATTTCATTTCCATGACGGGGGCTTCCGCGTGGCCGGACGAATCAGGCTTCGGGAGGCTGTCCCGAAGGGCGACTTTCGGCACGCTCGGGGAAATCGGACTGCATCGCCCGAGAGAAAGCGTGATCATCATGGACCCGATAACACCGATTATTAGTAGCTCCGAACGACGGTAATTTCGCAACATATAACCTCAGCGCGCATGGAAAGCGCCGACCGCCGTAGTCCAAGGAATGTGCCACGAAGTTTTCCGGGTCGAGCCAAACTGGCCCCAAGCGATCATGGAACTTGCGAGTTTCGTTTCGTTTGTGAGCGGCCCTGCATGTCGATGTTTTTGACAGGCGTAAGTTTTCGGAACAGCAAGGCAGAAAAAACCGCTAGCCAGGAGAATCGCGCCGGGGAATGAGTTGAAATCGCGGGAGTGAATTGAAATCGCGCATGCGGCGAATAAGCCGAAATCACGCGCCTGATATTCTCGCTCAATCTCTTAGATATCGATTCATCAGCGAACTCCCGTACGTTTGAATCGCGGCATGCAGGTTATGATTTCGGCACCTCAGGGTGAGGTTGTTGAGCGTATGCTTGCCTCCCAAGGAAAAGTCTTTCAGATGATGAACTTGTAAAAGATGTTTGGAATCGCAGCGCACCCCTGTTTCCTTATTGATGAAAGTGCATTGTCCCTGGTCTCGCTTCCATACGGCGCTTCTCAGCTTTTGAGGAATATGCCGGGTCTGTTTCGCTTTTGATTTCTCCGCCGGCGGAGTGGCGGCGCATTTCCGCAGGGCTCTCTACGGGCCTCGGCTCGCCGTTTTGTTCGGGCGCCAGGAACGCATCGGCTGGAGCAGCCGCCTTCTGTTCGGGATCCAAGCGCTTCAACGCCATATCCGCGAGCATCTCAATCAGTTCGGCGTAGGAAGGGTTCGGGTTGCGATGAGAAAGGAGAGCTTTCAGTTTCTCAATTTTAACGAGGAGTGTCTCTTCAGCCGTGAAGCGAATTTCGGTTTGGGTGGCCGAAATCGGCCGGGCCTGTTCTGGTCTGGGTGTTTCGGGCGCAAGTTCGGCCAGAAGGCGATCGCAGTCTCGGCGTGATTTGCCGGTGACCTTCGCCACGAGTTCTTTCTTTGCGACATAGGAATAGTTTTTCCCACGATCTTTCTTCTCACCTTTGAAGAAGTGCTGAAGCGCGCTTGCATTCGATAAGCTGAGTTCTCCGGTTTCAATGCAGGCTCGATTTCCGGCAAGTCCTTCAGCAAACGCATCGCCGAAATCCTTCTATCTGCGCTGCCCTCGCAATAGCCAAGCCCCCTCCTGACATAGTCAAAAAGGGAGCTGTACCCTTGTCCTGCATAAAGACGCCTCGCCTCTACTTCACGGAGATGCCACAAAAGTTCAGTCGTCACCTCTCTTTCGCGCGCGACCAACAACTGGGTTTGACTGAGCAGATCTGAATCAGAAAGAGACTTGAGGTGTTTCATCGGAAAGATGTTTAACACGGGAAATTCGGGTCTCTAAAACGCACGACGTTGCCCTGAGAGCGAGAAATATCGAGGGCGGTGAAACTACGGACGAGGAGCTGTAAACATTTCAATTGAAAGAAACAGCGCTCATTTCAGGGCCCTTATAGAGGAAATCCGATAATAACCCGGTTGAAGATCCGAAATGCCGTCAAGAAAAATATTCGCAAAAAATATCATTCGACTTGATTCGCACTTATTTTCCGACTCCGCCGGCGGAGTGGTAGCGAACTCCGCAGCGTTCTGGACCGTTTGGACCTTCGGGGCTCGCCCCGCTCTTTTCAAAATTCTCCTTCTCGCGAATTGCGCGCCTCAAGACGTACGCCAGCACTCCAACCGCACGCTCTCTCCTCGCCAGCAGTTCTCTTGTGCCATGCCCGACCAACGAATTTCACCACGACACGCCGGTTTCATCACCAACCCGCGACGAGATCATCACCATTCCTACCGTTCGAAGTGTGATTCTGGGCTGAACAAGCAATTCCCACTCGGCAGAATTGATAAAACTTTTCTAAGGAAGAATCGGGCTTTTCACGCGTGCCCTGATTTGAGCAGGATTTTCTTGGATCTGGTACCACCAGCGCAGGAGTTGCCGGAGCGAAGTTTCTGTTTCGGCGATTTCCTGATTAAGAGGTTCATCGTAAGCGCTCTTCATGAGTTCCTGGATTTCTTCCCCAAGACTGTTTAGTGTGGCTTGATGTTCAGACAAGCAGGGATCGATTTCTCGGTGCTGAGGGATGCCGTACCCGGATTTCGCGGCTGACCAAGGCTGAAGCTTCGCTTGCAGCCGACGGTAGTTTTCCGCAAGTCTGGCTAGATTCTTTGAACTGGGATGCTCCTTCGATTCCAGGAGTCTAAAAAACTCCTTGCGTAACTTCTCGTCTAAAACCAGGCTTGCTTGACTTTCGAGAATAATGAAATCAGCGATGATATCATCTCTCGTCCAGAGCAGGGCAGGCAGGGCACGATACACCTTTGCTCTTGCTGCCGCAGGCGCTTTCAAAAAATCCTTCACGTTCCTGTATTCTTTGGGGATGTGCGCCCGGAGTGACTCGAACGATTGATTGAGAGCCAACTCCTCATATGATGGAATGATGTATCCTTGATTGATGGCCTTTTCACGATTCTTCAAGACCGATAAGTCGGTCAGCTTGGCCTTTTCAAGATCCTCCAATACCCCCCCAGGCGTGAGGGCCCTTGAACGAATAAAGGGATGGGAGTCATCCACGACTGAAGCGATAGAGTCCCTTGTTTCCGTGGCGCAGTTATTCGTCAGGAAATAGTAGCTCCCCGAATATACCCAGAACTGCTCGATCTGGTCTTCAACTAACAGGTCTTTCTGATTCTCCGTGAGTTTGAGTGGAATACTGGTGAGACCTCGAAGCTCGGTTTGTGAATACTCTTTAATGATGTCTTTCAGCTTAAAGACAAACGGCTGAGAGGGGTACTTGCCGGTTAAGCCCTTCCAGGTGCTGATCTTAAAATCGGAAACATTTGCGCGATAACTCACGACCAAATGATGATCGACATCTTTCAGGCAGTCGGGACCGACTGTTTGGCGTTCGGGCGCACAAATCACGAAACGCAGCATCGAGTGGCCCCATCCGCTCGACGAATCATCACCCGGCTCTGCCATAAGATAATGAACCTGATAAACCCGTTTTGGGTCGATCTTCGTCGTTTTTGCGGAACTCGAATGCATCACCGCCAGATTGGGTTCGCAGGAGGCCGCCGAAAATGGCTCAAAGTCAAATTCCTTCGAAAAGATACGCTGAAACGCCGGGCGGCGGCAGCGATACTCCGGGTCGAGCAAAAACGATTCGAAATTGACCGCGCTATGTTCCTGCGGGCTCGTGAGTTCGTACGGATGAGCGAGCCGCGCCGGTTGCTGATTCTTTTGAGTTGCTCCGATGAGGAGTCTGGGACGCCAGCCGGCAATCCTTTGATACTGTTCGCGAGCCGAGAGGGGACGCGAGCCCGGGTGTTTGGTGGAATCATAAACATGAAGAAGTTCGTGCGCCAAAGTGGCTTGTGCGAGGCGATAGAAATTCTTGTGTCCGCAAGCGAATTTCCGGCTGCCGTCCGGCCCAGCCGAAAGCTCGCGAAGCAAGCCTGAATGAAGCAGGATTGTATCAGGATCGGATTGGGTGACCTTCCCTGCGACAAACCCTTCCTTTTCTACAGTTCCACAAGTTACTTCGAGGTTGCGCGTTGAGTCGAGCCGGGAAAACCGCACTTGAATGGGTCTTCCGATAACCGATTTCATTTTAGGCGGCAGCTTGGATTCTAAAGTTCGTATGAAATCCGCTGCCGCCCTTTCCTCTTCCTTTGTGAGATTTGCCGAATCCAACTGAAGCGAGAAAGTGGTCGCGTGCGCTGCGGGAACGAGCCAGAGAGTGGCCTGAAGAGCAGTAATGACGAATTGGGCGACTCTGGTATAAAGCATCGCGTTCAGTTTGGCCCCTTAAGGATTACTCACTGCGCGGCGCTTGAAAAAGCGTCTTTGAGCAGTTCTTTTGCGACAGTCAAGTCAGAGGTGACGCTCGGCATGTTGCCCTTTTGTCTGTAGTTCGAAATCGCTCGGGCGGCGAGTCGGTATTTCTCGCCGCATTCGGCTTCGCGCCCACCGACGAAAGCCACCAATTCCTTGACTGCCGGATCGTTGGCAAAACGGCGAAGCTGCTTACCCATAAGAGCCTCTGAAGTTCCACTGGCCGTTGCGGCGATTCCGGTAACGACCGTGAGGGGAGCAAGAATGGAACCTAAAAGGACTTTTCCTGCAGCGTCCTTTTCTCCGTTCACATTCCTATCAAATATCGCGCTCGCTTCATTCGTCCCATAGCTTGGGGCTTTAGAAATATTCGCGAGAATTCCAACCGCACTCGCAGACTGGATTGAAAGCATTGTGGCCAACACAAAAATCGAAGTAACTGATCTCGTACTCATAAAACTCTCCATTTGTGGTCTAATAAAGCAAAAGGCAGTCCATGTGGTCAGTATCTAAGAGCTCGAATTCATTGACGTGTGTCGCTTTTGACTCACGTTTGGACTGTTATCGGATTCGAGGAGTGCCAATGTTTTGATCGAAAAAATAGCACTCGTCGAGCATTCGGCTCTATAGGCGCATCGATGCGCCGGGCCACTCCGAATATATTCCAGTTCCCTCAGCTCTCATCTATTTGAGCCAATCCTCATCTATTTGGGGGAGATTCCAGCAAGGTCTCAAGGCGTCGACTGATCAACGAGTGCCGCGAGCCATCACGTAAGGATTACTCACTGCGCGGCGCTTGAAAAAGCGCCTTTGAGCAGTTCTTTTGCGACAGTCATGTCAGAGGTGACGCTCGGTATGCTGGCCTTTTGTCTGTAGTCCGAAATCGCTCGGGCGGCGAGTCGGTATTTCTCGCCGCATTCGGCTTGGCGTCCGCCGACGAAAGCCACCAATTCCTTGACTGCCGGATCATTCGCGAATTTTCGAAGCTGCTCGCCATCCAGCGCTTTTGCCGTGCCTACGGTCGTTCCTCCGGTTGCTATGGTGGGTGCCATCCAAGAAGATCCCAGGAGGCCGAGGGGGCCGTTATCCAGATAAAGATCGGCTGAAAACATTGCCCCCTGTACCAGGCCATAGCTCGGAGCACCTGTCGTCACATTCAGCGACATGGATCTGTAAGCCCAAGCTTGCGGGGCTGAAAAGAGCGTGAGCGTAAAAAATGACAAAGTAACCAATCTGTTCATAACCCTGTTCATAGTCGGTGTCCTCTCCTCAGTTTAGATTCGGTTTGATCTTGTGTTTGTTACGTATTCGCAGCAAACGCCGAGCCAAATTGACTGATTCAACTAAGTTGTTGAAAAGGGACCTCAAACACCGCCTCAGCGCAAGAATCCTGTATAACCTCTGTAAAGAAGGTAGCCAGTTGAAAAGAGTTTTGCGTGTTTTTTCGTTGAACAGTGTCGGGAGAGACACAAAGCAGCTTCTACAGAGCTGGTCTCGTTTAACCATGAAAAGCTCACGTCAGCGATGCCTTCAAACATCCTCGACTCGCAATTATCGGCGCATGGATGCGCCGAGCCACCCCGAATCTATTCCAGTTCCCGCATCAGCTCTCATAGATGGAGCTAATCCGCACTTATTTGTGGGAGAGTCCGGTAAGCTTCAAGGCGTCGACTGATCCACGAGTTCCGCGAGATCCATCACGCGAACCTTGTCGGACATCTCTTTCGTCGTGAGGCCGTCCTTGATCATCGTTATACAGAAGGGGCATGAGGACGCGATGATCTCGGCGTTGGTGCCCAGAGCCTGCTCGGTTCGAGTGACATTGATGCGTTTGCCGAGCTTTTCTTCCATCCACATCCGCCCGCCGCCCGCGCCACAGCACATGCTTTCGGCGCGGTTCTGACTCATTTCAACCATTCTGGCCGAAGGGAGCGCCTCGAGAACGCTCCTGGGTTCGTCATAAATGTTGTTCCAGCGGCCGAGATAGCAGCTGTCGTGAAAGGTGACGGACGCGTCCAGGGCCTTGGTGGGCTTGATTTTTCCTTCCTGAATCAACTGGGCAATGAACTCGGAATGATGAATGACTTCGTAATTGCCGCCGAAATCCTTGTATTCGTTCTTTAACGTATTGAAGCA
>MEQK01000194.1 GCA_001770175.1 Bdellovibrionales bacterium RIFOXYD1_FULL_55_31 | reverse complement strand
AACGGTCTCGTCCTTATTGGCGAGGTTCAACGAGGCACAGGTCGCATCAGCCGAGTAACCGCGGGCGTGGAGAATCTTTTTCTGCAGGAGCTGGCAGGCCTCGCGATTCAATTCCGAAATCTGTTGGGTCGAAAGGTCGGGAAGTTCGGTGCCTACCGATAAAAACATCTTCTCTGAATCCCGGGCAAAAACGGAACTGAACGAAAAAACCAGGATCAGAGTAAGAACAGCCAGGAACCACTTCTGCATAGAGCCTCCACGGAAACAACGTTCACTCATCACATCTCGCATCGGGCGAAGGTCCCGAACACCGAGCGAACTTACAGAAATGGACCAGAAAGGTCAAGTATAGAAAAAGATCAATAAATATAAGTGGTTTGGCTAGTTTGCAATCCCCACGCAACGGGCCATGTTATAGGTTGCATTGCGCGCGGCGTTTCCGAAGAACCCGTTAGTTCCGTCGAAGTACCAGGCGTTGTTTCGGCTTACAGCTTGGATGGTCGTTGTCCACCAGCTTGTACCCATACTCGGAAGTACAAACCTGAGGCCATTCACTTCGGCCTGCATCCAATCCGCACGGCTGGGCAGCCGCCATTTCACCGAAGGCGTCGTGCCGACCCCCATGTTGCCCTTTCGTGAATCATACGTCGCGGGTGTTACAAAGCCCGCGCTTTCAGCGCACCAGCTCTCCGGCGTGGCTGGCTGACTGAATCCTCCCGGTGCGCAGTCAATGCCGCCGGCATTTTCGATGTTCCCCGCTGAGCGGCACCAGCTGGTGTAGGCGAGGGCGTCGCTCCAGAGAAGCTTCGTCCGTTCATCGCGCCAGACCTCGTAGCCGCCTCCGCGGGTGACCAGTCTCCAGGGACCTTGCCCGCCATTGGCTTTCGTAGCTCCGTTCCAGCTTGCATTGGCGCCATTCTGGGTCGCGCAGTCGCTGATTTTTTCAGCAATCGTTGCCTGAGTTGTCCCGCAGTTCACCGAAGGCCGGACGGCGAAGGTGACGTTCACGGCATTGGACCCGTCGTCATCTTTGGCCACCACGGGCCGTGCCCTGTACCCGTCGGAGTCGAAATAGCTGTACTCCTGCGAGATCGTTCTTTGAGTGGTGGTTTTATCCCGTCCGATGTTCGAGCCTAAAATCGTCTCGACGCCGGTCGGGGCGGCGCAGGCTCCCACGGTTCCAGTCCCATCGTAGTATCCCTCTGGAATTGAAACGGGGCTGCCTCCCGGCGTGATGGATCCCGCGCCCCGGTTGGCCATTGTCCCGGTGACTTGTTTTCCGAGTCCGTCGTAAAGCACGCTACCCGTTAGAAGTTTGGGGGGGAGCAGGGTATTGGCTGTTTGCTGGCTGTCATCGAGGCAGGTCGCGCTGCCGGATACTCCGAAAATGGCCGTCCCCGATTTAATATTCGAGGCCACCAGATTCGTGTGGCTCATCGTGCAGTTCTTTGTCCCATCATAGTATCCGGCCGGAATGATTGCGCTTAAAGACCCGTTTGCTCCGGAAACGTTGTCGCCCAAGGGCATGGACCCGGTGACTTTCTTGCCTGCGCTGTCGTAGAGAACGGTCCCGAAGAGAACTTGCGGCGGCAAGTTTGGATCGGTCGTTGCGGAGCTGCTGTCCTGGCAGATCGCCGTCGTGGCTTCGCCAAGGAAGTTTCGTCCCGAGCAGATCTCGTTTGCGCTTGGGATTGAGGTAATTCCGGAATACGCACCGGCTCCGGGAAAAGTTGTCGAGAGATCCCAAACTCCGTAATTCTGAACGGTTTGAGAATTCGCGTCCGAACTGAGGTTGTTAACAATCGCGAGCGAGTCTTCGGACCCGACGATTGAAGGCCTGCATCCCGTGAGCAGGCTGGCGATGATGATGAGCGAGATCGTCGTGCTGCGAATCACGCTTTGATTTTTCATAAGTTCTTTTCCTCCGCTGACGTACAACGAGATTAGTTTTATGTTAAGACACTGGTGTGTTTTGGTCAACAATTATACTAATTCTTAAAACTCAATGAGTTACGGGGGTTTTAACGGCTTATTCTACTCTTTCGGCGGTGGCGGTGTGGTTTTGAGCTCCATCGGCGTGTCAAGAAAACGTCCGCTCAGACCATTGTTGCCCCAGCACTGGGCCTGCTGCTTGGCCATAACACAACTGTGATTCACGCCGGCGGCCACGGCGTCGATTTCGGGAATGAGATTCGGGACCGTGTACGGGAGCAGGTAAGGAACGGTCGATTTGTTGTCGACCTGACGGTCGTAATTGTATCCCCAGCATTTGACTTCTGAGCCCGCCACGGCGCAGCTGTGATAATTCCCCAGCGCCAAAGCGGTCACGTCTTTTCCAAGTCCTTTTACTTCGACCGGAAGGAGCGAGTTTCGAGTCGAATTGATTCCGAGTTGTCCTGAGCCGTTGTAGCCCCAGCATTTCACGCCTTCATCAGCGATGATTGCACAAGAATGGTATCCGCCCGACTCGATTGACCGGACCGAGCCGGAAAGGCCGCGTACCGGAACCGAGGTGAGATGGGTCATTGTTGTCCCGTCGCCGAGTTGGCCGGAATAGTTGTAGCCCCAACAGCGAACGCCGTCTTCGACCATTCCGCAACTGTGCGCGGCACCACTCGCGATTCCCTGCACGTTTTGCGTGAGACCTTTGACCTGAACCGGAATCGGGCTGCTGATCGTGGAGTCGTTTCCGAGCTGCCCGCGGCGGTTATCGCCCCAACAGAGCGCTGACCCGTTGATCACGGCGCAGGTGTGGAACTCGCCGGCCGAGATCGCCTGCGCGCCGGAGCTGATTCCATAAACGAGAACCGGAACCGGGCTGGATTTCGTTGAATTTGTCCCGAGCTGTCCGAGTCTGTTATCGCCCCAGCACTTCATCATCCCGCCGCTGAGGAGCACGCAGGTATGATTGAGCCCGGCTGAAATCGCGAGAACCCCGTCACTGAGTCCTTTTACGGCAACTGGGAGAACGCTCGACTTCGTCGTGCCGTTTCCGAGCTGCCCGAAATTGTTCGCACCCCAGCACACCACCCCTCCATCGACCAGGGCACAGGTGTGGGCATAACCCGCGACGAGTTTGCGAAGGACGAGTCCCTCGGTATTGATGGTGACCGTCGTCTGCGCCGTATTGCCGTTGCTGTCGGTGACCTGGATCACCGCTTGTCCGGGTTCTTCGGGCGCGGAGTACTCGCCCGTGGCGCTGTCGACGGTTCCTTTTCCGGACTCCAGGGAAAAGGTGTACGGCGGGATCCCACCCGTCGCCACCGGCGTGAAGTTGTCGCCGACGATGATGGTTCGGGTTTCAGGAAAAAGCACGAGCTGGGGTTTGACTGTCACGAGCGTCTCGTGAACGTTGCCGGATGCGTCCGTTATCCGAAGAGCCGTCGTGCCCGGAACATTGGGCGCGATAAAGCCGTTTTCGTCGATCACTCCCTCTCCGGAAATGATGGAAAAGGTGAGTGGCGCGAGCCCGCCCGTGAACTTGATACGATTATTCACCGCGACAATGGGATTTTCTGGCGTGAAACGGATCGGTGGATTGATCGGAACGGAAAGTTCACTCGAGTTGCCGAGCGAGTCGTCGACTCGCACCGTGACGGTTTCGCCCTCTTCGCCGGCCGTGTATAGTCCCGTTGCGCTGTCGATTGAACCCGAGCCCGAGACCGAAAACGCGTAAGGGGGTACACCACCCGAGGCGGTGAATGGATGCGTACCGGGTGAAATGATGTTTTTCGGCGCGTAAAGCGTAAGCGCCGGAAGAACGGTCACGACGGCTTCGCTGGTCGTGCCTGAATCATCAGTGACCCGGATCCCGACGGTCTGGGGCGTATCCGGCGCGATGAATTCTCCTGTTTGCGGGTCAATCGTGCCGCCTCCCGAGAGAACGGAGTAGGTGTAAGGGCGCTTTCCTTTGGATGCTGAAAAAGTGAAATTGTTCCCGATCGCGAGGGCCTGGGTCGGGGGGGTGATGACGACGCTAGGGAGGAAGGTGAACCCTCCCGGGATAGCGGCGCATTCGCGATTCGTATTCGCGACGACCACGTCGACGGTGTCGGGTATGTGCCGCGGGGTCATGCAGGTGATGGTGGTTGCATCGACGACCGAAACGCCTCCGCAATTCACTTTGCCCAAGAGTACGGCGGCACCGGGTTTGAAGCCGCTTCCCTTGATCGTGACCACGGTGCGGCCGAGACGTTTTCCTTCGCTGGGCAGGATCGATTCGACGGTGGTTGCGGGATTTTTCTCGTCCGGTTCGTTACAGAGATCTTCCGGAAGCGCATCGCCATACTTGCCGGCCGTTCCGCAGCCGTTTCCAGAAAATGCGAGCAGGAGGACTGAAAGCGCGAAAAAAAAGCTGTGACAACCTCTTTGTGCCCGAATCTGCATGAGATTTTCAGTTTATCGGGGATCAGCCCGAATTCCAAAAAAAAAGGGGGCCTCGTCTGACGAGACCCCCTCTTTGGCTTTCCGGTTTTAGGTTTACTTCTTCTTTACTTTAACATCAGGCGCAAAGATGTTCAGGGCCTTACGATAAGCCTTGCGTTTGAACCTGCCGATTTCGAGGGTATTCAGGTTCTTGCCGAGCTCATTGTAATAGCGCTGGGCCTCTTGGCTGAGTTTGCCGGCTGCCTTGGCGCTCAGGTACTGCCTGCCGAGCTGACCGACAACCGTGTTTTCGAGCTGGTTTTGCTCCTCCCAGTCCACGCCACGGCGTATGTCTTCCTGGGTCATCTGCTGGATCATACCCATGGTTTCCTGAAGGCGGCCAAGGCGGTCATCGTCCCCGGTAGCCACGGAAGCACCGCTGGCCAAGCCGCTGAAATACTTGGCGAGCGAGATGTACCGGGGCGAAGCGCTTACCGAGAATTCCCGTTGGTGCAGCACCTGCCCGTTCATGATGGACTGGACGGCTCCGGAAATTCCGCCGCGCTCCATGATGTCAAACGGGTCAACGCCACTGAACATCACGTTGACGAGACGGGTTTCTTTCGGACCCATTTTGAGCGTTTCCTGCTTGAATTCGCCGAGATTCCCCGCGAGGACGACTCGGAGCGTGATCATCGAAGCCGATTCGGCCTTTGCGGGATTCACGAGACGGACCTGGACTCCGCCGGTTCCGTTCATTTCGTTCAAGGAGGCCTGCAAGCCGTCGATTTCCGCGACGCTGTTGATCAGAATGGACTTGGCTTTTTCAGTCACCAGGCTCGTATCGTATTCGACCGCGCCCCTGACCCGTACGCCCACACTGGCTCTTTCCCGGCTCGAGAGCTGCGGGTCGAGTTGACTGAGAAAATTCGTGTCGATCGGGAACATGGCTGAGATCGGCACTTCGCGCGCGGGTTTCACGTGCACCGGCGCCGGCATCACGAGATCCCCGTACATGCTGGTCGTGATCGCCTCGGAGCGACGGCCGAGATTGGTGAGCGTCAAGAGCGCCCTGATCTTTTCGCCGGCCTGGAAGATCTCGTCATCCCTGTCGCCCAGGAGTGACATCTCATTGATCTCGATCATCGCGTGTTCGGAGAACAAGGTCCAGATGCGCTTCCACTGCCGATCGTAGTTGGATTTCCATTCAAGGTTATAGGCCCCGATGGAGTCCTCACGATACTTGTTGTTGTAAGCAATGAAGTCGGCGTAATCGGCCGCGACCTGCTTCCCGATCAGCTGGCCGACCAATTCTCCGACCGTCGTGTTGCTTTTATGGGACGAAACGAAGCCGAGGCCGAAGTATTGCGTGATGTAGTAGTCACGGTACGCTTCGGCGAAGGCCTCGCGGTAGAGTCCCTGGTAGTAAGCCTTATCGCGTCCGGGAACCGGCACGGTGCGGTACCGGGTTTCATAGACAGCCGGGATGTCCTTGTATTGGCCGTACATGATGTTGCCGTTTTCGTCCCGTTGGATCTGCGGCTTTCCATCCGGACCGGTCACGATCAACTCGGTGCCCGGAATGCCCTCACGGCGAGCGGGCTGCACTTCAACTTCATATTTCTCCTGCATCGTCCGGCCTTCGATGGCGTTGTAGAAAAGGATTTCAGGAGTTCCGGAAACGCGGTTCAGAAAGTAATTTAACGAGCGATTCGTGTCGCGCCATCCGTATTTCTCGAAATTATATTGCCCACGGGCGGCAAAATAATCCCAGAGGCTGAGCATGCTCGTATCCGAGAACGTCACTTCGACGGGCCGGCACAGTTTTTCCGGCGTGTAGGTGTCTCGATGAAGTTTGTAAACGGCTCGCGCCTCGATCGCGCGAAAATCACGCGTCCCGCGCGGCACCCAGCCGAGTTCATAAACCTCGTCGAAGCTCCCGCCGCGGCCGTCATTGACGTAACCGTCGTCATAACCGCTGAAGCTGTGATTCGGGTACTGATAGTCCCCGTTCGGCTCGTGGTTTGTTCCGACCACCGCGCGAAAGCGCGAGATGATCTCTCCGTCCGCGACGCTCGCGCCGTCTCTCTTGGCCTGACTCGTCGCGCGCGTGATAGCGGATTCCATCTTCGCGGAGGTGTATCGTTTTCGAGCTTCTTCAAGCTGTTCCGCCGAAGGATCTTTTCCCATCAGGTATCCGGTCCGGAGGCCTTGCTGAAGACCATCGACACAGCCGAGGTACTTTCCTTCGTTCTGCGAATAGCGTTCGGCCATATACCGAGCCGCTCCGACCCCCTGCTGGCAAGCCTTGTACGCGTTCAGATCCTCGGCGCCGGTGCGGGGGTCGAGCTCCATTTTTTTGCAAATGATCGGCGATACATTCGCAGGAGGCTGATAAATGACGCCGAGGTCGATGTCGTCGATCGACGAGCGGTAGCCATCCCCCGCCGAAGCGGGATCCCGATTCGCTTCGGGGTCTTTTTGCATTCCCGTATGGGAGCACCCGAAGAGGGCCACTCCGGCCGTCAAGAGTGCGATCTTGGCAAGTTTCTTCATTGTTCCTCCGTTTAATATGTTCGTGCCGTTCTCAATTGAATGGTCACGGTTTCGACAAGTGGTTCTCCATTCTCTTTCGACGTGGTGGCGGACGAGGTGGCCGACGACGGTGCTGCCACGCCGTTTTTCACCAGGAACTGCATGACTTTTTCGGCATGTCCCCTGACTTCTTCCAGATCCGAGCGCAGGTCCAGGTTGACGCGATTAACCCAGTCTTTCGCATTGAGTTCCCGCGGGAAAAGCAACTCCGAATTTTCGACTTCGCACATTTTCTCCGTTTGAGGCGAGTCCGCCAGATTGTCCGGGGTTTGAATCGCCTCGGGAATGTAAAACAACCGTATCAGCCTTCTGATTGCGGGGATCTGATTCCAGGAGCTCGTGATCATGTTGCCGTAAGTCCAGTTCACGAAATCCGCGCAGGTTCCCATCCTGCTGTAAAGGATGCGGGCGTCCGCGCGGTTGAGCGCGCGCTCCCGTCGATCTCTTTCGATGTCGAAGCGTTCGCCTTTCACCCTGAACACGGAGTATTTCGATCGATAGGTGAAGTATTCAGGATGTTCCTTGTTCATGATCATGAACATCGGCTTGCGGTCTTCCTTGGGTTTGCTCAGCATGAAATACCAGGGGTAATAGCTGACGGTCTCAATGTTGTTATAGTTCTCGATTCGTGAAATCAGTTCCGAATGACGGTACTTCAACAGCTGATCCCCGCCCTTCAGTGACTCAAGCCGGTTGATCATCTTCATGATGCCCGAGCTGAAATCATTCTCGGTGCTTCCATCAATGAGCAGGGCTTTGCGAAGAATAATATTTCCCGGGGCCGAGAGCATCCCGCAGACCTGGTTGGCGGTTCTGAAGGTGAGCGCGGTCGTCCGTACCGGAAATGCCGACGTAAATTTCTCGATAGGGAGTTCTAAATCGCGTTCGGTCTGGTAATGCATGAGGAGGGGGACGGCGGCATCGCGCATGAGCCTGAGCCTTTCGTCCAGGCTGCTTGGCAGCGCCTTGAAGAGCGGTGATTTGGTCCACTCCGTCCAGAGCTCGAGCGAGGAGTGAAAAAAAACATCCAACTCGGCGCCGCTCAGATTCTCCGAACGTTTGGTGTTCTTCTTGACCGTTCTGACATAATTCTCGACTTGGTAGCGCAGATCGAGCATAGCCAGTTCTTTTGGGGTCCTTGCCTTGAGCGCGCCTGTTTCGTCGGTTTGTTCGATGTTGCTGACGTCGAAGGTGAGTCGATCCAGTTCCTTTTCGAAATTTTTCGCGGTTCTGTACAAATCCTGCCAAAGCGATTTTGAATCGGCGGTCTCGGCGTTCGCCGGTGTTCGTCCGCTCATGCCCGTGGGCAAGCTCACGAGGAAGGGTAGGCAGAAAAACAGAGTTAAGATGTGACTTCGCTTCATGGGTTATCGGCTGTACTGCAGATAGGGTGCCGTTACTCGCGGGGCTGGGATTACAGGCAATTTCATAGACCTGCGACCAAAAGACCGAAATGTTTGCTGTCAAAAGATTAGACGAATGCCTAGTCGGAATCTCCCGCTACGGCACTCCGGCATTTCAGTTGAAGGCCGGCACCCGGCGAAATCGCAATCGCAATTTCCTGGGCTTTTTAGGTTGTGGCGCTCGAAATCCAGGAGGGTTGATAAATCGCGCGCGGCGGAAGAGCCGAAATCACGCGCCTGATACTCTCGCTCAATCTCTCAGATATAGATTCATCAGCGCACTCCCGTACGTTTGAATTGCGGCATGGAGGTTATGATTTCGGCACCTCAGGGTGAGGTTATCGAGCGTATGCTTACCTCCCATGGAAAAGTCCTTCAGATGATGAATTTCTAAGAGATGTTTGGAGCCGCAGCGCACCCCGGTTCCTTTATTGATGAAAGTGCATTGCCCCTGGTCTCGCTTCCATACGGCGCTTCTCAGCTTTTGAGGAATATGCCGGGTCTGTTTCGCTTTTGATTTCTCCGCCGGCGGAGTGGCGGCGGACTCCGCAGCGTTCTGGACCGTTTGGACCTTCGGGGCTCGCCCCGCTCTTTTCAAACTCTTCTTCTCGCGAATTGCGCCTCAAATCCCAGCTCACCACCGAAACGCACGCACGCCCACCAACCGCACGCTCTCACCTCGCCAGCAGTTTTTTTGTGTGTGCCCTGCCAGCAGTTTCACCACTACACGCCGGTTTCTTCGCCAACCCGCGACGAGATCTTCACCATTCCTACCGTTCGAAGTGTGATTCCGGGCTGCACAAGCAATTCCCACCCGCGCGCCGAGTTCAAACGGTTTAGTCCGCACACGAATTCTTCAACTATTCTGCAGGAGTCCCTCCCGCAATGCGTGCGCATTCACCTGAATGTACGAGAGCTCACGGGAACTGGAATAGCTTAGGGCGTGTTCGCCGTGCCGGATAGAGTTCTGTCGGCGCTCGGATCATAGGTCCAGCCGCTGGCGGAGAGGCGGGTGACCGTCGCCGTGATCGAACCCGGGCTGCAGATCCCCGCGGCCACCAGGGTCGCCCGACCGTTGGCATCCGTGTATGCGGTAGCGCCCGAAGAAACCAGGCTCCCCGTGAAGTTCACGGTCACTCCAACCCCGGGGACGGGATTCAGGCCGCTGTCCGCGATCGATACCGTGGCTTGCGCCCGGCAGACGCTTGGGGCGATCTTCTCCGCCGTGAGTGAGACGGCTTGAACATGGAATCTTGATGACACGGTGATTTGGGCTACGGCAGCACCGATTGCGCCTGAATTGTCGGTGACCTTGAGAACAGCGGGATAAGTGCCGGGTGACTTGTAGGTATGAGAAACTTTCGGCCCGAAGGCGTGAGGGGTTCCGTCCGAAAAATCCCACTCATAAGAGACGATCTGTCCGCCGATGTCGTAGGAATCGGAACCGTCGAATGAAATGGTGTCCTCCGCGGCGACATTCCTGCTTGGCCCCGCATTCGCGGTGGGCGCGCTGTTTTCCGGGATCGTGAGTTTCCCGTTTCGTGTCGAAATCGTGAGCTGGGAAATCGCGACTAGGCCGTCGGTGTCGATGGCATGGGTCGAAAGAACATGATTGCCGTCGCTCACGCTTGAGGAATCCCAAAACACGGATCTCGATCCGTCGCTCAAACGAATAATGCGCTGTCCGTCGATCCGGAACTCGAGAGCGGCGACGCCGCGATCATCGTTTGCGGTCGCAGCCAACGTAACCATGCCCGCCAATTCCGCTCCCGAGCGGGGTGAGCTGAACGAAACGCTTGGCGACTGCGAGGGCGGCGAAACGATCAAGTTGGTTCCGCGTTGGATCTGAAGAAGACCGTGTCCAAAATAGTCGTCCCGGCCCGCGACTCCGAGATTTTCGGACGAGGACGCGATGAGATTAAAAACTTGTTCGCGCGTGAGCGTGATCCCGGCTTTTTTTGCCTCGCTCAGCCAGATTGCCACGCCCGCGGCAACAAAGGGCTGAGCCATCGAAGTTCCATCCATCCTGAGTTCGCCGAAGCAGCTTGTTTCATAATAGCATCCGGATTCGGGCAAAAATCCCATTTGTCTGATTCCCACTCCCGGTGCTGAGATCGTTACCCACGAGCCATAGTTGGAATAGGATGCCTTTGCCTTGTTCGCGTCGATCGCGACCACGCTGATGACGCCCGGATAAGCCGCGGGATAGAACTTATTGGTTGTGCCGTCGTTCCCGGCCGCGGCCGTGATGATCGCGCCTTTGGCGAGTGCGTATTCGACTGCATTCCGCTTGGTCATCGATTCTCCGCCCCCGAGACTTATACTGATGATCTGATAGCCTTTGTCCGCGGCATTCCGGACCGCTGCCGCGAACCCGCTGTCGCTGCCGTTTGAGTTCGCATCCAGGACGCGATAGACACCGACCTTCGCCCCGGGCGCTGTTCCCGCTCCGCCGATTCCATTCTCGGTGTCTTCGGCGATGATCGAGACGGTATGAGTCCCGTGCCCGTTCAGATCGAGCGGGTACGGATCGTTGTCGATATAATCAAATTCACCGGTCACGTTTCCGGATCTGAGGTCAGGTGACTGAACGAAGGTTTTTTGGTTTTCGTAAAAATTGCGGTACGCGACGCCCGTGTCGAGGTGCGCGATCTTGACGCCTAGTCCGGGAGTGCCCTTAGCCCTTTCGTAGGCAAGATCGGCCTGAATCATCGGCAGGCCGTATTGCCGGTGATACCAAGGGTCCATCGGCAGAGCCGCGGAAGCGCCGATTTCCGAGAGGGCTGATGCGACGATCCCGGCGGAGTTTATTTCTTCGACCTCGATGTAATCAAAGGACTCGGGACTCAAGGCTGAGTCCGCGCTCTCATCCCCGAAGCGGAACCGGACCGCCTCGTTCAGAAAAGGGGCGGCAAAGCGTACCGTTTCCTGAAATCTCCGGGCTGATTCAGCGTCCAGCGCGAGCCTACCCGCTTCACTGCCGGAAGTCTCGAGACGGGCCGCTTTGGAATAGCCTTTCCTGAACTGCGCCTGCAGGCTTGCCACCTTTCTGACCACCTCGTCCGGAACGTTTGTGTACAGGACCGGGGCAACCCGATAGTCAAATGAGCCCGCAATGAGATGGCCGGGGACATGGGTGACGGCTTCCCGGACGTTTGATGTGATGGTGGATTTTCTCTGGCATCCCGAAACGCAGGTCGCGATCATGACGATCACGACGCACGCGAAAAAGCGTTCCGACGGATAGGACATGAGAATAACCCCCAACCAATAGAACCGTGCCGAGTAGCCCCCGCTCTCAGCTTCGTATGGAATAAGTGATAAGCTGCAAGCCAAAGGCCGCCAGCCAATTCGGCGCAGAGGAGTCTGGTTTGGGTGGCTTGATCAGGGACGAGGGCGCAGGTGTCGAACTTTTTGACTGTTGTATAAGGAATTTACGATTTAACGATTTGCTTTGCCTGTCTTGAAGGGAGCGTGAAGTAAAACGTGCTTCCTTGATCCACCGTGCTTTCAACCCAGATCTTGCCTTGATGCGCCTCAACGATACCCTTTGAGATTGCCAGGCCGAGCCCCGAGCCTTGTTTCGCCGACTCTTCGGCCTGCCAGAAACGATCAAAAACATAGGGCAGGCGTTCTTTCGGAATTCCGGTTCCCGTGTCCGAAACCGAAAAACGCACCATTCTGTTCTCCTCCGTGCCGCTCTCTTCCGTGGCCTCGAGTACGATGGATCCACCGGACGGAGTGAATTTGATGGCGTTTCCGATCAAATTCGAAAGGACCTGGACGATTCGGTCGCGATCACAATCGATACCGGGCCCGGAGCGTGGCGGGTTGAGTCGTAAGTCGATTTCCTTTTCGGCCGCCAGTGGCCACATCAGTTCGACGGCGTCGTTGAGAATGCGTTGGACTCCTTCTACGGCAATTTTGGGCTTGAAGCCCCCTGTTTCGATCACCGCGACATCGAGGATGTCGTTGATCATTTTTTCCATTCTTTTCCCTGACCGTTTTATTTGCCCTGCCGTTCGCGCGATGACTTCGGGCAGGGCTTTTTTCTGTGAGAACTCGGCTACGAAATCGGAATTGAGCATGATCGAGAAGAGCGGGTTCTTGAGATCGTGTGCGACTACCGAAAGAACTTCATCTCGGGTTCGAATCGCGCCCCGGAGTTTCTCATTTGCATGGTTCAGGTCCCAGAATAACAGCTGATAGGGCCGGCTGATGCCCGTTTCGACGATCGCTAAGTATAAAAAATACGACGAAACAAGCGAGAAAAGATGTCCGATCAGGTTGGCTGGTCCGTATACGGAAAAGTACGTCGTAAAAGCAAGTTCAGCCGGAATTGAGATTGCGATCGAGACGAGCAGGAATTCCAGAACCGGCCGCGCGAAGCGCTTGCGGACGTCCCAGAGGAGAAACAGAGCTCCGCAGAGAATCGCCGAAATCAGGTATTCGCTCCAGATCTTGAAGGGCGTCAACCCCGCACCCTCGATGTAAGCTTCGGGAAAAAGCCCGCTGAAGATCAAAAAAACGAGCGTCGTGGAGACTAAGAGGTAGGAGGCGAAAACCCAGCCAATGCGGGTTTTTTTATCAATGAACAGCGGAGCGAACAGCAAGGAAAGGCTTTGGACAAAACGCAGCGCGAGCCAGAGCTGGGTCGGGAGATTCGTTCCGAATCCCGGGAGCACCTCCAGCCCCTTGTAGGTGAGCATGTGCAAGGTTTCGAGCACAAGGACGGAACTCGAGCTGATTCCGACGATGAGAAGATAACCATTTTCGAATCGGCGACCGTGCCATGTCACAGTGAACGTCGCGAATAGAATCGCGATGATCAGGACCTCAACGAAGGTATGGAAAAGGAGATAGCTGTACAGACTTGAAACGGAAAGGAGCGAAACGAAAAGGACGGCGAAAGCGAGGTTCTGGCTTAGTGAGAATCGTTTGGGTTCTAAAACCGGTGTTTGGGAAAACATGTCTGGCTGGCTATATCAGCGAGAGCCGGAAGCAACCAGTCAATTAGATCGGTAGTCCCAAGTCCGCGTAATGTTGAGTGAAATAGTACGAATAGCCGCGGTTAGTGGAGTAAATTTCGGGAAAAAGGACTTGATATTTCCATATTAAACGCCGACCGTTTAATAGTGACCACATTTCGGAATCGTATGGCTCGCGCGCTTCGCAGAGGTCGATTCTGCAGGATCGGCAACAGCGGCATTAATTTGATCGAAATCATGATTGCCTCGGGCATTATGACGGTCATGGCGGTGGGGTTTGCCCAAATGATGGGCAATCAGCAACGAGAAACTCGCGCACTCGCTGAAAAATTGGCCGCCCTCGACTATCAGGGCCTGCTGGGAAAAATCCTAGCCGATGGAACCGTCTGTACGTTTGATCTGACCAACACCACCCTTCCGGCGAATACGGGAAATCCAAAGAGCTTTGTTGACGGTTCGGTCATCACGCCCTTCTCACTGGGACGAATTCA
>MEQK01000193.1 GCA_001770175.1 Bdellovibrionales bacterium RIFOXYD1_FULL_55_31 | reverse complement strand
CGGAGAGGGCTCGCGACCCTGGAACGAAAACGATAAACCAGCCCCCCTGAATGCGTACGGCCGAACAAAACTCGAAGGCGAGCGCCTGGTTGCGGCTGCGGGTGGAAAATACCTCCTTATCCGTGCCTGCTGGATTTACGACGAATCAGGCAAGAACTTCCTGAAAACCATGTTGAAACTCGGAATGGAACAGGAAAGCCTTTCGATCGTCGACGACCAGTATGGCGCTCCGACGTATGCCCCCCAGTTCGCGAAAGCGACCCTGGACGCGCTCCAGAGCGCGGCTGCCCAGCCGAATTTCCCGGCGGGGATCTATCATCTCTGCCATTCAGGCGAAACGACGTGGAATCGTTTCGCGGCCGAGATTTTCGCGATCGCGCGCGAAAGAGGATTTCCCATAAAAGTGAAGGAACTCAAGAAAGAGGCACCCCGGCGTGCCGCCACTCGGCCCCACAATTCACGCCTGAATACCGCGAAAATCGCGGACGTCCTCGGCATCCGCCTCCCCTCCTGGCAAAACGGGCTCAGCGAGTGTATGAGTCATTTATCATGGCCAAATCGTTAAACGTCACGCAACTCGAACTTCCCGGCCTTGCCCTCGTTGAACTCGCTCTCTACGGCGACGAGCGGGGCTTTTTCGTCGAGCGCTTCAATTCCGGATTATTCGCCAAGTTAGGTCTGCCTTCGGCTTTCGTTCAGGACAATCACTCACGTTCGGCGCCCGGCGTGATTCGCGGCCTCCATTACCAAACCGATCCCGCGCAGGGAAAACTCGTCGGCGTGATTCGCGGGCGCATTTGGGACGTGGCCGTCGATATCCGCCCCGATTCGCCCACCTACGGCCGCCACTACGGTACCGAGCTCAGCGACATGAACGGGCGCCTCCTTTGGCTTCCGGCCGGATTCGCTCACGGGTTCTGCGTCCTCGGGAGTGAACCCGCCGACGTGCTTTATAAGGTGGACGGCGCCTATAACCCGAAGAGCGAGGGTGGGATCAGCTGGAATGATCCCGAATTGAAAATCGCCTGGCCAGTGACGACCCCCACGGTTTCGGAACGAGACCGGAAGCAGCCCTCTTTTGCCGAATACCGCAAGAGCCCCGTCCTTTGGAAGGAATAGCGTTACCGGATCGCCCGGAAAAGGGCATTCAGGCGCTCTTTTCTGCCCGGAGCGGGGTCGGCCTTCAATTCTGATTCCAAGAGTTTTTTGATTTCTTTTTTTTCGAGCGGCTCTTCAAGATTGCGTGCGACTTTCAGAAACGCCAGGCAATCGGTAAGATCGGCTTCGGTCAGACGTGGAATTTTCAAGCGCAGGAAGAGCGTCACATCGGGCCGATAGATCGTCGCATGTTTTCCCTGGATTAAGAGGACGAGATGTTCGCGCGAGCCGCGCAGTTTTCGAAAATAATAGGATCCCGCCTGATTGATGGTTTCGACGGGAAGTCCGAGCGCTTCGGCAATTTCCATGAGTTTGATCGTCTGCGCGGGAGCCGCATCGTCAAGCGCGATCAGATCGATGTCGAGCGTGACGCGAATGTCCTGCTCGAGAGCGGGCAGGACCGTGCCGCCGATCAAGACCCACTCCCCCGAAAGGGTCTCGCCCGCCGTTTTCAGGAACTTTTTGAGCAGCTTCTGATCAAGAATTCCTTTCATCGCGCCCTCAAAGGTAGGTCGCCAGGACGGACAAAGCCTGGCGGCTCAATTTGATCAGCCTCGCCGTGGGCTGTTCTGGGATGAATTCGGCGAAGCCCGGTATTCGGGCGCAACGCTCGAAAAAACGGGGAAAGTGAATCATAATCGCCAGAATAACGGCCTGAATCGCCTCTCGTTTTCGCGGGTCATTGGAAGATCCGGACGAGCGCAATTCGAAACACGCGCAGGTCAAGCCTTGCAAGAGCGCTTCAGGAGTCGGCGGGATCTTTCGGGTTCCTGATTTGGAAATCAGCGGTACGCCAAGCGCGGCGAGATCGTCCCAATTCGGTTGAGCGTGCCCGATTTCGAGTGTCAGGCCCAGCGGCGCCAGCACCGCACCCAGAACACCGACGGAGGGATTGGCGCGACCCGCTTCCATGTTTTGAATGAAGGGAAGGCTCACTCCGGAGATCTGGGACAACTTGGCCTGGGTTAAACCAAGATTGCGACGGGTTTGCCTGATCACATTATTGAACATACTTAACTAAACATTATAAAGTATGTAATCCGGTATAGCAATACCGCGTGCCGCCACTGATTGCTCCCGAATTCGCCTTGGAAACGTTCGTAGGTTAGTGTATTTCCAAGCTTATGAAAGCTGTGATCCTGGCCGGTGGTCTCGGAACTCGCCTCTCGGAAGAAACAAGCCTCAAACCCAAACCCATGGTCGAAATCGGCGGTCAGCCCATCCTCTGGCACATCATGAAGATGTATTCGGGGTTCGGCATCAATGATTTCGTGATCTGCCTCGGTTACAAGGGCTATCTGATCAAGGAGTATTTCTCGAATTACTTCCTGCACACTTCGGACGTGACGATCGATGTCGCTAAAAATAAAATCGAAGTTCACGACAACAAATCCGAGCCCTGGAAGGTGACCCTCGTCGACACGGGAACCGACACGATGACCGGAGGCCGGCTGAAACGCGTCGCGAAGTACCTCGATCCAAGCGAAGACTTCTGCATGACTTACGGCGACGGCGTTTCGGATCTCGACATCAATGAGCTTATCGAATTTCACCGCACGCAGAAGCTTCTCGCCACGGTGACGGCGACCCGGCCTCCCGGCCGTTTCGGCGCGATCAAGCTGAACGGTTGCCGGGTGGATCATTTTCAGGAAAAACCGTCCGGCGACGGCGGCTATATCAACGGCGGCTTCTTCGTTCTGTCGCCACGTGTCCTGGACTACGTCGAAAACGACGCGACGGTCTGGGAACAGGAACCCATGAAGCGCCTCGCCGCTGATTCACAGCTGGCGGCGTTCAAGTACGACGGCTTCTGGCAGCCGATGGATACCATCCGCGACAAGAACTATCTTGAGACCTTGTGGGTCAAGAACAAAGCCCCCTGGAAAAGGTGGAAGTAAACTTGAAGGGCCTGAAGAAATGACGCCTCCTTTTTGCGATATGTCTCCTGGCTTCTGGAAAAATAAGCGCGTTCTGGTCACCGGGCACACCGGCTTCAAAGGCAGCTGGCTTTCGATCTGGCTGAACAGGATGGGTGCCTCGGTCATGGGCTACTCGCTCGCTCCCGCGACGAGCCCGAGCCTTTTCAAGCTGACCGAACTGGAAAAATCGATTCGTTCGGTGATCGGCGATATCCGCGATCTAGAACACTTCCGAAAACATTACGCCGAATTCAAACCGGAGATCGTTTTCCATCTCGCGGCGCAAGCGCTCGTACGGCCGTCCTACAAAGATCCCCTGGGGACTTACGCGACCAACGTCATGGGAACCGCTCATGTGCTCGAGACGGTTCGCCAGCTCGGCGCCCAGGTCGTCGTGAACGTCACGAGTGATAAGTGCTATGAAAACCGCGAGTGGGTTTGGGGCTATCGCGAAAATGAGCCCATGGGTGGCTTCGACCCGTACAGCAGCAGCAAAGGCTGCGCCGAACTCGTCACCGCGGCCTATCGCCAATCCTATTTTTCAGGCGCGGTCGGAACGAAACTGATCGGCCTCGCATCAGCCCGTGCCGGAAACGTCATCGGCGGCGGCGACTGGGCGGAAGACCGGCTGATCCCCGATTGTATTCGCTCTCTCATCAACGGCCGGACCATTCCGATTCGCCATCCTGGTTCAATCCGGCCATGGCAGCATGTCCTTGAACCCCTCGGTGGCTACCTGCTCCTTGCCGAGCGTTTGTGGGATGACCCCCTCACTTTCTCGCAAGCCTGGAACTTCGGCCCGGATACGACGGAAGTCCAGCCGGTCTCCTGGATCGCCGACCACATGACCGCGCTTTGGGGCAAAGGCGCGCAATGGGAATGTCTTGCACCGCCCGATGCGCTTCATGAAGCGCATTATCTCAAGCTCGACTGCTCCCTCGCCCAGTCGAAACTCAGATGGCGCCCGCGAATGACTCTTGAACAGGCGCTCCATTGGGTGGTGGAATGGTATCAAAGGGCGAATAATGGAGAGTCAGCCCTGAAACTCACAACCGAACAAATCGATCGCTTCGAGGAGCTGAGAAACTGAGATGAACGAGAGCACGAATGGATCACCGGCGCCCTCCGCCGCCCAAACGACAGCGGACCCCGCTTATACCGTACGCCTCGTGCAAAAGCAGTACGCCTGGTGGAAGCGCTATATCGACGTCCAGGCCCCCTATCGTTGGAATTTACGTCGACTGAAACCCGGCTTCACCCTTGAGATCGGCTGCGGAATCGGCCGGAACCTGAAACACCTCGCCGGAAACGGCGTCGGCTTGGATCACAACATTCATTCCGTCGATTTCGCGAGACATCAGGGCCTGAAAGCGTTCACGCCCGAAGACTTCAAAAAATCTGAATACTGCGGCGAAGGCAGGTTTGATTCGATTCTGCTCTCGCATGTTGCCGAACACATGACTCAGGACCAGCTTGAAGCACTCCTGAAGGAATACCTTCCCTTTCTCCGCCAGGACGGAAAAATCATTCTCATCACTCCTCAGGAGGTCGGCTATCGAAGTGACCACACGCACGTCGAATTCATGGATTTCGCGAAATTAAGGGCCGTCATTCGAAAGATCGGATTCCAGCCGGTCAGGGAATATTCGTTTCCATTCCCGAGACCAATCGGCCACCTCTTTATTTACAACGAGTTCGTCGTCATCGGACGGCGAACCAGGCGCCTTGGGGACCGCGGCTGATGACCGGAACCGCTCCGAAGATCACCGTTATTTTTCTGCTCTATAACGCGGAGAGAACGGTCGAAGCACTGGTCGAAGCGATCGGAAAGCAGCGACATCCGGCCTTTCACAACCAAGAGGAATGGCTGGAGGTCCTTTTCATGGACGACCAGTCACGCGACGACACGGCCAAAAAACTCCAGATGGCGCTCGAGAAAGCGGGCCGGCCAGCTCTTTACCGCGCGCTCTCGAATCCGGTGAATCTCGGGTTGTCGAGGACGTTGAACAAAGCTTTCAAACTCGCCCGATCGCCTTATGGCCTGAGTTGCCACTGCGACGTGATTTTTGGGCGGGACGATTACGTAGCAACGATGTTGGAACTCATGGAGAGCTACCCCGATGCGGGCGCGATCACCGGCCAACCGGTTCTTCCCACTGCTGCGGGAAGGTCGATGCCGCTCGCTGAGAAAGTGAACGTCGTAACAAACCTCATGGATATTTTTCCGCCGGAGCCGCTCATGGGGACTTCCCACGGCCCCAAGGACCTCGTCACGATCGGTTTCGCCGAGGGCCGTTGCGACGTATTTAGAATCGCGGCGCTCGAAGCGGTCGGCTACTACGACACGACCCTCCGTCTCGCCGGGGAAGACCAGGTACTGGCCGCCCGGCTAAGGAGTAAGGGATTCGAAATTTATCAAGCGCCCTCCTTGCCATATTTCCTGTCAGTTTCGGACGAACAGGACAGCCTTGAGAAGCTTCTCAAACATCAGATGCTCTATGGCAGAGCGCACCCCTACATCTTGCTTAAGGTGCGACAGGCCTCCGTCGGCGTCGTCGGAAAAATCGCGGGAGCCAATCGTCAGGCTCGTACGCTCTTGAGAGCGCTTCAGCTTGTCTCGTCCGCCGTGTACCTCTGGACTCTTTTTGCCATTTTGCTGGGTTTGCCCGCGGGTAGCTGGCTGGCTCCGCTTTTGAGCATCTTCTTGGCCAAACATCTCCTGTTTTTGCGCCATCTCAAGGCGGTACCGCTCACGATGAAGGAGTTTCTGGTGCTCTATGGATTCCAACCTCTGCTGGATATCGCATATTCGCTCGGACTGCTCCACGGCCTGTGGCTCGTCAGCTCGAGTTCAAAATCGCGGCCGATCAGCTGAGTGCTTTGACTTCACCACAAAGGATACGGGCGCCGGAACCTCCCGTTGGAGAGGTTTTCTGGTCATCTGCTTGGGCATGAATCACCAAAGCCGTACCGCCCGCCTTGAGAAGATTGTTTGCTCCGTCCTTTAACGTAATCCGGTCACTGAAAAACTCCGCACGGACTGCGCCATTCGCCGGGACCACGAGATTGGGCAGATCACCCGCATGGGCTCCTTTACTGCTTTTCAATCCGTGTTCCTTACCGAGCGGGTTCAGGTGTTCCCCGGCCGACTTAAAGTCGGGTCCGACGCAGCTCCCCTTTTCATGAAAATGGATGCCGTGTTTCCCCGGCGGGAGTCCCGACGCGTTCAGCGAGATTCTGACTCCCTGTCCGGTCTCTTGAAACATCGCGCTTCCAACCACCTCCCCCTTTGAATTCTTCAATTGGGCAGAAGCGACCCCAAGCTTACCGTCCGTGGACTTACCGTCGGTGGACCAGGCGACCGTCCCCTGCCAGACAAATAGCTGAAAGACACTCAAAAAACCGACAAGCGTCCGGATCATTTTTTCTCCATTCCCGAAGTTTCGCCCTTCGTCATCGGTTGCAGCGGCCGCACGAATGTTCATGCATAAAATATGCGGCGCTAATCCAGAAGCCCCGATTCGGAAATCGCGCGCCCGACTTTTTGGAGCGCTTTCTCGGCCTCCTTGAAGTCAGAATACTTCTCCACGCACGCGGCAATCAGAACAGCCTCCGACGCCGAGCCCGAGGGAAGCATCACCCCGACATTGCAGAGCCGACGGACCTGGGTACCCGTTTTCTGCGCAAAGCGGACCGTTTTTGGAATCCCTGCCTTAATCCGGTGATCTCCGGTTTGAATTTGTTCCATATAACCGAGCAGCAATTCGGTGTGGGCTGGAGAAAGAAGCTCCCTTCTGACGAGCTTTTCGAGAACCGTTCCAAATCCCTCGAGTGAACCCGAATTATACCCGCGGGCGTAATAGCGCTCAAACGCCTCATCAATACTCTTCGCTCCCAACTGCGCACGCCTCAGCCCGAGCTTTCGCATGAGCGCCCGCAACCTGGCACGGGTCCCACGAACTTTCTTCAGTTCGATGAAATCCAGATTTGTAAGGTTGGCGACACTTTCATGCAGCTCGCCGAACGCCGCGTACCTGACCCGGAGTAGCGTGGTGATCGGACCGAAACCCGCGACCCCCATCTCATGCTCGATTTTCCTGTTCAGGTTTTCTTCGCCAATCAGACGAATCAACATGTCAGCCGCGGTACTATCGCTTTTGACGAGCATCTTTTCCAATAACTCTCCGACGGAATGCCGTGAAAACGGCCGGGAAACCAACAAGTCCCCGGACCCATCCACGCGGTCCTCAGACCGCAAGGTCAACTCCTCATTGAGCGAGAGTCGGCCCGACTCCTCCTCCTGAAGAACCGCAATCGCGACGAGAACCTTGATCGTCGAAGCGAGATACCATTTTTTTTCGGCTTCGTACGCCATCGCTGATCCGTCTTTGATCCGCTTGACGAACACACCGAGGCCGCCCGGGCTTTGCGCGTCGATCGCGCGAACTTTCTTTTCTAAAACAGAGATCCAAGCCGTACGATCCGTCGAAGTGGCGCTCGCGAGGGCGGCCGACCAAAGAGTCGCGACCAGCACGATGAAAGGGAGGCTGCGTGCGCGTAGAAATTCCACACCGTGGTTCCACTCAAGATTCGCGCCTAAAAAGCCCCGATTGCGAAACGGCTTCTCCGATGCGTCGCAAAGCGTTTTCCGCGCGGCGCTTCGACGAGAAATCCCGGGTACACGCCGCGACGACAACACGCTGGATCGACGGGTTGCGTCGATTCCAGATAATGCCAAAATCACAAATTCGGCCGCGCTGTGTCCCTGTTTTATGAGCAAAGATGAATCCGGCGGGCAAACCCGCCTTGACCCGGTTCTGACCGGTCTCGACTTTTGCGAGAGTGTTCAAGAGATATTTCGTGCGTTCAGGACCAAGTACCCGCCCCTCCACGAGGTCCTCAAGAAGCCTCGCATAGGCCGTGAGCTTCGCGGAATTGAGTCGCTTCGAATAATAAGCTGAATAGGATCCGTCGAGAGTGCGCACCCGAAGGTCGGAACGATTCAAATTGAGCACTCGGAGCAGCAGTCTCATCCTTGCGTCATCATCCTTCGCCGATTTGAAATTCAGGAAATCCAGGTTATTCAGCCGCGCGGTTGCGGGATGGAGACCGGCCAGGGCATTCCGTCGCACATCAAGAAGGGTCGTGATCCTCCCGAATCCCCCGGGCCAACGGCTGGTCACAAGGTCGTTGATGCGACCGAGCCCGACTCTGCGAATGAGCAGATCACTGGCGGTATTATCGCTGTGGATGAGCATCTCCCTCATGAGGGTCTCGACTGAAACACGGCTTCCGGGAGGCAGGTGATTCATCAACCCGGCGCCGTCGACGTAATCGGAGGATTCTAAATTCAATTTTTCGGAGAGCGAAAGGTTTCCCTGTTCGGCTTGCCGTAGAACCTCAACGGCAATCGGAAGTTTGACGCCGGACGCGATATACCAGTATTCCTTCGCGCGAAAAGAGAACTCCTCGCCGTTACTGAGATCCTTGACGTAGAGGCCGAGTCGCCCCGGGTCAGCCGCTTCGATTTGAAGCATGCGATGACCCAGTCGTTTCGTCCAAGCCGGGGTTCCCGCCCGCGCTCGCTTCGCGAAGCACGGCGCGGCGATAAGAACCAGAAGCATCAGCGTGAGAGAAACTTTGGTCTGAACCAATGAACCACCTTGACCCAGAGAAACGTGAGCCCCATTAAAAGCGCCGTCAGGACTAATGCGCGCTGATATGAAACGTTGTGCCAGTAACCGAGAAGATAACGATACACGCCAAAGATCACAATGACATGAAATACGAAGGATTGGAGCGAATTCTTG
>MEQK01000192.1 GCA_001770175.1 Bdellovibrionales bacterium RIFOXYD1_FULL_55_31 | reverse complement strand
AGCAAAATCACAGCAACAAAGAAAAGTATCCCAGAACGCATGAATTTACGCAGGATCATAGTCACCCCAAATTGATATGGTCTTTTTAGATCATACCTCAATCTTTACAATTTTTCGCATTACAAAAAATCCGACAATCTCAAGTGCGGCAATCGCGAATACAATTAACCAGCCGAGTGGCGTGGTGAAGAGAGGCTTCATGAATTCCGGATCAGTTTGGTAAAAAACCGCGCCAAGCGCGGGAGGAATCATGATAACGATATATCCCTGAGACATCCCTTGCGCGGTCATTGCGGCTATCTTATTCTCGACTTTGATTCTCTCGCGAATGGTCAGCACGATGGTATCGAAGGTTTCCGCCAAATTTCCGCCGGTCTCCTTAAGGATATTCACTGAAGTGACGAACATTTCGACATCATCCGACTTAATCCGTTTGGAAAGGTTCAGGAACGCCTCCTCCAGCGACACACCCAATTTATTTTCGCTCAAGATCAAATTGAACTCCTGAGCGATGGGATTCGGCATTTCCTGAGTCACAAGACCAAGCGACTGTACAACCGACAGACCGGACTTGAGTCCGTTCGACATCAAGCTGAGCGCGTCAACCATCTGGAGCACGAAGTTCCTGACCCTTCGCTCATAAAGATATTGAACGATAGGCTTGGGAGCTTTCCACCCGATAATGGTCACTAGAATCGCGAGCGGAATCCCCGGAAAGAGCTGAGGCAAAAAGGCCAAAAATACGATCGAACCTAATCCGAAGCTGATACCAAAAAGCCCGAGAAGGATTCGATGAGGCGGAACGTCGATGAACATCAAGCCGAGTTTCTCGACGATGTAATCGCGAGTCCCGAGCGACTGGAATCTCAACCAGTCCAGAAAGCGTTTGTTGTAATGGTACGAGATGCCGAATACCGCCGCACCGAAAGCAATGATCCCGATGTATTTCAGCATCATAATGGAACCCTAGTCCTAACCTTTTGCCGCGAACAGGTTTCGCGAAATACGCATACCCTTGGCTTCCATCTCCTCGACGAACTTGGGAATGAAGCCGGTCGGAACGAATCGACCGACAATCTTTCGTTTCTTGTCCATACCCTCTTGCTTGTAAGTGAAAATGTCCTGCAAGGCGATGACCTCTCCCTGCATGCCAACAACTTCGGTGATGTAAGTCACCTTGCGCGAACCGTCGGAAAGGCGGCTTTGCTGGATAATCAGGCCAACCGCCGAAGCGATATTCTCGCGAATCGCCTTCGAGGGAATTGAAAGTCCTGACATCATCACCAGGGTTTCAAGACGAGAAAGCGCCTCGCGCGGACTGTTCGCATGCAAAGTGGTAAGCGACCCGGAATGCCCCGTATTCATCGCCTGAAGCATGTCAAGCGCTTCACCGCTTCGACACTCGCCGACAACAATGCGATCGGGCCTCATTCGCAAGCAACACTTGATGAGGTCACGAATCGTCACTTCGCCTTCGCCTTCGATATTTTTCGGGCGCGCCTCAAGGCGAACGACGTGCTCCTGTCCAAGCTGAAGCTCGGCGGAATCCTCGACGGTTATGATACGTTCAGTCGCCGGAATAAAATTTGAAAGAACATTGAGCAAAGTTGTCTTACCCGAACCGGTACCGCCGGAAACAACGACATTGAGCTTCGCCTCGACGCAGGAACGCAGAAAGTCGGCGATCTCTTCGGTCATTGATCCGAAGCCAACGAGATCTTTGACTTCAATTCGCTTTTTCGGGAACTTTCGAATCGTGATCGTCGGACCACGGAGCGCGAGCGGGGGGATGATGACATGCACGCGGGATCCATCCCTGAGGCGCGCATCGACATATGGCACCTTCTCGTCAACGCGTCTTCCAAGCGGCGTCACGATACGCTCAATCACGTTCATCATCTGCTGTTCGCTTGAAAATACCGTTTTGGAGATCTGCGGCTTCCCGGCCCTTTCAATGTAAATCTGGTCCCGTGAATTGACCATGATTTCGGTGACGGAATCGTCCGCCAGGAGATCCTCGAGCGGACCAAGTCCCAGCGCCTCGTCCAGCACTTCCTTCACGATCTGGGCTTTCAGCTCACGTGTCGTCAGGAGACTGCCGGTGTCCTCGTTGTTGATGATATCCAAAACCGCCTTTTGTGTCCGATCGCGAAGAATCGCGCGCTGCCGGGCATCGCTCGTGTCGGTCGTGGTCTTTTTCAGATCCATCTGCTCGACAAGAGCCTTGTGAATACGCAATTTCATCCCGGTCCAGGGGTCGATGTGACCGAACAGGCTTCGGGCGCCGGGAGCCGAAGCCCCCTGCCCCTGTGCCGGAGTGGCCGCGTTGGTCACCGTACCCTGTGCCTTGACGGCGACCCCGGTGGGCTTCTTCAACTTCGCGAGGTTCTCAAGAAGATTTACCTGCTGCATTCTCCGGACGATGTCGTGATAGGCCCGCGCTACCGAGGAATTCGGAACGGCGATACAGACCGGCATACTTTTCGCGAGCGAGCCATCACAGGTGGGAATGTCCTCGGGTATCGCGGCGAAAATTTGCTTATTCAGGCTTTTCTGGATCATCTGCGGGCTGATGATACTGTTTTGCGAGTACCGGTTCACGACGACCTGAACCATATCCGCGGGAAAGAGCAGTTCCTGAACCTTGGACAAAAGCCTTTTCGTCTGATTCACGACAATCGCGTCCGCGGTCATAACGACGAAAATGGCCGTCGCAAACTCGAAAGTTTTCAGAGCCCAAGGCTCCATTCCGTTGCCGCAATCGACGACAACGGTGCCGAAGACATTCGTAATCCCCTTAAGAAAACGGCCGTACCCGTCAATGTCGAAATCCTGAACGGTAATCGCGTCCCTCGGGGCGCCGATATAGCAATACCCAGCCTGGGCGTTCACCATGTAGGGACCGAGGGTTTTGGGATCGATCGGGACCCCCTGAAGACGGGTCACATCGACAATGTTCTTTTGCGGATTCTGACCGAGAACGATGTTCTGGTCACCCAGGCTGTTGAGATCGAGATCGACGATCAGGGGGCGTTGCCTGAATTCCTGAAGGTGGGCAATCGAAAGGTTCGCGGCAAATACGCTCTTGCCTACGCCTCCCTTTCCGCCAGCCACTGCGATAATATGTCCGGCCATTTCTCCCCCCGCCCTATCTGACCTTTATCCTGAAGTTCTTTTTTAGATCCTCGCTCCCCTCGGACGCGTTATCGATGATCTGCGGTGTCACGAAGATCACGAACTGGGATTTCTTTTTTCGAAATCTCTTCGAGCGAAGAAGCGTGAACAATGGATCGGTATTGCCCTCGAACGAACCGGGACTCGGGTCATCCTTGTTGAAATCAGTCCCGATGTCCGAAGCCGTGATCCCCGCAATCGCGGCACTCTCGTTCGATTTGATGTAAAGCTTTGTTTCGACCTTCTGCGCGGCGGTGATCGGAGGCGCCCCGACCGCAGGAGCACCGCCGACGAGCGCGGATTGGTCGAGAGAGAGATCAAGCTGAATGTCCTCGCTTTGTCCGAGGATAAGGGGTGTTACCGCCATACCGAGCCCGACTTCGGAGTTGCCGGCCGCGAGCTGGCCACCTGAACCCTGAATCGCATACGGAAAATTCGTCTTTTCGGAAAGCTTCGCCGGCTGCCCGCTTCGGACGATGACCGTGCTCGTCCTCAAGATGCGCGCGTAGCCCGCGTTTTGCGCGCTCTGCAATTTCGGGATCAGGCTCGAGATCGTCGCGCTGAACGTCCCGCCGGTACCGCCCGTAGTGCCCGTCTGGCTCGATCCGACCGTGATCTGATCACCTCCGGACGAAATGCCGGGCTGCCACTTGAAGCCGAAGAGGCGATTATAATCTTTCGAAAGCTCGACAAAATGCGCGGTGACGCGAACGAGCTTTTCCTGCTTTTTTGCCGGAGGTGCGCTGATGACGATAAAATTCTGAATGGGGTTGCGAACCGTCTTTTGCGCGGCGGTATCCAATTTCAGCATCGGATCTCCAGGACGAGGGTCCGGGAGATACATGTAGGCGATCTGCGCCGCTCTTCTTGAATGGTCCGCATTATCGACGGTGCCCTCGAGAAAAATCACTCCGTTCACCACGCGGGTCGTGACATTCTGAGCGAAAGCATTGATATCGTCCTTAATACGTTTCGCCACGACCTGAAGCGCCAGCGGCGAGAGCGTAACGAGATTGATGACGGATTTGGCGTAGGACTCGTCTCCGATCACGGTTATGACACGGGTGTAGTCCGCCGGGACGAGGACTTCGCCCTCCATGATGACCCTTGCTCCAACGATCCGGATATTGAGCCCCTCGACGTCGCGCAGGAGGTCGCGGATTTCGCCGGCAATCCGGAGAAGATCGGACGAGGTCACCTTTACTTTGAATATGACTCGCAAGGTTCCGTCGATATCGCGAATCGTGACGGTTGAATCACCGGCTTTGAGTGGTTTGAACACGATCTGCCGCTTATCCCCAATTTTTACAAACGTGGTCGCGACGACCTGGGGATTGCCGATATTAACGCCTCCAGCTCCTCCGTTCGCTTCGAAGTCAAGATCAACGGCCTTATCTTCACCCGTGCTCAACACAAGTCGGCGTTTATCCGCCAGGTACTCGGATTCATCATGCGTCAGCTTGGAACGGGAATATTTCCGCTTGCCCGAAGAGACCCCGGAGCCGCCGGCCGACGAGTCGGTGGGATCGGCCGCAATCGAGGGGAGAGCCAGAAAAAGAGCAAAAACCCCCATCCGGAGCGCCATCCAGCAGAATCGATCCAATCTGTTGAAATTCTCCGGTACCTGCTTCATTTTTTTCCTGCCGGCGTCCTTTGCAAATGCATGGCATCGGGCCCAAGAACGTCATAAATCGTCGTGGCCCCGACATTCACGCGATCCGTGTCATCGTTATTTCTGAGAGAAAGGGTCAGTGCATTGTCACCATTGGCCAGGACAAGCGCGAGCGCCTGGGCCTGGCTCGGCTCAACTTCAACGGTCACCGAATTGAAACTGAAATCCTCCGCGAGCGATTTGATCCTGTCCTTGCCGCCGAACATGTCGGTTTCGACCACACGGGCGACGTTGTTCGTGACACTTCGACCGACCGCCAGGACAACGATGTCCTGGAGTACGGTTTTCGAGAGCCTGTATTCCTTGCCCAATCCCGTATCAATCACGGCAATCAGGTCGACCCGATCTCCAGGTTTTACGAGCTTGGCAACACCGCTGATTTCGGTGACCGGAACGGCGATCGCGCGCCGTCCGGGGGCGACCTGGGGCGCGAGGCCGGTGCGAACGCCGGGTTCAGTGATCTTATTCAGGGTGATCTGCTCGCCTTTCTTGATCGGGACAATCGCGATGGCGCCGGTGAGCCGCTTCATGCTCCGAAGGACTTCCTTATCTTCTTCCCTCTGTTCGAAGGAAATCGCGGCAGGCTCTTTGAAGCGTTTCGGGATTCGCGCGAGTTCCAACGCGGTCTCGTCGATGGTTTCGGCTTCTTTGATGTCCTTTTTCGCTTTGACGACCAGAATTTCCGTTCCGAATTTCTTCTTTGCCTCTTCTTCAATGCTCGAGACGTAACTTTGAACGAAGAACACAGCCAAAATCGCCATTAAGAGGGAAAGGGTAAGTGCCTTGTTATTCATAGGTACGGGCTCCTGCAGAGATCGAATTTCGTGCTTTCGGAAAGAGCGTATAATCCGGTCGACGGGTCAAGAATCGGCTGGTTCGGCCCGATCACGTTCGGCTGAGTGCAAATACTCACGGTCGTCCTGACCCGGACATTGCTTCGCCGCTCGGGTTCCTTTCTGGTTTCCTCACTGCCGCCAGGCTGCTTGGAAATCGTAAACGTCGATGCCGCCGGAGTATAGCCACCGACCGCGGCCGGGTTGTCCGAAACCCCGATCACCATCTGGTTGTAGCCCTTCCTGGTCAGCTGAGCGAAACGAAGGTCCCGATAAGGATAAATCGAATGATTGAAGGTAAGAAAAAGGGCCTGGGCGCGCGCGTACTGTTGATTCACGATCGACATCTGAATGGTCGTGTTCACTCGAAACAGGATCATGGCGAGACCGACCATGACCGGAAGCATGAAACAGAATTCAAGAATACTCTGTCCCTCTTCTCCCAATGTGCGTTGCTGATTCTTTCTAGCAGCCATTGTCCCAGATCCCCAAATTGCTCATCTGATCCCTGCATTCATTGAAGTTCACCTCACGTCCAAGCCAGCTTTCCGACGTCAGTTCGAGGTCGTTCAGCGGGTTGATACGTTGCGCCCCCCCCCCCAGCGGGATCAAAAAAATCCGGCTCCTAAAAGTATATCGGACTCCCTGCATCCAACTTGAATCTTTGTTGCCATGCACAAATTGCGATGCATCGAATGCAAGTCCTGGAACTTCCTGCGTTCCTCCCTGGCCTTTCGCAATAATCGGCCATTTTTCGACACCCGTCTCGTGCTGACTTTTTTTCAGCATTCCAATGACGATCTCTTTTGCCCGTTCCACCTGAGAATCAGGAGAATCCCCGGCGGCCTGATAGGCCCGGGCCGCCATAAAAGTGGCGTAATGGACGTAATTTCCATACGCGAAAACCAGCGCAAGACGGATAAAGAACATGGTGAAACCCATCAGAAGCATCAAAGTCAAAGCGAACTCGACCGTCGATTGACCCCGCTTGTCTCGCAAAGAGGGCGAACTGAGAGATGGGTACTTCATCATCTCACTCGCTATCCCCGGAACCCGTCGCATCCGGATTAATGAAAAGCCGAAAGTTTCCCTCCCCCGAGCCGGGAACTGCACGTGGATGATGAAGCGGGCCGCCATCGTCATAACCCTTGGCCTTTGGGTTTCCATATTGATAAGCGCGAGCGTAATCCTGCTTGAGCGGCTTCATGAGCCGTTCTGTAAGCTGGATATCCCCGATCATTCCCGAGAGCAGCATGAAAGCCATGGCGACAAACGAGACGAGCAGGATGTATTCGACGGTCGCTTGTCCGGAAGAATTGCCCAAACTTTTCACCACAGCCACCCCCACTTCTCGAAGGGATGAAGCGTAACGACCCAGATGGCCGCGATCGCCAAGGGAATCCCGAAAGGCATCGTCAATTTGCGATCCACCTTTGGGGGCTGAAACTCCAGCTCTCTTACGAAAAATGACAGAAGGGAGGCATGAATTTTCCGAAGAAATCCGGGCAATCGACCCTTGAAAAGAAGGATGACGAAAGCCATCGCGCCACCGAGAAGCACGCCGAGAAGCGCCACCTGGAGGCTTACTTTCAAGCCGCCCCAGGCCCCAATCGCCATCAGCAATTTCACGTCCCCGGCGCCCATGACCCGAAACGCGAACAAAGCCCCGTAGATCACAAAGGCGGCGATCACGCCCAAAAAAGAACTTCCAAGCCCGTTCCAGCCTCCCAAAAAAAAGGAAACAGCCAGACCGATCAGGATCGCCGGGATGGTCAGCCAATTGAAAATACGTCCCCAAAGCAGATCCGTCACGAGTGCCACGATCGAGATCGCCGAAATGACGTAGACTGGAATATCAGTTATTCCAAATTGAGACAGGCATCCTCCCCGTTTTCAGGTCCTTTTCAAGCGCACCGCCCAAGCGAAGGACCCCTTGGTTCACGGCACCCATGATTGCCCTCGCTAAGGCCCCGGCACCGAAGACCGCCATGGAAAGAATGAGGATGTACTCAACGGTCGCCTGACCGCGATCATCACGGATAAAAAGATGAAGCAAGCGTATTGCGGATGCCCCCATTTTCCCCATGCGCATCCCAAAAGCCCCAAAA
>MEQK01000191.1 GCA_001770175.1 Bdellovibrionales bacterium RIFOXYD1_FULL_55_31 | reverse complement strand
ACCATCGTTCGTAAAACTTCGGGATCGACGGGCGTTGTCGAATGGTAATCGAGATAAATGGGGAGCTTCATTGAGCTGAGCCTCCAGTCGTTTCGAACAGAGTCGTGCTGGGCGAAATCATTGTATTGAGTTCGACGGTTGCCGGCGGTGGAACGATCAGTTCCGAAAGCCTGATTTCGGTGAGGAAGCGGAATACGCGCGAATTCAAGTTATGCATGAGCAGCTTGATCTCGCAATTGCGCTCGTATTCACATTGGCAGGAAGCGGTCGGGGAGCCCGACGAGGCGCAAACAACGACCGATTGGGGCCCTTCCATGAGAGAGAGAAATTCCGCGAGCGTAATGTCGTCGAGTTGCCGCTTCAATGTATACCCGCCTCGGGCCCCTTGCGCTGATTGGATGACGCCGGTGTCCTTGAGCCGCTGAAGTGTTTTGGCGGTGATTTCAAAGGGAAGCCCGTAAGAGTCAGCTACTTCGCGAGCGCTTGTGACCGCCGTGGCCTCGGTTGGCGTCGAATGCTTTCGGCTCATGTGCTGGAGGGCGATGAGGCCGTATTCCGTAGTCCGATTGATTTTAAACATTTGACCCGCTTGGTTATTCAGAAGCCAGGGCAGGCTGTTTATCCTGTTCAGGCTTGATTTCGATCAATGGGGTTCATGTACGATAATTCGAGTCCGATTTCAACGAAAGAGGTGGTTGGGGTTTTTGCAATAATAAGTCCATGTAATTTCAAAGAATTTACAAAAATCGAAAATCGGCGCTCGCTGGAGCGGGAGTCTGAATTTGCCGATAAGACGATGAGATGTTCCGTTTCCTTTCTTTATTCATTTTGGCCCTGTCTCTGGTGCCTTTTTCTCATGCGAAAAGCTGGGAGGATCTGCCATCCGTCCGCCTGATGAAACTGGAGCTCCCAGAGCGTGGCTCGTTCACTGTCGCATATATTGGACATGAAATTTCCGGCGGTCAGGGGAATCGGCTCTTCGCGGCCGACCTGATTTCAGAGGCAAGAAAGTGGATCAAAGGTGAGTACAAAGCCTCATATCCGGAAATCCCGGCGAGCGCATTCGAGCGCATGTTTGAACTGGACGATCCGCTGGATAAAAATTCCTTGATAATCATCATCATGAAAGGCGAGAACGCGAAAGATATCCAGGCCACCTTGAGAATGCATCGCGACCTCACCCTGGTGCGGAAGGCCGGGGAACTCAAGTCATACGGTCTTCCCCTCGAGCGTGAAACAGGAATCGAGCTTCCCCGGCCTGCTCCAAAATACGAACGGGTTTGGCACGTCGATCCAAAGACAAAGCTGACGGCGCTCAGTTCTGAGCCGTTTGTAACGGGAGGCGCCGTTGAATTGAAATATTTCGTTTCAGGGAAAAACGCGGCCGAGGATTTCGTACCCCTGTTGTTTTATACCCTTGAACAGCCTGGCGATCCCGGGGGCATTCCACACTTTGTTTCCTTCGTGGACTATCCATTCTTGATAACCGAAATGACGGGACGGAAGTCGGGCCGTGTGGTGGCGAGTTCCTACCTCCTGGAGTGTGATAAACGCATGGTGCCTTATTATAAAAGGCTCGGGTTCAAGGAGGTACGGCAGCTCGACGAGCATCACTTCATTCTTGAGATTGACAGGAAGGGCTTCGTGGATATCTGGGCTGAACATTTTGGCAAGAGATCGAGTTCGAAGTTCGTTTCGTTCAGAAAAGCTCTGCAAGACATTGAATTTGAATTCAGCAACTACGACAAACTTCGATTTAGATTTGGCTTGGGAGGTGTTTCCTGTCTTACGAGAGCGCTCTTCGGAAACGGCTCGAACTAAGACCACCGTGCGATCGCCGCAAGGCAGAGCTTTTCTTCGCGATCGACGGCCTCGGAACGGGGATCGGTCAGCGCGATAATCACGGAGCCCATGATCAAAGAATGAATTTGCGCCGCCAATTCGGAGGTGTCAGGCCGCGCCGGGGCAGCGATACGGCCCGCAGTTTCGAAAAGAAGTGATTCCAACCTCTTTCGAGCCGCCGTGATGGCATTGGAGTTGATCTCGCGGATTTTTGAACGGATGGAAGCGAGATAGATGTGATGAAGCCAAAAACTCGCATGGACCTTGTATTTCCGTACCCATTCGAAGGTCGCGCGTACGTAGGCCTCCATCGGTACGTAATTCGGTTCCCGTGCGGCCCTTTCGAGGTACTCCGTGGTAAATCGCCCGGCTATACGGGCAATATGAGTGGCTGCGAACAAGGGAAGCAGTTGTCGTTTTTTGCCGCCGAAATGATAATGAATCGTCGCGAAGGCCAGGTGAACGGATTTGGCAATGTCGTCCAGGGTGACGGATTCGACTCCCTTTTTGGCGCACAGTTTTAGGTAGCCTTCCAAAATCTGGATCTCAGTATGGCTGAACGAGACTGGAATGTTTTTCTGCGGCATTTCAGATGAATATGTGCTCGTTAGGCGGGTTTATCAATCTCTATCCAGGCTCCCGGGTGGAGCTGTCGTCCCCCGAAAGACATCCTTGTCTGACGGGGGACTGCAACGTGCGGATTAGGGGAATACTTCAGAACCTGGAACCAACCCGATTTCCGGCCGGGCGATTCCGAACTGCTGGATTTCGAGCTGAATCGGCCCGCGGTCCAGCTTTTCCTGGATTTTCTCGGTAAGATGTCCGGATTCCCAGAATTTGTCCTGATCAGTGGCTTTGGAGTGGGCCAGGATCACTCGACCCGAAACGGCTTCTCCCGTCACGTCATCGATACCCTCTACGCTCAATACAACGCTACAGCTGGACAGACGCGCCATCGGGCGCAGGCTGAACAGTGTACCTGATTTGCTTTCGAAAGAAACCGCTTGTCCCGGTAGTCCAGCCGTATCTTTCAGTTCGAGCACCTTTACGGACCTCGGACCTCCGGCGCACGTCGATGCTTTGCAATAATGGCATAGCAGATACGGCTCGAGCGACGTGACTTGAAGGGCTCCGTGCGCCTCGATATTGCCGTGTATGGATTGCAAGCGGATCCTTTCGAAAGCCTGAGCGGCGGGAACGCTGGCGAAGAGCGAAATAGCCGTCAAAACTCCGAAAATTACAGTATTTTTAGATTTCATAAAACAGTCCTTTCGTGAAAACTAAATCGGTTCGTTCGCTTCACAACGGATGTTGCGCCAGCCTGGAACCACTGTGCCCGTTTCCAAATCGAAATACGTGGTGTTGAGAGTGGTTTCGCTCAGCTTCCCGTTGGGGCTCAGCTTTGACTTCACTTCCATTCGAATGATGGCCTGTTTCGAGATGTCGTATCCCGGCATTCCCGCGTATTTCTTGATTCCCTGTGTTTCGATCAAGTAGCAGCCTGGACAGCGGCCCCGCTCAAAACGTATCGTGTTCATTAAATAGGAATCGGCAACTTTTCCATCAGGCAGCCGCGGCATGGCCCAGACGACGCCTTCATCGAAATCGATCGCGATCGATCCTTCTTCGGCGTAGTTGGTGCACACGACTTCGGCATCATCGATTGGATCAAAAGCGGCACCGATCGTGGGTACCAATCCAACAGCGAGTCCTAGTATCACGAGAGTCAGTTTCTTTTTCATAACGGTCTCCTTTTCTGTCCGGCTTTATAACGCAGGGCATAAGCTCGCGCAAGGAAAATATCGCGGTTATCGATAATTTTATCGGAATCGCAATTTATCTGATTGTATTCATTGGTACAAATGGACACAGTTTTTTATTACCCATGAAAGGATTCGGGACAGCTGTAGCCTCTTACAACAGTTTTATGTGTTCTTTTTCTGGGGCATTTCGGAGAGGCCATTCTTGGTTTTGAAATGGTTTCCGATGCTTACGTCCCGGAAAGTGCGTTTATTTAATGGAATGGTATGCCGATTGCTCTTTTGTTCTGTAAACAAGGCGGTGAAATATGAAATTGAAGAACTATGGGCTGGCGATGATCGTCCTTGCTCTGACGGTTACGAACCCTGGGGAATCTTTTGCGGACCCCTCGAATGCTTCGATTTCTGCAATTGGACCCAGTTTGAAGATGCCGCCGCAATGTGCCACATGTTTGGAATCGAAGTCAGTGCGAGATTCTCAAGAGACGGTCAATAGGGCGGTTGAGTTCATGGTATTGAGTGCGTGCGCTTCAGAAAACAGCGTGAAGCAGGAGGAGTCGTTCTGGGGCGGGTTCAATTCCTGTTTTTGCGGGGCAAAGACGGGGGCAAAAGAAACCTTTTCGGCCTTGTATCAGTCGTTGCGGCACCCGATTGATTCGACTCTGAATTTGGCGGCTTTTATTCGTCACTTTTCGACCAACATGGCCATGATTACAGACGATCTCAAGTCAAAATTCGCCGCCCATCCGGACTTGACGTTTGAGCAAAAACGGGCGGTGAACTGTGAAGCGATCACGAAGGTCGCCCTGGTGGGTATTCCGGTGCTGAAAGCGACTTCACTCGCCATGAAAGGCGCGACACGAGTTGCTGCCGCCGGTAAGAAAGCATACGCAGTGAACGCCGCTCATCGGGTTGGTAAGGGTGAGTTGGGTAAGAATGGCGTCACGAAAGCCAGTATCGGCAATTACACCTGGGGCCAGCTCAGGCAAAAAGCCAGAATACTTAAAACAGGAAAGCACTCGAAGGCTAGCCGACGGGAGCTGATGGAATCCGGTAGAGTCGGCTACCCTGCGGACCCTTCGCGACCCTACAGAGCCGGTTACCCGGAGCCTGCGGTGCCAATGGGTAATGCCGTGACTGCGGAACTCGCCAGGGAACGGATGCTGCAAACGCTCGAGCTTCCTTCCAATGCCACGCGAGCGCAAATTGATTCGGCTTATGTATTCAGGCAAACCCGGATGAATCACTCTATTCAAACGAACGCCGGAGGTTCCCCGCGGTATCACTATGATGACCTGAAATGGAATTACGAAAGGGCTTTCGGCACCCAAGCGCCGCCCCATGGGGTCCATCGATAAGGAGATCCATCGGTAGCGGTCAATGTCACTCCCGATAACCTGTTATCGCATAGCTTTTTCAATCATCTTGACGTTTTCGGACGCGGCTTTACGGGTCACTTCCTGGAACATCTGCTGAACGTGCTCGTTCGAGAAAAGAAGTTGGCCTTTCAGCATCGCCGTGCTGCTGTCCGAAACGACGCGATCGCCCCCGCAAGGCGCGACGATCCGTTTCATCTTGATGACTTCGATACCCTTCGGTGTGACCCCGTAGATCGCCGAAGCCCCCGTCAGCACGGCCGTGCCGGTCCCCGAGCCCGCATGTCCGACCCAAAAGGAGCCGTCCTCATAGCAGAAATCGGCTTGCACCAGGATCGCGGCGTCCGCGCCGGCTTGGGCCGCGACTTCCTGCATCTTGGTTTTGAGCGATTTATTTTTCTCGAGTGACAGGTTGGCGAGGTCCAGTCGAAGCGTGCCCTCTTGTTTTGCGTCATCCTGCCACACGACGGGATAAAGACCCGTCGGGCTGAAATACATTTTGCTCGCGTCGAATGCGACCACGGAATTGAGGGTCTTCGCGATGCCGTTTTCGGCTTTCGAAATCCGGGGCGCGAAATTTTCCTTGTAAATGGCAAGCGTCGAAAGCTGCGGCGTCGGGATCACGTCCCACCCGAGTTTCTTGAATTCGGCCGCATAGGCCGCGAGCGCCTGGTCAGCGATCGCAAGGCGATTCGCCTCGTTCCAACCGCTGACCTGTCCCTTGCCGCCTTTGTGAGGGACGTTTTGGGGAGCGGTGACGCTGACGATCGCGACTCGTTTTACCTGCTGGATCTCCGGTTTCTTGACGATCGAGGAAAGCGAGGCACATCCGATGACGAGGGCTAGTCCGCCTAGTCTAAAGATCAGGGGCAGGCGAAAAGTCGATCTCATATTCAATTCTCCGTAATTTTCTTCAGTATACCGGGCCTGCGGGAATTTTGATCACGAAAATAGCTGGACCAATTTTTGTGCGGGTCGTAGATCATGACGAGCAGATCCGGAGGGCTATATGAAAGTTATCTCATCACTTGCTGACCCCGATTTTATCGGGGGCTTCGCGGTGGTTCGCGGCTGCCAGTTGCGCGAGAGTTCAGCGGAATTGAGGCAAGAAGTTTCGAAAGCGATCGAGTTCCGGCAGGCTAATCCTTATCCCGAAAGCGCGAAGAACGCGGTCCGCGATCTGCTGAGGAGAGGCGGCTTCAGCCCCTCCGGCCGGAACAAGCCGGCGAACGAGTACCTGGCCAACGCGGCCAGGGAAAACCGTTTTCCCGTCATCAATAATATCGTCGACGTTTGTAATCTGCTTTCGCTTCAGAGTGGGTTACCGCTCTGCGTTCAAGACCTGGACGTGACCGGGACTGATCTCGAAGTCCGCTATGGCCAACCCGGTGAAAAATATGTCTTCAACGCCGCTGGTCAGGAGATTGATCTTAAAGGCCTGATTTGCCTCTGTCGTCGTGAGCCCGGTTTAAGTCGCCCGCTCAGCAATCCCATTAAGGATTCGATGGAAGGCAAAGTGAAATCGACCACCCGTGATGTGCTCGGGATCGTTTACGGGACGCGGTCTCTGATTTCGGAGGCATCGATGCGGGAATGGTTGGAGCGGTTTCAGAAATTCTGGTTCATCTATGCCGGAGGCACGCCGGGAGAGCTGATCGTCCTCGCCAACGTTTGACCAGCGAAGCGAGCTGCTTTAACCTATTCCTTTAACCCCTTTTTCATGGAGAAGATTATGGGAAAATTTCCGGTCGGGCAGGTGGCGGTGCGTCTTTTGGCGGCGGTTTTGGCGTCAGGCGTGGTGGTCGGGTGCGCATCAGGCGGGTTCATGACCACGCGTTCCGTTGCAAAGTTTATCAACTCGAAGGGAATTATCCTCAGAATCGTGCTCTATATCGTCCTTTGGCCGGTCCTGATCATCACGATGCTCGCGGATGAGGTTGTTTTCAACACGATTGATTTCTGGACCGGCAAGGTCAGCGCGCAAAACAAGGTTTTCGAGAAGAACGGCGTCCGTGTCATGGTGGCCCACTCGCTGACCCCGCTCCATTGTTCGGTGCTCACGATCGAGCCGAAGAAAGGTGACCGCACCGTGATCGAGCTCCGGGAAACCGCTACCGGATCGGTCGAGGTTTATCGGGACGGGGTGAAGCGCACTGAAGTGAAGGATATCCAATCTGCATTCCCGATGTTGAGCCTCTATCAGGACAATGGGAAGGCGGTTGCCTCAGCGCACGTCGTGGATCTCGAGGCGATGAAGGATCTCGAAACGCTTTCGGTAGCCGAAGGCCAAGCCAAAACCCTCGCGCACTTCGGGCCTCTCGACAAGCAGGTCGCCTGCAGCCGATAGACGTGGCGGGTCAGAAAGTCAATCCGATCTTTTCCCCGAGCTGCACGAACGTTTCCATCTGCCTCGAAGTTCGCTCCAGAATGTCCGGATCCGGAGTCCAGCGGCCCGGTTCTCCTAGAAGGATTACCGTGGAGGCGCCGAACAGAAAATAGCCCTTTTCATCGCCTCGACGGAAAGGTTTTCGCGCGGGGTGGGATTGTACGATCCGTCCGACGCAAAGCGCGCCCACTTCAATGTACGCGAGGGTGCCGAAGTGCTCGGTTTCAAGAATCGAGACTTGTCTTTCGTTCGTCCAGAAGATGTCGCTGTTGAGCCGGAGCGCAATCGGGTTCACGGAATGAAGCTTCCCGGGTATCGTGTAATACGAAACGGTATTTCCCGAATCAGGGTAGTGGAATCGATGATAATCCGTCGGGCAGAGACGCGCGATCACGAGCGGTCCTCCGGCGAAGCGATGGGCCCAGCCCCGTCCCGCGGGGCGCTCATCCTCTCCGAGTAATACGGAGGGCGATAATGATGCACCCTTGACGGGAAAAGTCTGTCCGGGAAGGACGTGATCCCAAGCAAGGTAGCGGGCTTCGCAAAACGCGGGCAGGCTGGCCGCGTTCGTGACGAATTGACGAGCGCCCGGCTTGAAAGGACGGATGAAGAACTCGTTGAAAGATCGGAACGGACCCGGCTCGAATTCCTCCATCGCGATTCCGAATTCCCGGATGAAAGGGTCGACTTTGGAGCGACTCAAGGACGAACCTTGGTAAAGGCCGTAGAGCTTGCTGAGGGCTTTTCGCGAGAGCACGTGATCCGTAATGAGCTGGCCGGGTTTTGTTCCGTAGGCGAGTTCCATCCAGCGCTGACCATAAACGCGCTCGATCTCCTCTTGCTGCTTCTGACGATTCCAGATTCGAATCGGGGCTGACGTCAACATCCGACCGTTACCTCAGATAGGGGCCGAGTCCCTGCGCCGCGCGAATCGCGTCGGCTATCTCACGTACGGCGCCCCACCCGCCGTGCATTTGTGTGACATAGTGGGCGCGCATCTTGACGGCATCAACCGCGTGCGGAACGGTCGCGCTGAAGCCCACTTTTTCGATAACGGGAATGTCGAACAGATCGTCACCCATGAATGCCATCTGGTCATGAGTCAATCCGGTGGTCTGGGCGATTTTGTCGAGGGCCTTCAATTTGTCTTCATCGCCGAGAAAAATGTATTTGATCTTCAGGAATTCCATGCGCGTCCGGACATCCTTGGAGTCGCCGCCGCTGATCACCGCGACGTCGATCCCGGCCCTCATCAGGACTTTCAGGCCATAGCCGTCCTTAACGTGAAAATTTCGAGTCCATCCGTGTCCTTCAAGCCAGAAAATCCGGCCATCGGTCAGGATGCCGTCGACGTCCAGAATGAGAATCTTGATCTTCTTGAGCCGGGCCTGCAGGTCCGCGGTCTCGAGCAACTTCGATGCGTCACTGATTCCTGAAATGCTGGGGATCATGAGTGCAGTGCCTGTCAACTTTCTTCGGGTAATAGCCGGGGCTGTTTTTGAACGAGTTCTCGGATCGCGAGGAGCTGACGGACAAAGGCCCCGACGTGTTCGAGATAGAATGCATTGGGGCCGTCGCTTTTCGCTTCACGGGGCCTCGGATGACATTCCATGAAAAGCCCGTCGGCACCGGCTGCCATCGCCGCGCGAGCGAGCGTTTCGAGGTATTCACGCTTTCCGCCCGTGCTCTTGCCGCCGGGGCCCGCGCCCGGGGTCTGGATCGAGTGGGTTGCGTCGTAAATGACGGGCACCCCGAGCTTTCGCATGGACTGAAAGGAAATCATGTCGACGACAAGCGTGTTGTAACCAAAGGACGTTCCCCGTTCGGTCAGGTAAATCCAGTCCGCAGCCGGAGCCTTGCCCTGGTGTTTGGCTTGAACCGCTTTCGCTTTCTCGACGATATTCTTCGCATCCCAAGGGGCCAGGAACTGTCCCTTCTTGACGTTGAGTTTTCGACCGAACTCAAGCGCCGCCTCGGCTCCTGCGATGATCATGTCCGTTTGCCGGCACAGAAAGGCCGGAACCTGGAGACACTCGACGACCTCGGCCACCGGGCGGGCCTGTTCCGGGGTGTGAAAATCGGTCAACAACGGAAGCCCCGTTTTTGCCCTGACATGATCGAGAATCTTCAGCCCCTCTTTCAAGCCCGGACCGCGAAATCCGTCAATTGACGTGCGATTGGCTTTGTCAAACGACGCTTTGAAATAAAGCTCGACCGGGAGACCCGAGAGTTGTCGTTTCAGCTCGGAGGCAATCTCGAGGGCAAGCGCCTCGTCTTCGAGCACGCAGGGCCCTGCGATGAGAGGCATGGGCCTCAGGGAGAACGAGTTCGGCGTACCTGCTGCCATATGTGGCTCCTTCTTGCTACTTGATCCCTTTGAGCGAGTGCTGCGGGCCTTTGTTCGCATCCCGTACCGCGCGAATAAACGCGGTAAAAAGCGGATGGGGCATGAGAGGTTTGCTGAGGAACTCCGGATGGAACTGGCAACCCAGGAACCAGGGGTGATTCGGCAGTTCGGCCATTTCGACCAGCTCGGTTCCGTTCTCGGTATTACGGTGCTTGCCCGAGAAAACAAGGCCCTTCTCTTCGAGAATCGCGCGGAACTGATTCGATACTTCGAACCGGTGTCGATGTCGCTCGGAGATGGTTTCCCGTCCATAGGCCGAGTAAGCGCGAGTTGTCTTTCCTGCGCTTTTCGTCTGCACCTGGCAGGCATAAGCACCGAGCCGCATGGTGCCGCCTTTGTCGGTCAGGTTCTTTTGCGATTCCATGATGTCGATGACGTTTTCTTTGCCTTCCGGTTTGAACTCGGCCGAATTTGCTTCCTTGAGTCCTGCCACGTGACGGCTGAACTCGATGACCGCGAGCTGCATTCCGAGGCAAATCCCGAAGAACGGGACTCCCTCTTGCCGGGCGTACTGAATGGCCTGGATTTTCCCTTCGACGCCCCGTTCACCGAAACCGCCCGGGATCAGAATGCCGTCCACCGAGCGTAGAAGCTCATCTTTCCCTTTTTCGACCTCTTCGGAATCGATGTAGAGCATGTTCACGCGAACATCGTTCGCGACCCCACCGTGGATGAGCGCCTCTGAAAGCGACTTGTAGCTGTCGCGCCAATCCGTATATTTGCCGACGATACCGATGGTGATCTCGTGCTTCGGATTGCGGATCTTCTCAACCATGTGGGCCCATTTTGAGAGATCGGGCCGCCCTGACCAAATGCCAAGCTTTTCGGCGATTTTTTCGTCGAGGCCTTCTTCATGGAAATAAAGGGGCACTTCATAAATGCTGCTGACGTCGATAGCGCTGAAAACCTGCTCGCCGGGTACGTTGCAGAAGAGCCCGATCTTGTCTTTCACGTCTTTGGGTAGTTTGCGATCCGAGCGGCAAAGAAGAATGTCGGGTTGAATGCCGATCTCGCGAAGTTCCCGGACGCTATGTTGAGTGGGTTTGGTTTTCAGCTCACCGGCCGTGGCGATATAGGGTACCAGCGTGAGGTGCACGAAGAGCACGTTGTCGGCGCCCTGCTCGGCTCGCATCTGTCGGATCGCTTCTAGGAACGGGAGACTTTCGATGTCGCCGACCGTGCCGCCGACCTCTACGATCGCGAGGTCCACGTCGTTCGAGGCTTCGTGCATGTGGCGTTTGATTTCATCCGTAATGTGGGGAATTACCTGCACCGTTTTACCGAGGTAACCGCCGGCGCGCTCGCGGCGGATGACCGCATCGTAGATCCGGCCCGTCGTGAAGCTGTTCTTCCGCGTGAACTGGGCGCTTTGAACAAAGCGTGAGTAGTGCCCCAGGTCCAGATCGGTCTCGGCGCCGTCGTCCAGGACGAACACTTCGCCATGCTGAAACGGGCTCATGGTTCCGGGGTCGACGTTCAGGTAGGGGTCCATCTTGATCATCGTCACTTTGAGTCCGCGTTGTTCCATCAGCATTCCGATGGAAGCCGCGCTGATCCCTTTGCCGATGCTCGAAAGCACGCCGCCTGTCACGAATATGAATTTTTTCTGCTTAGCCATGATGGGTCACCAGAGAATGAAGGGTTTTAATCGTCATACTAGAAGCCGGCGCACCTTTTCAAGGTCCTCCGGAGTATCGACTCCGATTGAGGTGAAGTCGACTTCGGCTATGCCGATAGCAATACCGTTTGCAATCGCTCGGAGCTGCTCGAGAACCTCCGCTTTTTCGATCCCGGAAGGGGGGAGTGACCGAAATTTCATGAGGGCGTCCCGTGAATAGACGTAGAGACCGACATGACGTTTACAAACAAAGGGTTGCTCATCCTCCGGAACGGCCCCCCTGCTGTATGGAATCGGCAATCTCGAAAAATAGATGGCCCGCCCGGTGCTATCAGCCATGACTTTAACGACGCTTTGATCGACCAGTTCGCTCCGGTTTCGAAGGGAGGTCATTACCGTTCCTATGGGGAAGCGACCTGAACGCACCAAGTCAACGGCGGTCTCGATTGCCGACGGCTCGATCAGCGGTTCGTCTCCTTGCACATTGACGTAAATGTCGGCGCGTAGCTGGTCGGCTACTGCGGCGACGCGATCCGTTCCGCTTTGAATGGACGGAGAGGTGACGATGACTTCACCACCGAAGTCCCGTACTGCTTGGGCGATCCGCTCGTCATCGGTTGCAACGATCGTTTGGTCAATCCCGCGGGCTCGTCGCGAGCGTTCGTAAACCCACTGGATCATGGGTTTACCGTTGATGCTGGCGAGGGGTTTTGCAGGAAGACGCGTGGAACCATATCGCGCCGGAATAACGGCGATCACTTTTGTTGCGTTGTTCATGACTCGGGACACAGTAGAGGAACGGAACGGTCCGGTCAAGCCAGCACGTCAATCTCCGGTTTCCACATTCCGAGCCATTCCTTGAGCCGGACCTTCGGGCGGGGGGGCTGCGCGGGCAAGCTGCTGTCGCCTGCGGGCTCGGGCGCGGCGTATTCGATGAAGGCGTATGTCAGCCGGATGTGTTTGCCGTAATCGTCGAGATAAAGGTTCGTCGTCTCGTTCCAGCTTCCTTCGTTGAAGTACTCTTTGCCTTCGCGCCATTGGCGATAACGAATGATGTGCGTGTGTCCGAAGATGACGGTGTGAATGTCTTCGCGATCTTCGAGGATCTTGAAAGCGATTTTGTCGTAATTCGGGTAGAGCGAAATTTCCTTGAGAAGCCCGAGTGTCGCGCGGACGCCGTGATGGATCTGGTACCGTCGATGAAACAGGACCGTGTCGAAGATGAATTTCGTGACCCGGATCAGGGATTTGATTCCCCACCAGACGTCGTGAATGAAGACCCATCTCAGAAAAACTGGAAACGGCCGGACCTTATCGATATGCGGGCGTTCCTGCTTAAGCTTGGGCAGGAAGACCGCGACGAACAGAGAGCCCCAGGAAAGATTCAACACGGGTTCGGGAAGCCGGCGCGTGATGAAGGGCCGCTCCATGTCGATGCGGGCAAAACGCTCGTGCTGCTGTCCGTGTTCGATGTAGATGCCGTCGAATTGATACGAGACCTCAAAAAACGTGACCGGCGCGCCGATCGCTTCGGAAAAAGTCTTCTGCGGCGCGGGCCAGAGCATTCCCACGTCATGGTTCCCGACGATGTAGCTGATGCTGTGCCCGGGAGTTCCGGCAAATCGTTTCAAAGCCTGGAAGAATTCGGGATGTCCGGCGACGATCCGCTCGACCGCGCGGACGACGCTTCGTTCAGTCATGAGATGCGTGTGAACGCCCCAGCTGTCGGCCTGGAGGAGGTTGAGGATGTCGCCGTTCAGAACGAGTTCAACTTCCGCTTCCGCGTAGGGACCCAGCCGATAGTAATTAAGGAACTCCGCGAATTCCCGGTCGTAGATGAAGTCTTCGAGGATGTTCTGGGTTTTATCCGGAAAGTGTCGTCCTTTTCCCAGGTGAAAGTCACTGACGACAAGCTTGTACTTAGGCACCCGAAGCTTCCTTCTTTTTTGGGGGGACCGCTTCAGCGCCGGGGGGATTCGTGACTTCTGAGCTTGGCGCGGGCAGCTCCGGAGTCTCGGCGATCGTTACCGCATTGCGGGTCGCGCGTTTCGCCGAGTACATGGCATGATCCGCGGCGTCGATGATGGCCTGCTTCGAACCGGCGTGGTCGGGAAAAAGGGCGACGCCGATCGATACGGTGATGTGGAGGTTCAATCCTTCGTTCGAAAGAAAGAGTTCTTGCTCAATCGAGGACCGGATTCGTTCGGCCACGACTTTCGCGGTGTTGAGGTCGCACGGCGAGAGAACCGCGACAAACTCATCCCCGCCGTAGCGAAATCCGATATCGGTTTCCCGGACGAGTTTGCGGATCTGCGCCCCGAGCTCGTTCAGGATCTTGGTTCCGACGAGATGGCCGTGATTGTCATTGATCAGTTTGAAATGGTCGCAATCGATAAAGAGAACGGCGAACGGCTTCTTGGAGGTCCTGGCCTGGCTGATCTCCCGTTCGAGAATGTAGTTGAGATAACGGGTGTTGTAGAGTCCGGTCGCGTCGTCCACATAGACGAGTTTGTGTACTCCCATGTACTGAGCGATGTTTTTTCCCGTAACTTCGATTTGCGCCTTCAGCATGCGCAGCCGGCTGTCAAAGGCTTCAACTGAGGCCGGAGATTCGGGAGAAAGGCAAACGAGATAGTAGTCGAGCGGATCGGAGCATTGGAATCTAAAGACGAAAAGGGGAGGCGACATCTGGCCGCGTTCGATGAAACGATACGTCTCGTTCTGTTTGGCCAGGCCGGGGAGGGGATTCGAGGCGTGGAGCGCGATATCGAGGACCTCGAGCATCGCTTTGTCTTGTCCGCTCAGCTCATTGACATCGTTTTTAGCTCTGACATCCATGCGGACGAGTTTTTCCTGGTCCATGGTGTATACCGCGGAACAGGCGCATTTCAGTTCACGCGAAAAGTAGCTTTGGATGATGCCGAAAATCTTTTTCTGTTCAAGCGAGGCCGAGATCATCTGGCAGCTGTTCAGCAGATTCAGGAAGCTCGAGGCGCCCGCGTTTTCGCCGAAGACCGCCTTTCGATCCAGCCCCCGTTTGACGGCGAGCTGAAAAGTTTCAAGGTTAAAGGGCTTTTTCAGGTAATCCTCCGCGCCAAGCCGGATGGCCGCCACGGCCTGCTCGATACTGGCGCGCTCGGCGATCAGGATCACGCTCGTCACCGGGCTGATGCGTTTGATCTGTTCCAAAAGGATGAAGCCGCTCACGCCTCCGCCAGCCGGATTGTGGTCAATGACGACGAGATGATAATTCGACCGACCGATCCAATCCGATGAATCAATCGCACGGCTCATGACATCGACCTTGCAATCAGCCACCTCACGGATCAACTCCGCGTAGAGCTCGCTTTGCTTCGGGTCATCCTCGATGAGGAGGACGTGGTAAGAGGTGTTTAGCAGGGCCATTTAGGACGCTTCCCGGCTCTTCTCCGCCGCGATTGTCGGTTCCGGCTTTTCTTCGCTTCGCGATCCCGAATCAGAACTGACTTCTGCGGGCGAGTCGAGTACTCCGCCGGCGACACGGACCACCTGGGCTGCCTTAACGAGCCGCTCACGCAACTTCGCCGAGTTTTCTTTTTCCCTCGTGTACTGATCCTGTAAAAGATCCATATTGAACTCCAGCAGATCAAGCTTGCGTTTGAGTTCAATGATCTTATTTTCCCGGGCGCTGATCAATACCTCAGAGTCCTTGCGGCTGATTTCAAGGCGATTTTCGAGTTCCTTTTCCCGAACCCGGATTTTACGGATATCCGATCGTACACGTTCCTTTAGACGCTCGGTTTCGCTGGCTGCTTCGCGGATCCTGGATTCGAGCAGTCGTGCCTTGTCGACTTTCGACTTCAGTTCGAACCGAAGCTCGTTTAATTCGTTTTGAAGCCCTTCGAGCGCGAGCTTCTTGTCTTTTTCGAACTCGTCGATCTTGTGTTTCTGTTCGTTCGAGAGATGCGTCAGTTCGACGTTTCTGGTTCGCTCTTCCTGGAGCTGCTTTTCAATGGAAAAGACCTGCTCTTGCGCCGCTTTGAGTTTTGATGAAAGGGTTGAAACGTCCTGCTCACGGAGTAGCAGATATTTCTTCAGTGTTTCGACGTCCGGAGATTGAGCCGCTCCACCCGGAACAATCGCGTCGCCGACCGGCGGATAGAGCATGTTAACGCCCAGTGGGTTACGTGTCCCGGGCGGCGCCTCGTTAAAAAGATAGGGCATCTCACTGGCGGCTTGCGTGTCGATCGCTTCGATTTCGGGTTCTGGTTTGAACTCGGGCTCGGAATCGGGAGGGGCGGCCGCGAGCTTAATCGGACTGGAGGGGGCCGAAGGAGGCGTGTCGGCCTCAACGGCTGTCAAATCGAGAACGGGTTCCAGAGAGGGCTCGGCGAGCGGTGCGAGATCGAGAAAGTCAGCAAGCGGAGGGGCATCTAATGAGGTGGGCTCTTGCTGCGGAACTTGGGAAGGTTTTGGTTCGCTCGCACCTTCGGGTGCTTCGAGCCTGATCGACGAGTCCGTCTTTGCGGGCCTTTGGAACAAATCTGAGGGCTCTTCGAGCGCGACGTTTGCGGTTCCATCGACGCAGGTATCAAGCGTCGGGGCGGCCGAATAGGATGGAATTGTCCCACCCAATGATGCCGAACCCGTCTCGATCGAGGAGCCGAACATCATGTCGATGGTCGCGAGAAGCTCTTCGCCGGTAAAAGGCCATTTGAGATAGGCATTGGCGCCGAGCGGTGTCCGCTGATGAGCGGCGAATTCCGCATCACCCCAGCCCTCTGAGGTCAGAATGACCGGCAAATCACTTTGAATTGGATCGAGTTTTAATTGTGCAAGGAATTTTGTCCCGACATCCGGTAACTGTGACTTGTCGCCGCTTTCCCTATGAATAATGGCAAGATCGATGCTTTGGCCGTGGAGCTTGGCCATTTGTAGAGCGTCCTGAGCGTTCTCAGGGATAAGGAGCGCCATGCCGCGGGCCTGCAGCATCTTGAGCGCGTTATGCTCTGCGTCGAGGTGAGGATTCAGCAAGAGAATCTTCATCAACATACTCTTCGGTCGAAGGGCTACACAAGTTGACACATATTTTTTTAGCGGCTAACCTTGTTAAAGAGTTCTAAGT
>MEQK01000190.1 GCA_001770175.1 Bdellovibrionales bacterium RIFOXYD1_FULL_55_31 | reverse complement strand
CTGGTCTCGGTGCCATCCAACGCTTGTCGAGCACGTTTCATTTGTATACTCAACTTGGAATCGGGACCGTCGCGGTCGCTCGAGTCACGAAAAAACCAACGCTCGCCTCAAGAGAGCGACACACCGACGTGGGAGTGATCTGCCTGCCCTATCCCGGAGAGCGGGCATGCGGAGATGGCTGGGCAGTCGAGTTCCTTGAAGAGGGCCCTCTTTTCATGGTGGTTGACGGACTGGGACATGGCCCCGGTGCCGAGCAAGCCGCTGAAGAAGCGCTTCATACTTTTAAGAAAAACAAGGCACAAGATTTTCAGGAAATCTTTCGCCGCGAAAACCTCGCTTTGCGCAGTACTCGCGGCGCGGCACTCAGTATGGCTCAAATATGCTGGGATCGAAACGAGCTGATATTCGCGGGGATCGGCAATGTTTCTGGAGCGATCGCCCGGCCCGAGGGCACGAAGGTCCTGACAACTCAGAACGGCACTCTCGGCACGGAATCCCGGCAACTCAGGACCATCTCGCTTCCCTGGTCGGCGGAATCGCTCCTGATCATGAATTCAGACGGCTTGATGACACAGTGGAGACTCGACCGATATCCCGGACTCGTAACGCAACACCCCAGCATCGTGGCCGGAATTCTTTATCGTGATTTCAACAGAGGTACCGACGATGTCACAGTCCTCGTAGTCAGAACCTCACCAGGAGCTGACCAGTGACGGACCGGACGGTTTTTTCGATGCAGATCAAAGTCGAGCATGACATCGTCCTCAGCCGCCAAAGGGCAAGACAGATCGCGGCAGCCCTGGACTTCGAAACAAGTGATCAAACCGGATTCGCGACCGCTGTTTCGGAAATCGCGCGAAATACCTATCAATATGGAAAAGGCGGTCGGGTTGAGTTCTCAATTCTGGGGGAGTCTCCGAGGCAACTGCTCTCCGTCGTCTTTCGAGATGAGGGACAAGGAATCCCCCATTTACAGGAAATCATGGATGGCACGTATGAATCACCGTCCGGAATGGGACTGGGCATACTGGGCGCGAGAAGACTCTCGGACGAATTCGAACTCACCTCGTCGGAAAATGGAACGATCGTCAGGATCGGCAAATACCTGCCGCCGCACAAACAAGGGATCGGAGTCCCGGAGATCCTGAAACTCGTCGACGCCCTGGCAACCCAGGCGCCGCAGACCCCGTTCGAGGAAATTCAGCGCCAGAACCAGGATCTCCTGCGTGCCTTGAATGAGCTGCAGGCCCGACAAGAGGAGCTGGCCCGCGTGAATCGTGAACTGGAGGATACGAACCGCGGAGTCGTTGCGCTTTACGCGGAGCTGGACGAACGGGCGGGCTATCTCCAGCGCGCGAGCGAACTGAAGACCCGGTTCCTATCCAACATGACTCATGAATTCAGAACTCCGCTAAACTCGATCATCAGTCTTTGCCGATTGCTCTTGGAGCACGTTGACGGCGACCTTACCGCTGAGCAGGAAAAACAGGTCAAATACATTCAAAAATCAGCCGAAAGCCTTTCGGAGCTGGTCAATGATCTGCTCGACCTCGCTAAAGTAGAAGCGGGCAAAATATCGGTTCATCCAGAAGCTGTTGATATCCAGAATCTGTTTTCCACCTTACGCGGAATGCTCAGGCCGCTAGTCGCAACCAACGAATCGGTTCAGCTGATTTTCGAAGAGCACCGAACGGATCTCCCAACCCTTTACACGGATTCATCCAAACTTTCCCAGATTCTCCGCAATTTCATTTCGAACGCGCTCAAGTACACCGAAAAAGGAGAAATCCGCGTCAGAGCCGAACCAAAGGCGAACAACGTCGTCGTTTTCGCGGTTTCTGACACTGGTATCGGCATCGCGAAAGAGCACCACGAGCGTATCTTCGAAGAATTCATGCAACTGGATTCCAAACTTCAAAAACGAACCAAAGGCACGGGACTCGGCCTTTCGCTCTCGCGGAGATTGGCTACCCTGCTTGGCGGCAGTATCTATCTCGAAAGTACGCCCGGCGTGGGCTCGACCTTCTTTCTCGAATTGCCGGCTCAGCATCTGGGAGCAGTTCAAGAGGTCGCTATACCCGAGCCGGCACAGGCCAGGCCCAAGGTACTCATCATCGATGACGACGAGATCGCCCGATACGTACTTCGAACGGAGCTCACTCATGAGTATATTCTGCTTGAGGCCAGCAATGGCTCGGACGGTTTAACTCTTGCGCGCCAGCACCGTCCTGATGCGATTATCCTCGACCTGATGATGCCCGGTATGCCGGGAGCCGAAGTACTTCGAAATCTCGGCGAGGATCCCAAAACCGCGAACATTCCGGTCATCATCATTACTTCAAAATCCCTCAGCGAAACCGAGCTCACTTTTCTTAAACGGACCACCGTCGCCATCATTAAGAAAGACGGTAACGCGCGCGAGGCGCTTCTCGCGTCGCTTCGAGCAGCGATCGGATCGGACATCGACGCCCGGCTGAAGGAGGCTTCGCATGGATAAACCAAGAATCCTGGTCATCGACGACGACCAGGTCAACCGCTATACCGTCAGCAAGATTCTGGAACGCGGCGGATATGAGGTACTTCAAGGTGACACGGGTGAAGCCGCGCTCCGCCTGGCGCAAACAAATCCGGAGCTCATCGTCCTCGACGTCCAGCTCCCGGACATCATCGGTTATGAGGTGGCTGCCAGACTCAAGGCTGACCCGAGAACCGCCAGCATTTTGATTCTGCATCTTTCGGCTACATTCGTGCGGAGCAGCGACCAAGTATATGGCCTGGAACACGGAGCCGATGCTTACCTGACCCATCCGATTGAACCACCCGTTCTCCTTGCCACGATCAAGGCCCTCCTGCGGGCGCGATCCGCCGAATTGGCGCTCAGAGTGGCGCACGAAAAGCTCACGCTCGCCCTCGATGGCGCGAGAATGGGAACGTGGGACCGGGACTTGGTTACAGGTCGCCTGACGATTTCAGAAAAATGCGAGCAACTCCTTGGTTTCAGGCCCGGGGAATGGCCCGGCCTCGAAGAGGCGTTCTTCGCGCACCTCCATCCGGATGACAGGGACCGAGTCAGCCACCTGATCGATTCGGCCGTCAGGGAACACCGGTATTACGAAGCCGAGTACCGGAGTATCTGGCCCGACCAGAGCATCCACTGGATCCTGACCAGAGGTCACGCGTATTACGATGAAGCAGGGAAGCCAAACCGAATGGCGGGAACCATGGTCGACATCTCCCATCGCAAGGAATTGGAGCACCAAAAAAATGTTCTCGTCTCGAAACTTGAGGAAGCGATTACTTCACGCGACGAGTTCCTCTCGATTGCCACGCATGAACTTAAAACACCCCTAACGTCCCTCAATCTGCAACTCCAGCTTTTGGACCGTCAGCTCCGCCAAATCCCAGACTCCTCGCCGCTCCCAGGAATCGCAATGCCCTCGTCAACGCTGAAAAAAACGGTGGCTGCTTCGGAGCGGGAGAGCAGAAGGCTCGGACACCTTCTGGACCAGTTACTCGATCTCACTCGAATTCGCGCCAAGCGCTTCGAAATAGAAAAGGCTGACGTCGACCTCGGCACCGCGGTCCGCGAAGTCGTGACCAACTTGTCGGAGCAAGCCCACGAAGCCGGAAGTACCATTTCCATCGAAGGGGAGCAGCATCTTGTTGGCTCTTGGGATCGAGGCCGACTCGACCAGGTTCTGACAAATCTCCTTTCAAATGCGATCAAATATGGAAAAGGCAAACCCATCGCTGTCAGGCTTACGCACGATGTGCAAAAGAATCTCGCTCGTCTCGAGGTGACCGACTCGGGTATCGGAATCGCCTCCGAAATGCAGTCCAGAATCTTCGAACGCTTCGAACGGGCTGCCGAAATAAAAAGCACGCACGGCCTCGGCCTCGGCCTATTTATCGTAAAACAGATCGTTCAAGCTCACTCGGGAACAATCACCGTCAAAAGTACTCCGGAACAGGGCTCGACCTTCACAGTTGACTTACCCATTCAGGTTCAGAGCCATTAACAGCTAAACCCTGCAAGCATCACGAATCTATGATATTGTGCGCGTCATGAGCTCACTCTCTGTCTTCTCGATCAGTTTGGCAGGATTCGTTGCGGGAGCCGTTCATGTGGTAACCGGCCCCGATCACTTAGCCGCAGTCGCACCCTTTGCAATCCAGGAAAACAGACGTTCATGGATTCTCGGATTGAAATGGGGACTCGGTCACGCTTCGGGAGTTGTTCTCGTGGCGCTTTTTGCCTGGGTCCTTCGCGATACGCTAAGCGTCGAAGTTTTCTCTTCTCATTGCGAACGCCTGGTGGGGCTCATGCTGATCGCGATCGGAATCTGGGGCCTTCGCCGAACCTTTGGAGTGCATGCTCATTCGCATCATCATCCTGAACACCCGGCAGAACACACCCATCTCCATATTCATGCTGGACAGGATCATCAATGCCACACCCACGCGGCTTTGGGCGTTGGAATCCTCCACGGCCTTGCGGGCGCTTCTCATTTTCTGGGAGTGCTTCCGGCCCTTGCCATGCCAACCCGTACGGCAGCAGCTGTTTACCTCGTTCTATTCGGGATCGGGACCATCGTTTCCATGTCCGGTTTTTCATTCCTGATCGGAAGTCTTGGATCCCGTCTGGCTCACTCAGGGTTGAGTTACTTTCGCGGAATCGCCGCCACGGTATCGACCGCCTCGGTCGCCCTCGGGATTTTTTGGATCGCCCGCTGATTAAAGAAGCGGAATCAATACCGCAAGCTCCTGGGCAGTGAAAGGTTTCACTTCGGTTCTGGAAGCGCAGAGGGCGTGAATCGCTGACATCGCATGCCGAGTATACGCTGCCTCAGAGGAGTAAAGGACTTCGCGGAGCTCTCCTTCGGCTAGGACAAGCTTGAGGTAATCATCATCGACTGCTCCGAGGCTATATCGATTTCGGATCCTTGCAAAAAGGGTGTCCGGGTATTTTTTCGACAGAGTCGCAAATTTTTCGCGCAGTTCGTTGTGTTGAACCTCGAAATACTGAAGCCGTTCGCTGACCCTTTTTTTCACGTCAGCCGAAGAAAACATCGCCGCCGGTCCCAAGGGATCTGATTCGATATCATAGTCAAGAACCGGACTGTCCCCCCTCAACACATGGTCCTCAATGACCCTGCCCAACCCCTGAATGGCCGTCCCGGTCCCGATTTTCGCGGCATGGGCAGGAAGGTAAATGGGACCAAAGGGAAGGAGTGCGAGACAAAAGTAATGAATTGCTTCGCGAAAACGCCTTTCTTTATGAGCACCTTTCGAGATCTTTTTGATCTCGTCGAGATACTCGCTCTGATTTTTCGCAAATCCACGACTTACCCGATTTCTCGACCGAAGAAGACGATAAGCTTCCTGCAGTTCCGGGTCCTCACAAACAGGAGTCTCGTGACCCGCGAGAGCGGTATATCCCTTTTGACTGACTAGAATTCCGGTGAGCGCCAATACCACTGCGAGGCAGCCAAATTTCCACATAATGAAGATCTCCGCAAACGATCCACGCGAATCGTCGTCCGGTCTGTTGCAGACAAGATGCCAGCCAGAATCGTTTAAAGCCTGTAGCTAAGCCCGCGTGGAAACACAGATTATTCCGATAAATCTATATTCCAAGCCCGAGAACCGATTCCATTTCGTTCCCGCCCTGTTCAACTGTTCAAAAGTTCATCAGAGAATTGGTTGGTATTTTTACGCGCTTCGTTATAGATACCGCAAGACTTCGGAGGTCCTGAATGATGAAGTATTTTCCGGTTTCGCTCGTCGTGGTTTTTTCGATTTTTTCAACCGGAGCGTTCGCGAGTTCGGACGCACGCGACCTTCGCTGTGATCACCGCATCAGGCGTGCCGCCAACGCCGAACAAATTCGCCTCGCGAACAGAGCTGCGGAACACGCCTTCTTCGGCTCAGCGATGATTCGCAAAACCAGCTCCGCATTCGAAATCTATCAGGTTCAAGGCTGCGTCGATTCCCGAGCGAGCTTCGAGGGGCTCGCGATGCAGTATAAGCTGACCGCCGAAGGCCCTCGCAATCCGAGAAGCGTTTATACTTGCCTCTCGAAATTTCGCCGAACCAAACAAAATGGTCGGTGGTTGCAATGGACACACGTCGATACTGATTGCGGACTTTCCCGAAACCAGAACTTGCCTCGCCCAGGTTCGCCCGTGGATTCACCAGTGGATTCAAACGACGGCGCGGGTGGCACGGGCGGAGCCGGTCCGGACGAAATCTACGACCCGGATCTCTCGCGGCGCGACCCAAACTACGGGTCGGGACCGGATGATGTCTACGACGGCGAAAGCGGCTCAGGCGGGTCCAGCCTTCCGGGCGACGGCTCCGGCTCTGGCGGCGACATCTACCATTGATTTTCCTAGGAGTGATCTTTATCCTTTCTGGATGGGCCTCTGCCTTACCTACGGACGGGTTTTCCGGGCTTTACAGGTTTTATTCATCTTGGCGATCACCGCAAGCACTTCAGCTTGCGGGAAGGATCTGAGCACCCCGATTAGAAAGGACGCTGATCAGCCTTTCGTCGGCGACGATCCGGAACTCCCCTACACTCCTCCCGAAAACCCGGATCGCCCGAGTAGCCCGGACCCCGAGCCCTCCCCTTTGCCGCCTGAGAAATATCGCCCAACAAAATACTGCGCAAGAAACCCGGACGGATCGTTCTCAATTGATCGATTTGCGGGTGGAGAAGCCAAGACTTACAAATGGGGAAATGGCGGAGGCTGCATCATGAGACCACTTCGGGAGGTCTGGGCCGTATCGGCCAACCAGCCAGTCATGAAATGGAATGATGTCACCCGTTCCAGCTACACACGCGGATTCGACTTGCCGAGCCCGCATGTCGTACTCCTATTCAACGTTCATTACGAGGTTGACGATTTTATCACCGTGAAATGGGATATGTCCTGGTCCCACAGTTTACAGAGGGGAACCAGTACTAAGCCGGAAAAGATCTTAATCACTTACGCGAAATACAATGGAACGAGCTACATAGAATATTGGGAAGGTTCCATCTTCATCAGCCAAGTCACACCTGAGGTCACGAGCCTTTTCATGCAGAACCAGATCGACGCCAGCCGGACGAGCGTTGAAGACGCGGTTGCAACCGTCGCCGAAGTATTCCACAAACTCCGAACGCAAGCGCCGGCCTGGCAGGAACTGCCTTAAAGCGGGCTATCCCGCTTTCAGCGATTCAAGCCGATCGCGAGCATCCAAATCAGCAAGATCGGTGTAGCCGCCAAGGATTTTTCCGTCGACGAAGATCTGGGGGACCGTTTGCATTCCTGAACGCCTTTCGAGCGCGTCCCACTGGAGATCGTCATTCGGGTCAATCGTGATCTCCTGAAACGCAATGCTGCGGCTCTTCAGGAGGGCTTTCGCTCGCACGCAATAGGGGCATGTTTTGGTCGTATAAACTTCGATTTTTGGCGTCATGAATGGTCCCATATTCCAGTTACGCTGTCACGGCCCCGCTTGCAAGCCCGAACGAAAGTTAACGGCAAACAGCCATTTTTTCGGCAACTTTTCCACAGTTTAGGCTAATATCACTCCATGAACGCTGATCAACTTTGCCCCTGCGGATCGCAAATCAACCTGAGCGGCTGCTGCCTGCCCTTCATCGAACGGCGAAAGCAACCAGAGACGGCCGAGAAGCTTTTGAGAGCCCGGTACACCGCATTCACGCTCGGGCAGGTGGATTTCATCATCGACACGCATCATTCCGAAACGCGAGGTGACGTGAAGCGGGACGAAATCGAAGAGTGGTCACGCGATTCGGACTGGCTCGGACTCAAGATCGTCGAATCGAAGGCAGGAGCGGCAACCGACTCTGAAGGCTTGATTACGTTTTGCGCAAAATACGAACTGCACGGCAAAATCGAGGATCATTGGGAGGTCAGTCAATTCAGGAAAGAAGACGGTCAATGGCGCTTTTTCGACGCGAGAGCGCTCAAGCAAGAACCGTTCAAGCGCGCGGAACCCAAAGTTGGACGCAACGATCCTTGTCCCTGCGGGAGCGGGAAAAAACAGAAAAAGTGTTGTAACTCGTAGCCGCATGGCGATTCCGGTAATCACCGGAGCGGCACATGACCTGCAATCCACGTCCGTATGGCAAAATACAATAATTCTGCCCTCAAGGCGGGCTTCTTGTTTCTGAGCGCTATCGGTTTAAGCATCACGGCTTTCAACGCGCAAGACACCCCCCCTGAGGAAAAAGCAGCCGATCAGCAGCTCGTTAACAAAGCAGCCCACGCCCTGAATGATATCGTTCGTAAAGCAATGCCGACGGTTGTAAGTATTAGCGCGGTTAAAACCTACTCGGCCGGCGAGGGCTCCGCTCCCGGCATGCCGCCGCTCCCGTGGGGATCCGACGAGCCTGGGCAGCCGGGTGAACCGCCCGAAGGAATCAACCCTCGCGCGCTCGGTGTCGGCTCGGGAGTGATCATCCGACCTGACGGGATGATCCTGACGAACAGCCATGTGGTTGAGGGTTCCGAGCGCATCACGGTCACCTTTGATGAAAAGCGTAAAGGCTCGGCTCATATCGTCGGAATCGACACCAAAACCGACCTCGCGGTCATTCAGCTCGACAAACAGCCCAACGGCGAAAAGAATCTGCCGGTTCTTGAATTCGGCGACTCCGATGACATCAAAGTCGGAGACTGGGCTTTGGCAATCGGAAGCCCGTATGGATTAATTCGATCCGTCAGCTTCGGAATCATCAGCTCTAAAAGCCGCGCGGAGATGGGCGTACTCGACATTGAGGATTTTATTCAAACCGATGCGGCGATTAATCCGGGAAGTTCCGGAGGTCCCCTTCTGAACTCCAAAGGCGAAATCATCGGCATCAACACGGCGATATTTTCACAAGGCGGCGGCTTTTCCGGGATCGGATTCGCGATCCCCTCCGGCATCGCCAAAGAGGTCGCCAACCAGTTAATAAACGCTGGACGGGTGATACGCGGCTGGATCGGCGTCACGGCCCAAGACCTCGATGAGGACCTTGCAAGCCATTTTAAGGTAAAAGGGACAGAAGGAGCCTTGATCAGTGACGTCCGGCCCGAAAGCCCCGCCAGCAAATCATTGGCCCCCGGTGACGTCATACTGAAGGCGAATGGCCTTCGCGTTGAGAGTTCATCCAAGTTAAAAACGCTGATCGGGAAAACACAAATCGGTAAACAAGTTCAGCTCGATATCGTTCGCGATGGCCGCCCTGAAGTCATCAAGATCAACAGCAGTGAGGAACCAGGCGCCCGCCCAGCCCAGCTTGCGGGACAAGCCGCAAAAAAAGGGGACCGCCCAGGCCGCGGCTCGCTCGGTCTCGCGGTAGAAGACGTCCCCGATGAAATCGCTCATTTTATCGGAAAATCGAAAAACGCCGGTGCGCTCGTTGTGGGGGTCCGGCTCGGCAGCCCGGCTTTCGACTCCGGGCTATTCCCCGGGGACATCATTCTCAACGCGAACAACAAAGAAGTTCGCAACGCCAAAGAGCTCACCCAGATCACCAAGAAGATGAAACGAGGGGATAGTACGGTTCTCTACGTCCAGCGCGGCGCGGATGACCGCCTCTTTCTCTCACTGAAGATGGCTGCGTAGGGAGAAGCAAGAAATTTCTTTGTCTTTCCGGAAATGGAGCGAGCGGTAAGCTAGTCTTTATTGGCAATCAATAAGAAAACCTGAATTGAAAGTTATGAGTTCCATTAACAGGGTCAACCAGCCAATTTCCGCGTGAAAGCTCGACAGCCAGTTCCTGCCTGCAGCCCACGGAAAATCCGTAAGTTGTGTTTTGAACAAGTACGCTGGTAAGGTCTTGAGCATAGAACTGTGCTTCCCCAATGTCTCCCCTGAGAACGCATTGATCGAGCAACACAGTTCCGTTCTCGCGATATCCGCAATCGAAGGCGTATTCGAAACTGCGTTCCGTTGGATAAGCGAACGATCGACATTTATTTATAAGAATAACTCGGGTTTCTCCAGGAATTCCATGTTGCACCAGCACTTGCACGCCGGTTGCTCGAACCGAGCTCGTTTGCCCCACTGCTTCTTTCTTTTGTTGAAAGGAAATGCGAATACCGACATTATTCGCGGACCTCAGGTTGATTGAATCGGCGCTTGCGATGGTTCCGATGAGTAATCCCGCGACTGCGACTGCGACTTTGAAAACTTTCATAAAAAATGCTCCTTTGTTCTGAGCAGGGATGTAGCACCGTACGTTACATTTACAATTCCTCGGTTACTGAACGGTCGAGTCTTCCCGCTGGACTGTTCTAGAACAGAAGCATAAAGGACTCCTTCAATTAATCTCGAAGTCCTAAGCGGCATTTCCGACATCTACTGCGACTGCCTCAAAAAAACCGGGTGGCCTTTGCGGGCCACCCGGAAATCACAATCTGGGTTAATGCCAGAATTGGGCGTCAGCCTATCGCTGAATCAACCAAGGGCTACTCCCAAACCAAGCGTTCCCATGAAGAAGTTCTCATTCGGTGTGAACGTAACGTCAGGTCGTAGCGAAAGAGCGACGTTCTTCCCGAATCCGATGTCGAGGTCACCTCCGACGTTCGGATAGTACTTCCACAAGGAATCCTGGCTGGCGCTGTCGGTGTCCAGGTTCATCGAACTCGCGACCGAGCGGTAAATAACGTTCCCGCCGCCATGAGCCGAGATCCGCAGGCTGTCAGCAATGTTGTATCCGAATTTCAGGTTGGTCGGAATAATCAAGATATTGGCGCCAGGGGCACTGTTGCCACCGGTTGCCACATCCGGGGCCGAACCGAAGAAATTCGAGCCCGGAGAACCAAGATGTGAATAAATGAAGCCGACGCTCGGACCGAGGTACCAATTCCGCTGCATCGTTTCGCCGAGCATTGCTGAAGCGTTGTAGTCCATGCTCAAGCCCAGCGCGCCTCTGCTGGTATTCGTATCTGAGGTGAAAAGATCCCGATACGCGATCACGCCTACGAGAGGCTTCACGCTGAAAATTTCATCCGTCAGATAGCCTTGAGTCACTTCGCTCGCTTCGGCGGTCGTGGCTCCCGTGGTGGTGGTTTCATCTCGTTCTTGAGCCCATGCAGCGGTCCCTACCACTAACGTCGCTGTCATCAGCCCTAATATGATTCTGCGCATATGTTAGTTCTCCCTTGTTTGACCAGGGAGATTGCATCGACCGTTCCAAAGGGACGAACGCTATGCGAAGTAGAACGAACCGAAAAGCCGCTCAGTGAGCGCCGCCTCGCTGGGGTCTCGCATTCCAGAGAAACAGCATAAGCCCTCCGCCGATGAGAGCGAAACCAATCATGCTTGGGCCCCAAACGCCCCAGCCGAAACTGTCGAGCAGCCAGCCCATCCCTACGCCAACTACCGAACCCCCTACGTACTGCATTCCATCGAAAAGGCCGGCAGCTGTAGCAGCGGCCTTTTTGCCGCCGAAATCCATCGAAGCCGTGCCCGACAGCATTGAATGGACCGTGCTGATCGCAAACGAATTCGCGATAAAGGCAACGATGACCCATTGAAGGCTGGGCGCCGTCCAGATCACGCCGAGGCTGACGACTTGCACGAAATAACCCAAAAAAGCAACGGGAGCCCGGCGTCCTTTAAAGACCCAGTCTGAAATTGTTCCGGCGAAAAACGCTCCCAATATCCCGGCAATGACGACCGCTCCGGCTCCTTTCTGGAATACGCCGGATTCCAACGACAACTTGTGTGCTTCCAACATATAGCGTGGAAACCATTGTTCAAAGCCGTGCCTGACGAAACCCGTGCAAAACTCCGCGACTGCGATAGTCAAGGTAACCGGATTTGTGAACACTTTTCGAACAACGTACTTGAAGCTCACCTTTTCAGTATCGCCGCTCGAGGCATCCTGAACATCCAGTTCCTGAAACCCGCAGTCCTCGGGTGAGTTCTGCACGAATTTGTATGTCATGAAGGTCATCACCGCCACACACATCGACGGAACGAAGAAAACCCACTGCCATGGGAGAATCGTTACGAGAATTCCCCCGATGAAAAAAATGAGAGCCCGGCCACCCTGAATCATGGATCCGAAGATCGCGGAAAACACGCCTCTTTCGCTGATGTGAAACCAGCTGGAGTTCACTTTGATTAGGGAGAGCGCGCTGAAAGACTGGAAATACGAATTCAATGCCCAGATGCTTGCGAAGTACCCCAGCAGGAGAGTGCCGGTTCCCAGGAACCCCAAGTAGGCGCCCAAACCGAAAAGGAAATTGAACACCACGGTCCCGATCGCTCCGATCATCATCGCTTTTCGACCG
>MEQK01000189.1 GCA_001770175.1 Bdellovibrionales bacterium RIFOXYD1_FULL_55_31 | reverse complement strand
CGCGCTCAGCTCCATTTTCAAAGGGGTAGTCCCGATTTCCCCGCCTGACGATTCAAAACTTCGCCCGTCGGGACATCTGATGAAAACGCCCCATCCCCCTGGCTCACCAGAAGACTTCTTGCAGGAGCCGTCAGTATAGCAGTGATAGAGTGCCCTCACGAATCCAGTATACCCGATCATGAATTGAACGGAAGATCGACATAGAACGTGGAGCCTTTGCCTAATTCGCTTTCGACCCAAATCTTCCCGCCATGTAAATCGACAATCTGCCTGCTGATAAAAAGGCCGAGCCCGAGGCCAACCACTTCTCGGCCGGAATCGGCTCGCTGAAATCGTTCAAAAATTCGTTCGTGATTTTCTTTCGCGATCCCGACACCGTGATCCTTGACCGCGAATCTCGCAAATCGTTCGTGCCGCTCGAGCCAAATCTCGATCGGCTTTCCACCGCCGTATCGCATGGCGTTTGTCAGAAGATTCACCATCACTTGCTCAATCCGAAAAGGATCCCAACGGCCCCTGACCGAAACACGTTTGAATTTGGGCAGCTCGCCAGTCGCGTGAGTCAGCTCCAGGCGAAGTCGTTCGAGCAAATCGACGACGATTTCACAAAGGTCGACGTCCTGCCGTTCAATTTTCAACCTCCCCGTCTCTATTCTGGAAACGTCGAGCATATCGTCCACCAGGTGGCTGATTCTATCGACCTGCTTCTCCATTTGTCCAAAAAGTCTGTCCATATTCACTTGAGTGAGGGGTGTACCCTTACTTTTCGTAATGCCGCGTCTGAATGCCTGAACCTGCAACTTCAGGCTGGTCAAAGGCGTCTTGAGTTCGTGCGACGCCACGGAGATGAATTCGTCGCGGCTGCGAAGAGCGCTGTTTAGTTTCGATTCCAATTCCTTTCGTTCCTCGATCTGCGTGTGCGTCCCGAACCACTTCAGAAGTTTGCCGTGTTCGTCAAAGATCGGCACAGCACGTAATAGAAACCATTCATAGGCTCCCGTTGTGCCGTTCAGCAGCCTCGACTCGTCCTGTAAGGCCCTCTTCAGGCGATTCGCCTGGGAGAGGGTTTGCATTGCCCTCTCCCGGTCATCGGGATGGACGAATTGAATCCAGCCCTTGCCCTGGACTTGCGCGAAAGGAGTCCGGGCAAAAGCAATCAGCCGCTGGTTCGCGTACTCAAGGTCACCCTCGGGGCTCAGTATCCAAACCAACTGCGGTATAACGTCCGCGAGCGTGCGAAATTTCGCCTCGCTTTCCGCCAGGGCCTCGGCCGCACGCCTTTCTTCCGTAATCTCCTGAATGGTCGCTATCGTGCGGAGAGGCCGGCCATTCACGTCCCTTTCGGCGACTCCGGCTTCGAGTCGCACCCAGACCACGCGGTTATCCTTACGCACATATCGTTTTTCGGTTCGATAGACAGGCGTCTCCCCCCGGAGCATGGCCGAAAACCCGGCACTATCCCGCTCTCGATCTTCGGGGTGAGTCAGCTTTACGAAAGATATCCCTCGAAGCTCTTCGAGAGAGTAACCAGTGATTTCCTGAAATTTGAGGTTTGCATCGAGAAACTCGCCGGTTTTCGGGCTGACTTGTCCGATTCCAACCGTCGCGAAATCAAAGATCGATTTGAAATTCGATTCACCCTTCTCCAATGCCGCTTCTGCCTTATCGAGCTTTCTTGCGACGATCAGAATCAAGGCGACAATCGACATGAGAGCTAAAATCTGAAATGCAATTTCCCATTTGACATCAAAGGTCGCCGACGTTCTGGCATGGCCGAGGTACCAGCCGGAAATGAGTTGAACGAGAACGATGGACGGCAGTAACTGTTTCAGAACAATCCCGCTGAGCCCTGTAAAGGCGGTTCGCCGGATTTGACGTGATGGAGAGCTCTCGAATTTCATCGCCAGAACAACCCGGCTTAGAATTCGCCCACCCTCAAACGAAAGTCAAAATGGAATATTGAAAAAAAACTAGTACCGTCGAGTCATTTTCATGATGCAGCGATGAAACGAGTGCGGAAATGAAGAATTCAGGTACATCACGGCGCAGGTGCCCGTAAATACCTCGACGTCGCGTTCTTTCGCGGCTTGCAAAGCCTGCGGCGTTTCAGTGTCTTGATGAATCCAGACCTTCTTGACTCCGAAGTCCGCCAAAAGCGAAACCCATTGCGCGGTTTCACTGTTCGGGAGCTCGAGAATCGCCGCGTCGATCTTTTCGGGCCGATCGGATATTCCTGAAAAAGATTTCAAATCCGCGAACGCACGGTCTCCCTCAGTCAACCCTGACCCGGGATCGATGGCAAAAACGGTCTTTTGATTCGCCTTCAGACCAAGGTAGGTCAATCGCGGAAACGGCATTTGCGCACTGTTTCCAATCACGAGATACGTTTGCGCGTCCCAGAAACGCTCTTTCGCGGAGCGCTCCGCAACAGTGTGCCTCGTTCCGAACCAGCCTAAAACCAAGTCTTTCAATCTCATCGCAAGCAGACTACTCGAGAGACGAAACGAAGACAACCCCGATGGTGGTCTCGATAAAGACGCTTGTCATTCGCGAAGACGACGATAAACTGAGTATCTGTCGCAGTTTCCACAAGGAGGCGCCAATGACCAGGCAGTTTATAATTTCTAAGCTCGTTATCCCGTTTATGTTGCTGAGCGGGCTCGGTTTCGCCGGCGAACCCACTCTTTCATCAGCCGCACTCTGCGAAACCCTCTCCGCGCTCGTCCAGCCGGGCGATCTCGTTTTTGTCGAAATAGACAATTTCGTTCTCCGTCGCGTTGCCCGAGCCACCGGCGGATGGGCTAATCACGTCGGGGTTGTCCTTGAGCACTCTTCACAGGGATGGACCGTAGCCGAGAGCAAGGTCCCGTTGTCACAGACCGGCTCTCTTTGCGATCTCCTGGAAAGAACGCGCGCACCCATCGCCATACGACGTCACAACCGCATCTGGGCGGCAAACGACATGAACGACATCAAGCGGGAAGTGCGAGCCCGACTGGGGATTGCCTATGATATGAAATTCAATTTCGACAGCAAGAAACAGTACTGTTCGAAATTCGTGTACGAAATATTCAAGGCCGCGCTCGATCTGGAACTCGGAAAGATAGAAACGCTCGGCGATATCATGGATAACATGAAAGACCTGCCCACTTACGAAGAGGATCTTGCGTTCTGGGAATTCTACTATGGCGGAGAAATTCCCAGAAACCAGCGGATTGTCACGCCGGAATCCCAGTACAGGGATGCGAATCTGAGGACGATCTTCGACAACTCACGTTGGCCGCACTGATCCCCAAAAATCAGAAATTTCCTTCAGGATCCCGGTTGAAACGAGTTCTGTCGCGTGATTTTGAAACCAATCCTCGGGCATCGATCGAAAGTAATTAGGCTGGACGAAGCGACTATCCATGAGAACGATAAGGCCACGATCGGATTCTGAGCGGATCACCCGCCCGGCCGCCTGAATCGCCTTTGCCATCGCCGGGATCGTATAAGCGTAATCGAATCCCTTCCCATACTGCTCCTGATAGTATTCACGCATCTGCTCGCGTTCGAGATCAAAGTTCGGCAGGGGTGGGCCGATCACAAAGGCGCCTATGATCATTTCGCCGGGGTAATCGACCCCTTCCGAAAAGCTTCCGCCCTGGACCGCGAAAACGATGGTCGGACTGGAACCGCCTCTCAGGTGCTCCAGCACCTCCTCGACCGCGGACGCGCGCATATCGCGCTCCTGTCTGAGAACGGTGAATCCCGACGGGGGGTCAAAAACCCCCAGAACACGTTCGAGGAATTCGAAACTCGGGAAGAAGACGAAATAGTTCCCGGAACGCAAGGCGGTGATCCGGGCGATCGCGTCGGCGATCTTTGGATAATTGCGCTCGCGCTCCGAATATTTGGTCGAGATCTGGGGGATAATCAGAAGCTTGCGGTTCTCTTTCGAAAAGGGGCTTGTGAATTCTGCTTTCTTGAGTTTGTCGGGATCAAGCCCGGAAAGTTTCGCGTAATACTCGAACGGTTTCAGTGTCGCCGAAAATCCGACCACGTGGTCATAATCATTGTAGCAGGACTCGAGCATGGAAGAGGCGTCACAACAGGTGATCTTCACGATTCCGCCAGTTGAATGAGGATGAAAGGTCGTGAAGAATTCCTTGTGCTCGGGGTCACTGACGAACCGGAGCGCTTCCGTGAATTCAGACCAATAAAAGCAGAGCCTCAAAACGATGTCTCGGGGCTGAATCTCGATTTCGGAATCAAGGTATCGAGACAGAAACGCCCGAAGTTCGGTATCCTGTTCCAAAAAGGGCTCGGCCGGAGGGGCAATGCTCACCGGCTTGGAACAGGCTTCGGGTCGGCACGAAACAATGACCTGGAGACATTGGTCCAGGAGGTCTTCCGCTTCGCCGCGAAGGGTCGGCGACAACATTCTGATGTCCTCTCGCATTTTTTCAAGGGTGATGCTGGACAGGGCCGGAGAGTAGTAATCCATGGCGCGCGCGGGGAGATTGTGAGCCTCATCGATGACGAGATTGGGTTTACCCTCCTGATCGATTCCCGTCAGCGTCATTCGCCCGAACGACGAACGCGGCGCGAAAACGTAATTGTAGTCACAAATCACGACCTCGGCTTCCCGCGCGCCGTCGAGTTGCAACTCAAAAGGACAGATCTCGAATTTTTCGCCTAGTTCCCGAAACGAGCGCGCGCGCAACTTCTTCTTTCGCGCGAGGACATCGAGCACCGCGTTTTCATCCAGCTTCTGATAGTAGTCCCGCGCGTACTCACAATATTCCGGGTTACAGAGCGGCTCATTTTTGAAACAGATTTTGCTTTTAGCGGTAATCGAAAGAGACTTGATCTTCGCGCCGCACTCCTGAAAGCGTGTCAGGGCATCTTCGGCCACGAGGTGTTGGCTGTTTTTGGGCGTAATATAGACGACTTTTTGCCCGCGGCTCAAGGCCTCCCTGAGTACGGGAAACAGGACCCCGACCGTTTTGCCCAACCCGGTGGGAGCCTGAATCAGCATTCGCTTTTTGTCGAGAATACCCGCTTCGATGGACTGAATAAGCTCGAATTGCCCAGGACGAGGGTTTTCAAAGGGAAACTTAAACTCGGCCGCGGCATTTTTTCGGCGCGCGACGCGTTTTTCGGCCTTTTTTGCTTCAACAATAAGTTCGCCGAGTCGCTTTTCCAGCCACGCCTCATAAGCCGGGATATTCAGCCGGCACTCCTGATCCTCGGAGTCCCGGCTGCGAGTTGAAACAAGGTGGAATGAAAGCTTCGGAAGCTCGCCGGTTTCAAGCCAATGAAAATAGCCGTACGTCTGGAGTTGAAGAGAGTACGGATGCTCCATCGGGCTTTCGGAAAGTCTTCGGGCAAGCTCCGCGATGTTGAAGGTGGTTTTGATCTCCTCGATCCGTACTGGCTTGTCCCTGAAGATTCCGTCGATGCGCCCGCCGAAGCGAAAGCAATAGCCACCCCGTTCAAAGTCTCGGCTGATCGGGACCTCGGCTTCATAGGAACTTTCTGTTTTAGCTCTTCTTTGTTGAACGCGAAGATGGATTTCCTGGCCTTCGGCGGCGGCACGGCCGTAGCCGGAATGCGCATCGATACTCCCGGTCCTCGGGACCGGCACGGCGAACTCGCGAATGGCGAGAGGGATCAGCTTCATTATTCCTCTTCTTACCTAAAAGAGGGAAAGATTCACAGGCTCGATTCGATGATACGCTTCGGGCACAAGCGCCGCTGCGGGATGGGCGTCCAGGCCGCGCTGCCGCAAGTGCCGGATGAGGGCGCCGTCCCGATGCAGGACAAATACGCGGCTTGCGCCTGTTTCGTCGATGGTACGATTCAAATCGCCCCAGTCGGCGTGATCTGACATCACAAAACCATGATCATAAGCGTTTTGACGGATATAAGACGATCCGTGCATCCAACCTGAAGCGAAGGCCGTCTGGAACTCGCCGAGTCGATCAAACCATTCCGTTTTCAGGATCGACGGCGGCGCGAGGACCAGCTCGCCATGCATTTTTTCGGCGGCTGCAAACGACGCAAGTTGGCGGGTCGGTGCGAGGGCGTATCCCTGTTCTCGATAACACCGGCTCGGCTCCTCGATCGATTCGTGAATCAGGACCGGGCGCTCGGCATAGGGAGCGAGTTCGGCGAGAATTCGCTGCGCCTTGCCGAGCGAATAGCCAAAAAGAACGCTGTTTCGATGCCTTTTCGCGTTCTCCCGCCACCAGGCATGAATCGCGCCTCCGTGCTCGAGGTCCTTCTTCCACGAGTACTTCGGCGTACCGAAGGTCGCCTCCGTCACGAAGGTATCACAACGAACCGGTTCAAACGGCTCACAGCTCGGATCCCGTTCCCGTTTGTAATCGCCAGAAACGACCCAGACTTCCGATCCACGCTGGATGCGAATTTGCGCCGATCCGAGAATGTGCCCCGCGGGGTGAAAGCTCACCGCCACCTCACCAGCGGACCCGAAGTGCCCGAAGTAAATGCGTTCGCGATAGGGCACGCCTTTGATCTCGATGGCCTGGCCCAACCTGCTTTTCACGAGACCCACCGAAGTTTCGGCACAAAAATACCGTCGACTTCCCTTCCGTGCATGGTCGCTGTGGGCGTGGG
>MEQK01000188.1 GCA_001770175.1 Bdellovibrionales bacterium RIFOXYD1_FULL_55_31 | reverse complement strand
CAGCCAGAAGGCGCAGCCGATTTCGGCGGCGATCAAGGTTGATTACTCGATCGTCGGCTGTCCGATCGACAAGAAGGAATTCGTCGATATCGTCTCGCACCTCCTGCACGGGAAAGCGCCGGTCATCCCGAACTATCCGGTTTGCATGGAATGCAAGATGAAGGAAACGGTCTGCCGTTATCGTTCGGGTGATCACTGCATGGGTTTGGTCGCGAGAGCCGGATGCGGCGCTCCGTGCCCGGCTGACGGGATTCCCTGCGAAGCCTGCCGCGGTTTTGTCGACCATCCGAACAGTGAGGCGCTGACGAAAGTTCTCGCTGAAAAGGGCGGTATTTCCCAGAAGAGGGCTGCCGAAAAGTCACGGATGTTCACCGCGACGCTCAGAGGTGACAAATGAAAAACAACAACAAAGATATCAAGATCAACGTTCACCACGTTACCCGCGTGGAAGGTCACGGCAACATCGTCGTGAACGTCACGAACGGGAAGATCGAGAAATGCGAGTGGCAGGTTCCTGAATCACCCCGCTTTTTCGAGGCAATGATCCGCGGCCGTCATTATTCGGAAGTGGCCCGGGTTGTGAGCCGAATTTGCGGTATTTGTTCCGTCGGTCATACGCTGGCGTCCGTGAAGGCGAGCGAAGCGGCTCTCGGAATCAAAGTGACGCCGCAAACGGCGAAGCTCCGCAGCCTCATCAAACACGCGGAAAACTTCGACTCCCATATCGTCCACGTGCTCTTCCTCGCGGCGCCGGACTTGCTGGGGGCGCCTTCGGTGTTTCCGCTCGTTCCCACGCATGGTGAGACCGTGAAGCGCGCTTTGCGCTTGAAGCGCTTCGGCCATGAATGGGGCTCGATCATCGGCGGCCGGACGACACACCCGACCCGGATCGTACCCGGTGGGTTCACCGAACTTCCCACGAAGCAGGAGCTGGAGACGCTCCGCAAGCGGTTCGACACCGAAGTCTTGCCGGATGTGACGGCGATTTTGGAGCTGGTAATGGCGCTTCGCGAGAAATTCCCGAAATTCGACCGTCCGACTGAATATATCGCGGCGCACGACGAAAAAGAATACGGCATGTATGATGGCGTGATCCAGTCGACGATGTTTGATTCGAACGGGAAGGAAACCAAGCAGACCTACGACGTTGAACGCTATCGTGACTGCACGAACGAGTACATTGTTCCGCAATCGACCGCCAAGTACGCCAAAAACAAGGCTGACAGCTACATGGTCGGTGCTCTTGCGAGGTTCAACAATAACCATCGCCAGCTCCGCCCGGAAGCCAGGGCCCTTGCTGAAAAGCTCGGACTCAAGGCTCCGTGCTACAACCCGTATCTGAACTCGGTTGCCCAAGTGGTCGAAGCCGTTCACAGCGCTTACGAAGGTGTCCGGCTGATCGACGAATTGCTGCGCGACGGGATCAAGGAAGAGAAGCTGGTCGCTCCGACGAAGTTCGGCACGGGCTCCGGTCTGACGGAGGTGCCGCGCGGAATCCTGTTCCATCACTATAGCTATGACAAGGACGGGATCTGCACGGGTGGCGACTGCATTATTCCGACGAACCAGAATCACGCGAATATTCAGCGTGACTTCGAGGCGTTGGTTCCGAAGATGCTTGCCGACGGGCGCTCCGAAAAGGAAATGGAACTTCACCTCGAAATGCTGGTTCGCGCGTACGACCCCTGCATTTCGTGTTCGACCCATTACTTGGACGTTCAGTTCAAAAAATGAAGAGTCGCTATCTCGTCGGGATAGGCAACTACTCGATGGGAGATGATGGCATCGGTTTAAGGATCGCGGAGCATATCGCCCAGGCGAAGCTCAATTCTGATTTCGACGTGATCGAGATCGGGAACCACGGGCTCGATCTTCTCAGTTATCTGAATGAGGACGTTGAGAAGATGCTGTGGGTGGACTGCGTCCCTACGGGGCGCGCTCCGGGTGAAACGATTTTTTTCGCGCCCGAAGACGTCGAAAGCGTGAAGAAGCTGAGCGGGTCAGAGGGGGTCAGTCCGACGACTCACGAAGGTGATATGCTCCAGATCCTGAATCTTGCCCGGAGCCTCGGTCAGCATATCCCGAAAATCCGCGTCATGGGAATCGAGCCCGAGATCGTCGCTCCGCAGATGGTGCTTTCGAAGACCCTCGAGGCGCGGTTTCCGGAACTGGTGAACGAGGCGATTCGGCAGATTCGGGATGAGAGTTGGTAAAGTTCAACTGAGTTCGGATCTTCGCCGTACCCGGATCGTCATCCCTGCCGCCCGGATCGCTTCAACAGCATCGCCGGGTTTCACCGGGCTTTCGCTTTCGAAATTCCAAAGCTCGCCTCTGAAAGTGGCTTTGCCGTGCTTTCCATCGGGCTCAACACTTTCGACAGTGCCGTGGTAGCCGGAAAGACCTGAAACGGCGCCGCCTCCCATTTCGGCCAGAGTTCGCCGGGAAAGTGTCTTGATTCGCGAGGCAAAATAGCCGATCGAGACAACAATCATTCCGAGCGCGATCCCTGCGGGGATCCAGACGGAACTGCTGATCTGAAGCGAAGTCCGGCTGGGGTCGATCACCCAGACAAGCCCAAGGACGAACGAAATGATGCCGCCTACCGCGAGCGCGCCGTGTGAAGTGACGAAGGGCTCGGCAAGCAGCATGAGGGCTCCAGCTATAAGGAGCACCAACCCGCCCGCTCGGATGGGAAGCAGTTCGAAAGACATCAGGGCGACGAGGATGCAGATGCCGCCCAGAACCCCGGGAATCGACATTCCAGGAGCCGAAAGCTCGACATAGATAAGGAGAATCCCGAGGGTCATGAGGAGCCCTGCAATGTTGGGATTCGCGAGGTAATGGAGAAGTGTCTGACCGGGGGTCATTTCGGCGGTCTTCACCTCGACTCCTTCGGTTCGGAGGCTTCGGGTCTCACCTTTGATTTTAATTTGGTACCGGTCCAGCTTTTTGAAAAGATCAGCCCGTGAATTCGCGACGATCTCGATGACCCGCTGTTTTAGCGCTTCTTCGGCCGTCAAACTTTTGCTTTTCGATACGATTTCGTTCGCGAGCTCTGCGTTTCGTCCTTTCAGCTCAGCCATTCCGCGCGCGAACGCGGCCGTATCGTTCGTCGCTTTTTCGCCCATGGCTCCTTTGATTTCCTCTCCCTGCGCTCCCACCGGGTGTGCGGCTCCGATATTGGTCCCGGACGCCATCGCGGCGACGTGTGAACCGAGCATAAGAAGCGCTCCGGCCGAAGTCGCTGAAGCCCCTGCGGGCGAAACGTAAATAATGACCGGCACCGTGGATCGGTCCATCGCCTGGGTCATGTCGCGTACGCTGGTCAGGAGGCCACCCGGAGTGTCGAGTTCGACAATCACGGCACCTGCATGATCTTCTTCGGCGCGAGCGATGGTCTTTTGGAAGTAGCTGCTGCTCGCCGGGTTGATCGTGCCCCGAATCTCCGCGATCCAGATCGGGGACGGCGATTTGTCAGCGGATTCGTTTGCGTGAAGCAGGGTTCCGGCGGAAAAGGCGAGCAGAACAGCTGTGAGAACGGTTTTCACGGAAATCATGAGAGCATTTTTATCATACGGACTATTGAAGAGCCATGTGTACCAGGAATATCTCCTGCGCGCCGGGTCATTTGGGGCGTGAGTGGCATGTGATCGGCTGATTCGGTGGGTAGTTTCAGACGTTTTTTCGATAACTCAGCGTGAATTCGATTCGCCGGTTCTTTTTCCGGCCTTCTGCTGTTGTATTGGGCGAGATGGTCTTTTTACCGCCGCTTCCGATCGGCATCATGCGGTCTTCCGCGACCCAGTGGTGCTCAATGAAGTAGTTCATGACTGAGACGGCCCGTGCGAGCGAGTACTCGTACGCGTTCGAAAAAATTCCCGTCGTTTGCGGCGGATTGTCCGTATGTCCCTCGATGGTGATGTATCCGCGGTAGCCTCTGAAAAGCTGGCCGAGTTTTTCGAGGTACTTCCCGGCATTCGGACTGAGTTCGCTTGAGCCCCCTTTGAAAAGAAGCTCCTCAGGAACAGAAAACCTGACGTAGTCGAGAGTGATGTCAAAGGCGTAGGCCTGATTGTCGAGCAACTCCGCCGCGAGTTCACCCAGCTCTTTGTTCTCCTTAATCTCAGTTACGGGACGGACCGGGTCTTTTACAAGATCATCCGGATTCAACCCATCCAATCCCTTCAGAATGTTCTCGCCGATGCCTTTTCTTTCACCCAAAGGTCGAACTTGTTCTGAACTCGGGTCGCGTCCCTGAACCCAGGGCGTGTTCGGGTGGTTAAAGTAATGCGCGATCGCCGCCCTGGTTTCGTCATCCGAAGCCATGAGCCACATGACCAGAAAGAAGCACATCATCGCGGTCATGAAATCGGCATAGGCGACCTTCCAGCCGCCGCCATGAGCGCCTGCGTGGCCGCCGCCCTTTTTTTTCTTGATGATGATGGATTTCTTTTTGTCTTTCTCGTTAGCCATTATGCGGCCGCCGCGGTTTTGGATGATACGGAAGAGGTCGCCTTATCGATTTCAGAGAAACTGGGGCGCGATTTCGGCGAGATGGTGCGCCGGGCGAATTCGACGCACACCTTCGGGGAGCAGTCCTTCGCGAAAGCCAGGAGCGCGGCTTTGATCACTTGGTAGTATTGTCCCTCTTCGGCGTTGTTGTTTTCCATCTTCGCCGCGAGCGGCTGCATGAAGCCGTAAGAGCCAAGCACGCCGAGGAAAGTTCCGATCAGGGCCGCCGCGACGCTGTGGCCGATGACTTCCTTGCCTTGCGTCAGTTTTCCCATCGTGATCACAACGCCGAGAACGGCGGCGACGATTCCGAGGCCGGGCATCGCGTCGCCGATTCGCGCGACGGTGCTTGGAGCCCGGTTCTCCTCCTCGTGGGCGGAATGGATATCCGTTTCCATGAGCTCCTCGAGGTCATAAGGATTCATGGAAGAGCTGATTTGTAGCTTCAATGTGTCGCAAATGAACTGAATCGCGTGATGGTTACTGAGCACGCCGGGATATTTTTTGAAAATTTCGCTGTTCTCGGGATTCTCGACATGGGGTTCAAGCGAGAGGGGATTCATCTTCGCGGTTTTTGTCAGTTCGTAAAGCAGTAAGAGAAGTTCGCTATATTCAGCTTTGCTGCCGCCCTTATCTTTCATCGCCCCGAGCGACTGTTTGATGATCGTCTTGATGAGCGGCATTGGGGAAGAAATGAAAAGCGAACCGAACGCGGCGCCGCAGATGATCAGCAGTTCGATCGGTTGAAAGAGCACACGGATATGGCCACCTTCCAGCACGTAGCCACCGAACACTGCTCCGCAGACTATGATAACGCCAAAAATGACCAACATGTCGTTGAGCTCTGTACCCCTCTTTTTCTTCTCGTCTTTTTCCTGTAAGCACCTGAGAACTGTTGAGAATTTTATCGAAAAATTATTGCGGGAATTCGAAGAGACTGATGCAGCGCGAAAAAATGTGTGTGCCTCAATTGCCCAATATTGTAACGGAATCATAAAGTCTGGAAGATCGTACCTTGAGGGAGTGCCAAAATATTGACGTCGACGGCGAAAATGGAGGGCGCTTACCGCGAAGGAGCGTTTATGGTGCGCCACGTCTGGATCAGTGTGATCGCGACGAAAACCAACCCGGCGGATAGTCCGAGCCAGAGTCCATGAACACCCCAGCCCGCCCAAAAACAGAGCATCGCCCCGATCGGCAAACCCAAAAACCAGTGGCCGAGCAAGTTAGCTATGAAAGAAGCGCGAGTGTTTCCAATTCCCCGAAGAACTCCCGAGCCGACCACCTGCGCGCCGTCAAACAGCTGAAAAAAACCGGCGATGATGACAAGTCCTGTTCCGATCCGGATCACCTCGGAATCCGAGGTGAATATGCCGAGGAGGGATTTTGAAAAGAGCAGGAGCATCACGCCACAAAATGCCATGAAACCAGCGGAAAGCCCGATACTCAGCCAACCCGTCCGCCGAGCGAGAGACCGGTCCCCGGCGCCGAGGGCTTGCGCGACTCTGACTGCCGTTGCCGACGAAAGTCCGAGTGGCACCATGAACGTGAAACTCGCGATCTGCAACACGATCTGATGCGCGGCGAGCGGCGCGGCTCCTAGACGACCGGCAAGCAAGGTCGCGGTCGCGAAGACGCCCACTTCCAGGATAAGCTGTCCGCTCGCGGGTGCACCGAGGCGGATCAGTCGTCGCATTTTTTCGAACGAGAATTTCAGGGGTGCCGTGAACAGGCCGAGACCGCCGCGCCGGCTTTTCGCGATCGTGTACGCCGCGAGCGCCGCAAACATGAAAGCCCGTGAAATCCCGGTCGCCAGGGCCGATCCAGCGATTCCCATTGGCGCCACTTTGAGCTGAAGGGGAATCGCTGCGATCGTTACGTTCCAATCGAAACCAAAAACAAACAACCAGTTCCCGAGCGCATTAATGACATTGGCTACTATCAAAATGTAGAGGACCGGAAGTGCAACCCCCATTCCCTGGAGGTACTGGCGGAATGAGCTGAACAGAAGCCAGGGCCAGAGGCTCCAGGCGAGCGCTCGAAGATAGGTCTGACCTTGTTGGGCGACTCCCGGGGCGATTCCGAAAAACTCGAACCAACCCGAGCCCCAGGTCATGATCGCGATCAGGGGAATTGAAAGCAAAGTCGAAACGTAAAGTGCCTGGATGAGCATGGAATTGGCTTCATCCTGTTTTCCCGCTCCAACCGCGTGCGAAATAAGAAAGTCGAGGCCCAGGAGAAATCCAAGGGAACCGATCATCAGGGTGTTGAAAATCGCATTCCCGATGGAGATGCCCGCCAGTGGCTCCACTCCAAGTCGCCCTACGAACGCCATGTCGACCATGCTGAAACCCATCCCGGCCAGTTGCGTGAGCGCGATTGGTACTCCCAAGTCGAGGATCGAGGCGATTTCTGAACGTCGTGGTTTAGTCATCGTAAAAGCGGTTGTTTCCTGTGGTCCCGGCGGGCTCCGCGGGACCCGCCCATTGTGATCCAAATCAGCGATAAAAAAAAGGGCCTGGATGACCCAGGCCCTTTCAGCTTTGACAAGGGTGAACGCAATCGATCAGTTCGTGATCAGGAGAGCGTAGGGCTGTTTCCCGTCTTTGCCTTGTGGGACGTTAATCCCTTTGACGATCACTTCGTAATCGCCTGCGGCGAGGTTCGAGAGTTCAAGCATTTCGGAATTGTTCTTCCGGTCAGCCAGTTCGTAGATTTTTCCGCTCGGATCGATGACTCTGAGATCGATGTCATTGACGAGAGCCTTGGAAGAAGTCGCCGCGCCCGGAGCGTCGGTGTAGGAAAGCGTCGCATGCAGCGAGCCACCGGCCCCGACGTTCACCTTCACTGATTTTTCTTCAGAAAGGCCAATGCCTGTTTTGTCGTCGACCAGAACGGTAGAAACGAGATTTGTTCCCGCATCGACATTCACACGCCCATAGCCTTCATGGACATTCGGACGGCGGGTCGGCAGTTCCTGGTTTGGGCCCGTTCCGTATTGTCCCGGGTACATGTCCGTCGCTGAGTGCAGCATCGCCGCCTTGACTAGCGCCGCAGATGGATTCGTCAGCTGATGGGTTTTGACGAGGTATTCACGAACCACGACTGCCGCTCCGGCGGTGAGCGGAGTCGCCATCGAGGTTCCTCCCGCGTAAACGTAATCCTTGCTGAACTCGCCCCAAAGTTTGCCGGCTTTCGGGTGTTGCGACTTGACGCTCACGATGTTCGTGCCCGGGGCGACGATTTCCGGCTTCAATCGGCCGTCGTTCGTCGGACCACGAGAACTGAAGGCGGCCATTCCGTCCGGATTGTTCGAAAGAGTGTCGCTCTTGATCGGCTCCACGCCCCATTTTTTGTCCCCGTCCCGGAGCTGTCCAATCGGTTTCTGTATTCCGCCTTCGGCCAGAAGATTCTCAGAAGCGCCCACTGTCAGGACGTTCTTCGCGGTTCCCGGGCTGCAGACCGAATTTTCATCGATTCTGCCGTCGCGGTTCTTGTCTTCGCCGCTGTTTCCGGCCGCGAAGAGGATGAGCATGTCTGGATTGTTCCACATGTAAGCGTCGGCTGCCGCGGCGAACGTGTCGTAAGCGCCGAGGTTATTCGCGGCACCCCAGGAGTTCGTGTGAATGCGAACGCCGTCTTTGTAGGGGGCGCCGAGAAGGAAGTTGAAGTCATTCTTGAAGGCCAGATTGTCCATAATCGGGCTCCAGAGGCCGTCTACGACCATGCTGGCTGAATGAGCGCCGCCCCGGATTTTTCCGTCTGACGCGCGGCCATTTCCGATGACGGATCCGCAAACGTGAGTTCCGTGCCCGTTGGTGTCTTCCCAACTCGAAGAACCGAATCCCATTGCGTAGCCCTTCGTGACTGCCGAAAGATCCGGGTGCATGGTGCTCGTGCTGCCGGAATCGACTCCTGTATCGGCCATTCCAACGATCTGACCCTCTCCACTGAAACCGCGCTGCCAGGCCATCTCGAAATTCATAAGCCTTGTTCCGGATTCGTATCCCGTGATCGCCGGAGGAGTTACGGGCGGGTTGTCAGCATCGATTCCAAAGTCGAAGGTCACGAAAACCGGCATTGATTCGATCCAGCTGATTCCCTCGATCTTCGCGATCTGATTCACTTCGGCTCGACTCGTCCTGACGATGATCGTTTGTTCGCCGACGAATTTAATCTTCAGGCCGGCGATCGTCGCGAGTTCACTCCTGATGTTCGCAACGTCCTTCGAATCCATGATCGAAAGCACGATCAGCTCACTGCGCGCGCTTGTGCTTTCATAAAGTTCCGCGCTGATTTTCCACTCAGGCTGAAACGGAACAACTGCCCGGACAAACGGCAAAAATCCGCTCACTCCGGCTGCGCGCTGCTCTCCGCGGACGATGAGAGCGTCGTCCGGCAAATAACCTTTAGGCTCGAGCCCCTGTTGCGAAAGCAGCTCTTTGTTCTTTTCGCTAATACGATCAGTGAACTGAACGACGAAATATTTGGGTTCCTGGCTCATTCGTCCGAAACCGGAAGCTTCCCGCAGGAGAATCTGCGATGTGTCTTGGAGACGGATTTCTCCAGCCTTGAGGCGCACGATCTCGCCGGCGGAAACCGAAGCAGTCAAAAGTGGCGCTGATAACAAAGCTAAAGCCGCAGTGAAAAATAGTGATGTTGATTTTATTCTCATTGATCCCCCTGTAGAGGCCTATTCAACGACAACTTTCCCAAAGAATAAAGAGGGCTTGTAAACTTTACAGAGTATAAAAAAATGAAAGTGTCGGGTACTTTGAGCCCACTGATGATGAGACGAGTTCGTTAGTGAATTCCGACGACGTAGGCGATCCAGGAATAGGCGTTGTCACCCTGATCTGTTCGAATGAATTCTCCTGTTCCTTCGCCTTCGTGCGCTGTTTCCCAATAAACGCAGGTTCCCTTGAAACCCGCTTCTATCAACGCGTCCCGGAGTTCCGGGATAGTCCAAAGTCTCCAATGATAGGTGAATGCGTCATCGATCACGCGTGCATTTCCGAACCTGAAATGAATACTGAAATGCCCTTGCCGGGTGATCGGATCGAATGACCTTTGGTCCCAAACATAGGTGAAGGGGGTGCCCTGATGTTTCAGCTTTTTCGTTTCACGGGAATTTTCGATCATCCCGGGCCCGCCGGCGACTTCGAGAATCAGAATGCCGCGATCGTTGAGTAATGTTTTGCAGTTCCGAAAATAGCGCACCAGGGTTTGGCGTTCCTTGAATTCGAATACGGAAAAGTTGCAGGCGGTGATCAGATCCGGAGCTTCTTGCTTGCCCGGGTTCTTCGAAGAAAGGACATTTCGTCGTACGATCCGGATTCGGTTTTTCTCGTCTGTCGAGAGCCGGGCGAAATGGTTCCTTTTTCCGTAAATGAGAGGCTCGTGATCGAGATCCACGCCGACCGCGGTTTTGCGCGGTCCGCTCTTGACCCATTCGCAGCTGAGAAGAAAGGTCCCGCAGAAATCCTCTCGCAGGTGTTCAGGGTCCGGCCCAGGCTTGCCTCGTGCGGCTCTGATTTCCCGAAAAATACGGCGAAACCAATCGGCATGACTTGCGGGACTTTGGACCGAACGTTCATAAAGTGCGTACTTGCTGACTTTGCTCATTTCTCTCATTTGGTGCCTCATGGTGCCTCACTTGACGGGCGCATTCCCAAGCCGACTGACTGTGGAATCGGGCGGCCTCAGCTCATAGCCGTTTACAGAAGGGCCTGTACTATGCTTCAATCCTGAAAACAAATGATTCAGGATACTTTGAAAGGGGAGCACGAGAATGAAAACGATTATCGGGGTAGTCTCGATTTTAGTGATTCTGGGAGTGGGCGCGTGTACGACTGCACCCAAGCCTTTGAATCGCAATCTGGCAAAATCATTGGATAATATGGATAAGATGAACCTTATTCGATCAGACTATGCGCCAGGTGAGATCACCAAGCTTTGCGACGCCGCGATGGAAGATGCGAAGGCGCGCTTTGATGAGATTGCCAAGACCCCCGCGTCCGAAAGGACTTTCGATAATACGGTCCTGGCATTCGAATCCGCCGCCGCGGACCTGAATGACATTGCTCAGCCGCTCACTTTCATGGGCTATGTTCACACCGATAAAGAAATTCATGCGGAAGGTTCGGCATGCGAAGAAAAGCTCGGACCCTTCTACGTTTCGATCATGTCGCGCAAGGATCTTTACGACGTCTTGAAAGAGGCGACTCCCCGAAGCGTTAAGGAGAAGCGTCTTTTTTCAGAAACGTTGAGGGATTTCGAAAAGGCCGGCCTGAAGCTTCCGGAAGAGAAGCTCGCGCAGGTCAAGGAACTCAAACAGCGTCTCGCCGTTCTTGAAAGCCAGTTCGGGACTAACCTGAATAACGATACTTCCCAAATCGTTTTTGATGCCGGCGAGTTGACGGGCGTTTCACCGGATTTTTTGAATCGTTTGAAGAAGACGCCGGACGGAAAGTTCATCGTGACCGCGAAGGCGGCCGATTACACCCATGTCATGGAAAATGCGGCGAACGGAGAAACCCGCCGGAGGATGCTTGACCTGTATTTGAATCGACAGGCCGAGACGAATACCAAGCTTCTTGAGCAAGCGATTGTACTCCGTCAACGGATCAAAGATTTGATGTCTTACAAAACCTGGGCCGATTACCGTACCGACGGGAGGATGGCGAAGGATTCTGAAACCGTTCTGAAATTCTTGAACGGCTTGAAAGAAAAGTTGGCGCTGCGGAATCGTCAGGACGTCGCGAAGCTTCTGAAGTACAAAAAGGAACTTGAACCGACTGCGACCGCCGTTAAAGCGTGGGACATCAATTACCTTGCTTATCAAATCAAGAAACGCGACTACAATCTCGATGATGAGAAGATCAAGGAGTACTTTCCCGCCGATCGTGTGATTGCGGGCGTTTTTGACATCTATTCCAAACTCCTCGGCGTCAAGTTCGAGGAGGTCAAGGATTCCCGCGTTTGGGGCACGGGAGTGAAGCTTTATGAAATCAAGGATTCCCAGGCGGGATTCGTCGTCGGGTATTTTTACGCTGACCTCTTTCCGCGCGAGGGCAAGTATCCCCATTTTGCCGCATTCCCGTTGATCGGGGGACGCCTGACGAGAGAAGGCTATCGTTATCCGGTGGCCGCGATGGTCGGAAATTTCAATCCACCATCAGGCGATAAGCCGTCGCTGTTGAAACACGACGAAGTCGAGACTTTCTTTCACGAGTTCGGCCATATTATGCATCAGACGCTCACACGGGCGCCTTACGCGAGTCTTTCTGGAACGAATGTCGCGCAGGATTTCGTGGAAGCGCCCTCTCAGATGCTCGAAAACTGGGCCTGGTCTCCGAAAGTGTTGGCTTTGATTTCCGGTCACTACCTCGATCCGGCTAAGAAATTGCCGAACCAGATCGTGAAGAAGATGATCGAAGCCAAGGATTTCAACCAAGGCTATTTCTACACCCGGCAGCTCATGCTCGGTCTTTTGGACATGACCTATCATACGTCCGTCGGCGAGGTCGACACGACGGCCGTATACGATCGGCTCTATAAGGAGCTGGTCGGAGTTGATCCGATTCCGGGAGGCCATTTCCAAGCGGGGTTCGGACACCTGATGGGAGGCTACGATGCCGGCTATTACGGATATCTCTGGTCAGAGGTTTACGCCCAGGATCTATTCACCCGATTCGATGTGAAGGCAAAGCGGGATCATCTTCTCGACCCGAAAGTCGGAAAGATGTACCGCGAAATCATCCTCGAACGGGGCAGAATGGTCGAGCCGCTTGAGCTGCTTCGCGAGTTCCTCGGTCGCGAGCCGAATTCCGACGCCTTCTTCAAGAGACTCGGAATCAAGTCCTAAGCCTATCAACGTTCACTGATTGAATACGCCCGGGAATGCGCAATTTCCGGGCGTACTTGTTTTATGCGCCCGGATGGCCGATGAATTATTCCGAATC
>MEQK01000187.1:9068-10450 GCA_001770175.1 Bdellovibrionales bacterium RIFOXYD1_FULL_55_31 | reverse complement strand
GAAAGGCCGCATCAGGCGCTGGGATACCTCACGCCGACGCAGTATGCGGGGAAATTAGCGGCCTGAGTTGTCCAAAAAGTGAGGGGACACTACACTCTGACAAGCCTGCATCCATAATCGTGAGCTTTAGTGGTTACCAAAATAGCTGGCGTCGTGTGCGTCGGGCGCGAAAGCACTTCGGATCGATGACTTCCCGATGTCGGCCACTCAAAATGTCGGAAATACGCGATATTCCGCCCGATTTTGGGGTTTTCTCGAAAAGCGACAATCATTGCGATCTATTTCGGGCGTCGCGAATTCATTGCGAATTTCCGCGGTTTTCGCGAGAAAATGCGAAATCACGCAAATGGCCGACAACTACTTGTTTGGCCATTGCTCGATGATCATCGATTGCAGTGAGTTATGCGAAGGGGATCTGAAGTGTGGTGGGGGCAGAAGTACGTTAGTTGAACCACTCGTGGTCATCCGAGATTTTCCGGCCCAGTGGATTCGACCGAAGCTGAGCTTGACGGAGCTGGCAAGATTTCGCGAGCAGGGGTTGTCGGTGGCGGAGATTGTGGCGAGGACGGGGGTGCCGAGAACGACCGTTTTCCGCAAAATCCAGGAGTTGAATCTGTGCACCTCTAGCTCTGGATAGTGACAAAGTTCAGGAATATGGAGCTTTTCTGGATTTTCGTAGTTCGGATGACATTTGAATAATGTCCGATGATTTGACTTCAATGTTAATATTACGTCAAAAATAGGGGCCACTAACATTCTTTTTGAGACGATTCGTCCTGTGGAAATCTGGAAGAAATTTCTCCTTTCGACCGATAGGGAATAGTGAACTTTCGGATTGAGATCGCTTTTATTATCGCATTGATGACGGCAGGTGCTGCTGCCGAGTCTCCGCCAAGGTTACCCGAGACTCGGCCCTGTCTCAAGGCACTCTTTAAGCTTCTAGGCGCTGATGCGAACAAGCATGCGCCACCCAAACCCCAGTCCGAGAACTGGCGTCGATGGGGGCAGCGCTACGACGCTGGCGAGGGGCACCGACCCAAGGTGGTTTTGGACAAAACTTTATTTCCTTATCGGGGTGTCAAAGGCGAAGTGCTTCAATACGCGGACCAGCGCTACCGCATTGTCAATGTCGGATATTTTCAGGCAGGTGTTGATCGTCCGCTCATCGACGCCGCCCACAAGGCTGCGGTCGGAGACAAACCGTTTCAGAAGGTCAACATTGAATATGCAGGGGAGAAACTCAAAGGTGCGAGCTACCTTTCACAAATGAGTAGACAGATCAAATATAAGGTTCAGCAGGTCTACCGGACAAAGAAGGACTTTTTGCGGAGTGATGATTTCAAGGCCATTGAATTCAACGATCTTTACGACAACGCCTCGGA
>MEQK01000187.1:4271-9014 GCA_001770175.1 Bdellovibrionales bacterium RIFOXYD1_FULL_55_31 | reverse complement strand
CTGAGTGCCCACAAGCGTGTGGCGGAACTTACGCGGTTTGCCCGATTTGGCGAAGTGCCGGCTCCCATTCGGGATGCCATGCTGTATCGCGTGTTTTCCATGGCGCGTTCTGAAGAACGGCCGATCGACATTTTTCTTGCAAGCATGGATCGTGAAATCAGAAATTACCTCGAAAAACCTTGGGGTTTCAAAGAACTCATGCCGTTTGATACCGGGCAGGGGTCGGTGCCCGAATATCTGATGTATCTGAAAACAGACAGTCCCGAGTTTGAAGCCGCATTGAAGAGATTCGCTGATTCCGCAAAGGATACACAAGTCAGGGATTTACCGGATCACCCGCAGCACAGCCTTCCAAAGTAGGGCACTTCGGTCCTTGGGTGTCATTTCGTACGGAGTGGCCAGTGTCTTGATCATTTCGCCTACCATCAGATTGTGGATCTGGCGGGCTTTTCCAATGCTATTTTGCATGGGCCATGCCCCTTCGCGAGCTCCCTGGATGATGTGTGTTTCGAGCCTTTTTAGGCTGGCAGCGACAAAGGTAGCGTGAAATTCCGCAATAGCCGCATTATGGGACGAGAAATAGAACACAGCAAGAAGAAGAGCCGCACTGGAATGTTGCGTGGAGAACCACTCTACATTTCCTTCGATATAGCATCGAAGACGCTTGTCGCCCGGGGCATTCGGATTTACCGATTCATCCAGTGCCGCCCGACCTTCTTCGACAGCTCGCTCCACACATGCCAGAAAGAGCGCGTCCTGATCTGAGAAATACCGATACAAGGCTGCATGCGACAGTCCCACCCCTTTTGCAACCTCGGGTATAGTTACACGATAAACTCCCTTTTCGCTGAAAAGCCGCGTGGCAACTTTGATAATCGTAGCCCGGGTTTTCTCCCCTTTTCTCATACCTCAATGTTCTCATTAATTTACATCATTATGTAACTTTTTCCCTACAATATGTCACTTTTAGTTTGACGCGTAGCATTAATTGCCCTATATTCATTCCTCCGCAAGGTTAAATCACCTGCGGTAACCGGCCATTGGCCACGAAAGGAATGAAGAAATGAAGAAACACATTATGGAAAAACTGTTGGCGTTTTCCGTTTTAGGCGCGGTAATTCTGTCCAATATCGCAGATGCAGCTCCAAAAATCGGGAAGATCACCCCCGAGGAACTCAAGGGACACGTATTTCAAACCTATAAAGACGTGGGAGATCCTGCCTCCAGCAGTGAACTCAAAATCAGCCGCGATGGCAGCTGGCTCATGAGTGGCACGCTGGTTTCTGGGAACTTCCACGATCGTTCAACACTCGCGGGCAATACCATTACCCTTGCGGATTCAGATATCCCGGGCTTGACGGGTCAGTTGCTCTGCCTTCAGACGAAACAAGTGACGCTGCAGATTGGCGGACAAATCTCGCGTCCGACTCCGACCCAACAGGCGCAGATCCAGAAAGCCATTGGCAAGTCGATGTCCTTCATGCTGGCTTTCGCCAACGCCGAAGGCGGCGAAATTCTGTTGGCTGAGTAACTGTTATTTGAAAAAGGAGATCTGTATGTTGAAAAGCAAATGGGCAGTTATGGCCGGTGCAATGGTTCTGACAATCGCTTCCACCCCCTCATTCGCGGACTTGAATGTCCCCGACAATTTTCAGAACTGGCTTGGAAAATATGTAGTCGGTGACTGTGGTGCCGACTTCGTTGGCATGGAAAAGGATGACACTGTAGACGTTACACTGGAAACTGCCTTCGAGGACGGTAAAACGGGCGAAGACGTATACAGACTCACCGTTCGAAACGCTGGTACTCGGCAAATTTCTGAGTCACTCTATATCCCCGAATCCGGAAAGCAACGTGGCCACTACCGTAACAAAGGTGATTGGGGTTGCGAATCCAGCACCTCCGTCAACACCTTCGATGGATTGACCATTGTCAATCAAATCACAGGCCGCTTTTATTACCTGTGCCTCTTTCCGACAAAAAGTGAAGTGATTCGATCGGAAGCCAAATTCGAAATCGGAAAAATTGAACTCCGAAGGTCCTACAAAAGTAATGATGGCGAATTCACCTGTTCATTGAACAAAATTGAAAGTTAAAACATGAAGACGAATACGATCACGAATTACTTGTTTGCGAGTGATTCGAATAGGAGCTTATATATGAAAAAGGTTTTGATTTTTTCAGCTCTATTGACTCTTTTTTCGACAGCCGATGGTGCTGCAAAAGGCGACTTTATTAACCGTAAAATTGCTTCGACAGATGCCGTCGTTTCGATAGATGGGTTTTCATTTCAGATCGACGAGCCGGTTGTCTGTGACAACGGGGCTGAGGGCGTTATTACGGGATTCTTCCCAAACGGTGACATTTCAATTCGATTCCTGGGGGCGCCATTGCACATGAGTCCCCACTTGCGTGTTTTCAGAAATCGCTTAGCCAAAAAAGAAGGCTGTTCAAGTTCATTGCCTGAATACTGTGTTGGTATAAACATCTATGACGATGTTGGCAATTCCGGCATCGTCACGGGAATTTTTTCCGACGGACGAGTTGCGTTTACGGCGGCGACTGACACTTACGGGGTTCATTTTGACGCTCAACCGACCCAACTAGGTTTGAAACAGGGTTGCACCTCGGACCATTATTGTGCTGGAGATCGAGTGGTCCATGAGACGTTACAATCGGGGAAGATCATGGCAGTTTATTCAGACGGTGACGTCGCTGTTAAATTCGACTTGAAAAGCCACGGAGATGAGCTAACGGACAAGCTCTCCACGAGCAAGCTTGCTTTGTCGAAGTAGAACCGATACCAGAGCGATAGTTCGCTCCGTGCTCGTTTCAATAACAGGAGGTTACGTGTCTGAGCGAAAAGACTGGCTTTGAAACTCGGCTCTCGGAGCGCGGACAAAGCCACTCATTTATCGATGAGCCGCCGGCCAGAGGACGTGACATTTTGGATTGCCCATGATGAGCGTCTGGTGCTTATTCAAGAATGACAAAATCTTGGGAAATAAATCATCCAGGGTCTCTTTAGAGTCAGGAGATTCATTCCTACGTAAATTCGCGGGTCCTGAAGCATTGGCTACTTTCCCGCCGAGGGTTACTCACAAGCGGGATGTGACTTTCGCATACTCCGTATGGGAATGGCGCCCAACTCATTCTCGCCGGCGTTTCGCTTGGGGAATTCTGGCCTTCTTACCCCAAAGGGCTATTCATTCGTAACAATTCGGTAGGTCCTGAAGCATTGGCTACTTTCCCGCCGAGGTTTACTCGCAAGCGGGCTTTGACTTTCGCATACTTCATGTGGGAATGGCGCCTAACCCATTCGCGCTGGCGTTTCGCTTGGGGAATTCTGGCCTTCTTGCCCCAAGGGACCGTTCGTATACTCACAAAGCGTTGGCCCCGGTGTTCGTCGACTCTCACTGCAAGGCTTGCAGCCGCATTATTTCACGATCCAGCTTGGTTGGGGATATACCAAAAGTTCTGGAAAAATTGTAAGAAGTTCTGGGTCCATTCTCTGTCGGTTAAGTTGCTGATTTATTCGGCAATGCACAGCTTTGCGTACGAATGAATGTCCTTTCTGAATGCAGTTCTGGATAGCTGCGTTCACGAGGTAGCCACCGTTCGAGAAGCCGACGAAACTGAACGCCGCTCCATCTGGAAAACATTGGTTTGCTTCCGCAATCGCGTTTGCGAGTTCAGCTTGAACAGCTTCTTTCGTAAAAGCCCAGTCCCAACACTTCAAATTGGGTTGAGTCGGGCAAGCGTTCTTTGCGCGAGGTAACGCGATTCGAAGATTCAAGACCTGAGCGAGCCTGGAAAGCATTTCCCGATTTTGCTGTTCCTGAGGGGAAGGTGATTCTGTATCCATTCCATGTAGGTAAATCAGGTAGTGCTTTGCGGCCCATGTTCCGAGGCAATCCGTCTGCGCCATTGCGGGGCAGGCCAATAGGAATAGAGCGGCTACGCTGATTTTGTACGGTGAGCGCATTGGACGCTTTGATATAGAAGTCGACCCTCCAAGTCAAATTGCGGGCGTGCTGGATCCTGAAAAAATTGCACACCGTGTCTTAAGGCGATGACACTTTCGGATTTTCGGCTCAAAGGCACAAATGTGCTTCTTTTCTAAGTCATTGAAAGCAAAGCATCTCGTCGGCGGAAAAGCGCGTGACCCGCCTTGGCACACTCCTCGCTTAGTGTCCCGGCTCTATGAGCAGTAAACAGGGGCTGAATAAAAACATCATCGATGTAAGTTCCGTCCTCAAGCTTTATCTCCCGATGTTTTCTTCCGTCTTCTACAAAGCCGAGAGATCGATAAAGACTAATGGCTTTCGAATTATTTCCTATTACTTGAAGATTTATCTTTTCGATAACTGGATTTAGTTGTGCCCATTCGATCAGTCTCGACAGTAATGCTCGTCCAACGCCTAAACCGTGGCATTCCTTTCTTACGCCCATCCCAAAGTGCCCGGTATGCTGAAGCCGTTTTCTGGGCGAGCCGTAAAAATCGATATGACCGAGAAGATTTCCATTTTGTTCTGCAACAAGGAGGATGTTTGTCGGCTGATTCCGGTGATTTTCGATCCACCTATATTCATCTTCCAAGGAAAGGTTCAGTTCCCCTGGAATCAATACTTGGCCTTCGCCGTTCTCAATAAAATGATTCGCATTCATAATGAGCTGGTCGGCATCGTCCTGGACGCCTGGCCTTACGATAATTTTAGTTCCATTCTTCAGTATGTATTCTTT
>MEQK01000187.1:0-4252 GCA_001770175.1 Bdellovibrionales bacterium RIFOXYD1_FULL_55_31 | reverse complement strand
TATTCTTTTGGCTCTATTGTTGCCATGTTTGACTCCGGTAAATTTATCTTTCCGTTCGCTGGTCCCGGTGCGTGCGTTGAACGGTTCGGATAACAGGCGCGGAGGCCTGCATATATTCAGCGAAACTTGCTCGAGCATCGAACAGGGTCTTTAGCGTCTTTTCTAGCTCGGCAAGCTGGGGGTAATTGGAATGCTTAAAATAATCCCCGGCACTGGGAAATGTCGGCCAATAGCTGCGCAGTGTAGGGTGATCTAGAATGAAGACGGCTGTTATTTCCGAAAATGCCCAGACCTGCCAATCGGAAATTTCCGAAGGAGTGTTGATCTTTCGAAAAAGTTGAAAAAGATTAGAAAGAAGAATCTCGTGAGCGAGAATTCGAAGTTTATGAGTTGGTGTACTGCTGTATTTAACTGCTACCGTGTTTCCGTACCAACTGCTTAAGCCGGGATGCAGTGCAGACACAACGCAGATATATTGATCATGCACCCATGGAGCCTCAGTCGTTTGACTGACATTTTGCGAAAATATTCTCAAGAAGGTGTCCCAGAGCGTTTCGAACTCCTGTTTTGCGGATGCGATGGCAGAGCCGTTAGTTTGGAAGGCTTCATCGATAAACGGGGCTGCGACTTTTTCAGCCTCAGCGTCGTTTTTGGCATCACGAATGGCTTGCGCTGCTTCTAAAGGAATGCCCATGCTTTTTGCGCGAGATTCAAGTCCTGCCGGGTCACTGTGACGAAACATGCTCACGAGGTGTTTGCGATCGTATTCTTTGTCAATAATAAAGAGTAGTTTTAGGGAGGAGGTGGTAGAGGGACTTCGCGTTGCTGAGGCCGAAGCGAGAGCATCAGCTTTCTCAATCCGATTTGCGTGGCTCCCTGAAGAAGCGCTGGCGCACCCGAACGCAAATGTCATAAGAAGCGTGCAGAGAGCTCTTTTCGCTACTTTCATTGTTTTTCCCATTCCTCTCGGAGAATTCCAAAAGACAAGGAGTCGAAGTATTCGCCTTTGACGACTCTCGCCTTTCGAATTCTAGCTTCTTCTTGGTATCCGAGTCTAAGCGCGAGTTTAATCATTCCGTGATTGCCGGACCACGTTTCGAGTCCAAGTCTTACAATTTGAGGGTGTGAATCAAAAAGGTACTGAGTCCAGAGGGTGAGTGCTTCCCGGCCGATGCCCTTGCCCCATTTGGAGGAATCAAATATGTCGATTCCTAGGCACATCCAAAATGTCTCAACAGATTTCCAATAGCAGTTTACTTCGCCGACGAGTTCGTCGGTAGCCGAGTCAGCAATGACCATATATGTGCGCGGATTGGGAAAGGCGCCGGACACAATGGTCTCTTTGCGTAGAGCAACTCGTTCTTGGGCCTTTTCCGGATCAATTCTATAATAAGGACCATCGAAATCCTGCCAAGCGTGACCGGGTTCACGCCACTTTGCATAAGTAGCTAGATCTTTTAGCTCAAAGTCACGAAGGCGAATTCTTTTGCCATTAATCACTGGTTTCATATTCGATTAGCTCACAATATTTCTCTCAAAAGTGCTCTGTTTCCTTCGGTGTTTTGAATCGAAGAATTTGAATATGGGCATGCGTTGGCGCCTGGACAAGCTCCTCGTATTGACGTTTGCGCAGTCGGTAAGTTTGCAGTGACCACAAAAGAATGGAGTCTTTGCTGAAAAACGTCTTTCGGAATGTCTCTCGATTTCCTGCCCAAAGGGATTCGTTTTTTACGATTCTAAATAGCGAACGCTTGAGTACACGCCAGAAGACGACTGGAAGAGAGTAATCAAGCCAAATGACAATGCTTGCTTTTCCCCAGGTAAGGTCACGGACTTTGCCGTAATTGCCGTGAATGATCCAGCCCTGCTTGAGGGCCATTGCCGTTTCAATTCGTTCTCGAAATATGGATTGCGAGGCTTGGGTCCAGTTAGGGCCCCAAAAGAGTGCGTCGAGTTCGATGTCCGTTAGCTGGAATTTATTTGCGAGAATTCTCGCAAGCGTGGTTTTGCCTGATCCGCTTGTGCCCACAATTAGAACCTGTGCCGAATGAAAGCTTGGGAAAGTAGTTGCGGTCTCAGTCATGTGGCACCCACCAACTAAGACTTCTGTCGTACTCAAGAACTTTAAATCCGACTGACTCGTAAATAGCGCCGGCATGGTAATCGGCGTCGGCTTCCATCACGAGAGTCTGAACGTTAAAATCTTTGAAGGCAATCCGGGCCGTTTCGTAGACGAGGGTTCCGCAAATTCCTTGTCGTCGATAGTCGGGGTGGGTGCCGACGTTCTGGTATCGCCCGAGAGTTCCGTCATGAAATATCCCAAGATCCCCGACGAGCTTGTCATTAATGAAGGCACCAAACCAATGCCCTCGGTTAGCATTCGCCATTTTTCGATACGTTTCGAACTGACGCCGCTTAAAAGCTTCGTAGCCGGTTTGGTCGAACTCTGGTTTCCGGCAAAGGATCTGAAGCTGAATCGCAGCTTCCCATTCAGAGTCCGTTGAAATCGGCCTTACCTGAATATGCTGGTTGATCTTCGGTGGGGGTACCACCCGATTTGTTGCCAGAACTTTCGTTTTGTCGAGTTCAAAACCCGCTTTCAAGAACGGTTCGAAATCAGGCGTACACGAATCGTCCTCGTTCCAAGTAAACGTCATGTGCCGGATAGTCGAGTAATAGGGGAATTCTGCACGATAGGTGGCGCACCATTTGTCATAGTCGCCCTTTCCAGGCGGCGCAGAAAATATGATGTAGTTCCCCCAATGAAAACTTGGATTGTCAGGCGTCTGCACAACGACGTAATTCCCGCGGTCTATGATCTTTCCGGAAAACTCGGAAAAGAATAGGTCAGTGTGTCGGGTCAGTGCTTTTATCTTCATACGCTATTTGTGAGCCGAAGGAGTTCTTGTTCCCTTGCGACAGAAAGTCCTGCCTTCGGTGTGCGTTTCTCCGATAGGAAAGCATCTGCTGCTTCAGCGAGCGCTCGCGTTGCCGGAGTACTCACGAATCCGAGGTCTTTTCGCGATTTGTAAGTGTCAGCAAGGAGGTTGGTCTTAGGGATCCACAGCGGGATATCGCTCCAGGGGGCAACATTGTTTTTCAAAAGGAAATCGCTGGACACAGATACTCCAAAACGGAGCGAATCTGTCCCGAGGTGGTTTCCAAGATGATACAAGGTATCCCTAAAAGAGAGTGGATCTGTTTCCGCGATATTGTATGCGTTTCCGAGTGCCTGATGGCTATTTATCGCCGATACGAATGCCGTCGCTAAGTCTGGAGCGTAGGTTCTGCGCGTAATTGTGAGGCCTTCGTCCGGCAAAATATACGGGCTACGGTTTGCCGCGCGCCAAATCCAGTACGCAAAGCGGTCGGTCTGATCGTGGGCTCCGAAGACAAGACTAGGGCGAAGAATGATGACAGGAATGCCGGACGAATGTTGGGCCATTGCAACGCGTTCGCACTCGGCCTTTCTCTGCCCGTAGCTCGACATCGTTGTATCAGTAGCTTCCGGCTCAGAGCAGGTTCGGAGTGGATCGTCTTCATGAAGGATCGGTGTTGGGTCTTCTTGTGCCGTGGCCAGGTAGGCACTAACGGAGCTGCATTGAATGTAGCGCCCCGCACATCCGTTAAGCACTTTTAGGACAGCGTCGACGCCTTTCGGGTAATATGCGCAAAGGTCAATCACGGAATCCCAAGTGCGCCGAAGCTCTGGAACGTTGCGGATGTCGTCGGAATCCCGATCGGCTTTAATCGTGGTCAGGTTCGGAAAAAGACCCGGGTTGGATATCCCACGGTTTAGTAATGTGACAGTGTGGCCTGCCTCGAGTAATTTATGAACTACGTGCCTTCCGATAAACCGCGTGCCACCGATGACAAGAATGTTCATTTAGGCCGCCTTCTTTAGATATTGCTCAATCGCTTCCCGGATCAGCTTCTGATAATTTGTGCGCCTCATCTTCGCGACATCTTGAACTGCCTGAAGAAGCTCACTCGAGATGCGAAGAGTGATGCTCTTGTCCTTGGGCGCAAATTCGAACGTCGTTCGTTTGAAAGTATCCGGTGATAGGTAATTAGTGAGATCGCGGGATGGGATCTTCTTTGCTGCGCGATCAATTCGAGTTTTTATCAAACGCTTACTCATGCTTAAATCGATCGCATAGGTATTTGCATTTGTACATACAATTATCGGAACAAAAAACCCCGCGTAATATTGAAAAGACAATAAAAACGCGGGGTTATTAAGCTTTGGGGT
>MEQK01000186.1 GCA_001770175.1 Bdellovibrionales bacterium RIFOXYD1_FULL_55_31 | reverse complement strand
GGCTATGATGAATGTTTGAAGATGAGATTTTGATTCGCGCGTATTCATTTTATTTAATCAGATCGTAAACCGAGCGGACGTCTCCACCAAGTTTAAATCGTCAGGGGCGCACTGTTTCAACCCGCCACTGCAAGCGGTGGAAGGTCAGTTTCAGTCATTCCGTGTGGGCGAGAAAGAGACGATGGTGGGATCGATAGTGAATGTGATGGCGGGCGGGACTGGTTTGGAAGTTGGGCGGTTACTTAAGACTGTCGGGGGTTCGATAAAGCTATCTCGAAAAGATCCATTGCTAAAACGCAGACGGTTTCTTCCTTAGCTTCTTTGATGATCGGTTCGGAGGTCTCAATGGCTTGCAGTAGAATTGTGCGGATCTTTTCAATGGCTTCCTGGGACAGGCTCATGACCGAAGAATAGTGAAGGCTTGATGGGTGGAAGCTGTCCATGGATTGAAGGGCTTGCAGACGCCAGTTGGAATGGTGTTTGGTCACGAGCGGCGAGTCGGCCGGGAGATGAATGCGGGTAGGACCGCAGACGTATCTGTTTCCGCTCAGCTTTGCGAGCCCTGTTTTGAGAAGAAAATTTAGAACGGAACTGACCCTAGATTGGGGAAGCTTGAGCGCGGCGGCAATGGCGGATTTGTCCTGAAGGTGTGGAACCATGAGGCACATGTGAATTGCGGTGAAGTGCCACGAGCTATAGTAAGTGAGCTGATCTGCTTCAGAGAGCTGTGTTGTTGTATCGACTCGTTCCTTGATTTCTCTGCGCCGGATTTGAATGCCTTGGATTTTTTCGCGGTAATAGGTTTCGAGGTCCTTTGATCCGGCGCGGGCGAGATGAACCAGAAGGAGAAAATAGTCGCGCTCTTCCGTATCATGGTTCAGAAAGCGGCTAATCTTGGCTGCGTGCTCGAGGCTGAAATGAGAACTGCCGCCGAGTACAAGCGAAATGAAGGCGCCTTGGCAGTTGAGCGCTCCGGCAAGTTTGGCGCGGGCGCCGCGGTCTGGTCCTTTGACGGGAAGCGCATTTTTCAAATATTCCCGGTAATTCAGATAGTCGAAGACAGTCTTCGGGTTGCTCACTAATCATAAGTGTATGCTTAATAAATCGCATGAAAACTAAAAAACAATATAACGACATGCCGTATGTTTTCGGGTAAAGCCTCTCCCGCGCAACACGGTTTTTACTAAAAAGTTAAGTAGTTCGGGGTTTTGTCATATTGACTAAAAAAGTCAGACAATATAGGGTCCACCTGTTTCCGTGTGATGCAGGTGCATGACGTGGGAAGGAAGCAAAATATGAAGATGAAACAGCTATTTATTAGTGGTCTTGCTGCTGGAATTATCGCGGCCACTGGGCAGGTGGCGTTTGCTGGTGGAGCGACGAGTGGTGGCGGCAATTCGGTAGTCTGTTTTACTGATTTGAAAGCCCGCGATGCGGTATACGCGGAACTAGACAAAGCGCCGGTAGCAGGTGTTAACGCACAGAACCCGTTCTCAAATTCAACAGTGATGGCTCAGGTCGTCAGCATCGAATCTCTTGATCTATATTTGCACAAGCTTCCTCGCGGTCGTGCCGGTCAGCCGATTTCGCGAGGTGTGATCCGGGTTGCGACCGATGAGACAGCTGAGTCGATCGTAAAGAGAGTGATTGCACGACTGCGGACGAAGACGGTTTTTGCCGATTATATTACCGCAGCACTCGATCAGCTGGAACAATTAAATTGGATTTCGGCCGATGGTGTCGTGCGGATCGCCGATACGGGATTGCCGGTTATGGTTGCCCCGGAGTGTTTGATCGCCCAAACGGCCTATCGCAAGGGTGAATATGTCTACTATGACAAAAATCTCTTCGAACGAATGGATGAAATGAGCAAGTCCTCTCTCATTCTCCATGAAGTGCTTTACGCCATTGCCAAAGAACACGGGGCGAAGGATGCTTCTGCGGTTTATCATGCCCTCAGCGCGATCGTCGTTTCCGATGAGGAATTTCAATCGATAGATCCAACGAGGACCGTCGCGCCACTCCTCGCGCTCATTGATGATCCGAAGTATACCACTTCGATCATCTCCAGTGCTCGTTACGCGAATGGCGAGCCGATCACTTTTTTTCGTCCTTTCAGTCGTCAGGATGGTCTCAGAGATATTTTTTATTTTAACGGGCGCCACTCCTTGGATGTGGACGGGTTCCGGGTAATTTTGGATTCCGATTATAGGCGCACAACGGCTTACGGGATTGTGAACGGGCGCCTTGAGGGGGCGACGTTTTACTCTAGTGAAGGGCGTCTCCTTTCACCTCCGATTGCAGGGGAGGTGGCCGTGGGTTACAGAAGAATTCGTCTCAGTATGTTGTCATTGTCGGGACGTGGACCTGAGGCCTTGCAGGGTGAAGTCGGGGGCAATGGCGACGGATATGATCAGAGTCCTTCTGGTGCTGTGCATGACGGAACATTTTCGGTTCAGGTGCCGACGAGAGCAAAAGTGGTGATTGATAAGGGATATGTAGCTTTTTCTTCAGATATTGGTTCGAAAGTGATTTTGGTTTCGTACCATCCAGGAAAATCGACTGACAGCAAGTTTCTCAAGTTGAAATCAGTCCTGTTCGATCGTGAAGGTAATCTGTTGCGCGGCGTTCTGGCGGAAAGCGCGTGGTTTGGCTTGCGACATGTCAAGGCGGGCACTGCTGTCTCATTTAGCCGGTCAGGCCCCGTGAGTGGAAAGGTTGAAGAAGTGGGCGCCGAGTAATTCTGAACTTCAGAATTTTGAGGTCGAGCCTCTGATTCCAGCTTTCACTACGCTCGAAGAACGCAAGCGGTGGAAGGTCAGTTTCGCGAGCCTAGAGGCGAGGGGCAAGTATCAGAACGTGGGTAAAATGATTGAGATTGACGCGAGTGATTAAAAATTGGAGTTGGATAATTTGTGATAACTACGAGAGACGTCGTTAGGAAATAGGGGATGGGCTGCTGGAGCCTCACCCCCGTAACATATTTTCTATTTAGAGATAGCTCACCCAGCAATACATGCTTACACCTTTGTCTTCGACAGTGAGAGTGCCTTCGAGGCGTTCGTTGGCAGGCATTTGTTTTTTCGCTAAAATTTCTTTGGTTTTCTTGTCTACTGCTTCCATACGGAAGAACAAGCGGCGTTCTCCATTCAAGAAATCTGAAATAAAGTAAGCGAACATATCGATCCCGCGGTTGCCGAGAAGGTAGGCTCCGTGAAACGCGCTGCTCGTGGTTTGTCCGGTCTGTATTCCGTCCTTAAATTCCTGACAAGTGATGTCGTCATATCCGCTGCGATAGGAGCGAGAGGGGGGATTGGCGATCAAAAAATCAATAGTTGGCCCTGACAGACGATAGTTTTGGTCATTGAATCGAAGAATTCCTAAATACTCATGGAGGATTAAAATCGAGAAAGTTTTGGTTCCTTGAAGTCGTTCGACCGAGGCTTCCGAAAAAACAATGCGGCCTTGGTCAGGATAATTGATGGCATCGACAGCGTTCCCGTCGAGTTCGAGTGGCGTAGGGGAAATTTGAATTTTGGTCTTTTGTATGGCGACATCAAAAGAGCCGTAGTTAATCTCTCGAAGTTCGCCAGGGAGCGAGGAGTTTCTAAGGGCTTCCGAGAGTCGGCTGGCTTCCTGAATAATCGAAATTGCGGAGCCATTGCCGCCTCCCCCGTGGACGCCACCATCGTCAGCTTTTGCCAGTGCGGCGTACGTGAGTGAAAAGAACCCTACCCAGATGGCTATTAAAAACTTCATAATTGACCTCCGTTATCATGTATTAGGTTTTTGTTCTACCCACCAGTTTTTCAGTTGCGAGTATGAGTCGAATTGAACATGGGGCGGCCTACGGCGATAGATTAAGTTATTAAAGTATTCACGATAAAGTAGAGGAAAACTAAACTTATGGATAGAATAGTTGAAAATGAAGAATGTTTTTGAATTTAAGGAATATCGGTCTTACCTGCAGTTGCGCCTTGGATCGAGAGGGCAAAGAACGGGACAGCGGTTGGCTGCCGCGAAGGCGATGAGGTGCCATAGTACCTTTGTTTCTCAGGTGATGAACGGGCGAGCGGAGTTGAGCCTAGAGCAAGCCACTCTTTTGAGTGAGCACCTCGGTCATACGGTTGAAGAAGAACACTATTTCTTGTTGCTCGTCCAGGAGGCTCGAGCGGGTAGCGTACAGGTTCGTCACTACTTCAAACGCCAGCGGGATGAGATATTGAATCAGCGAATGAGCATTCGAAATCGGCTCAAAGACGCCGCCGCGCTTTCGGAAATGGATGAGGCAAAATTTTATAGTAACTGGCTTTACTGTGCAGTGCATGTGTTGACCACGATTGAGAGGCTGCAAACGGCAGAGGCATTGGCGGACTTTCTTGGGGTGTCGCGTGGCCAGGTGAATCGGATTTTGGATTTCTTGGTTTCGCTGGGTTTGGTCGATCAGTCAAAAGATGGGCGTTATCAAATGAGCCAAAAGCATATCATCTGTCCTCGCATTCCCCGAATATATCCAAGCACCACACGAACTGGCGTATGCGCGCGATCGACTCTTTGGATCATCCGGGCGATGAGGATCTGCATTACTCTGCTGTGATTACGTTGTCAGAGAAGGACGTCAAGACTTTGCGTGAGAAAATGCTTCAATCATTGGAGGAAAACTTGAAGCTCATCAAACCATCGCCGTCAGAAGTGCCGTATGTCTACTGCATGGATTTGTTTCGACTGGGGCAGGGGGTGTGATTGGACTCCAGCTTTCACTTCAGATCCGCTTGTTAAAAATGATTCGTAAGTGGAAGTTTTCACAAAGAGGCGCGAGCCAAGCGAAGAAGGCGAAAAAATGCGACCAAAACGTATAGAGACATACGTTGCGGGAGCATTTTTGAGTCTGATGAAGCTTGGCGAAGCGGATCTGAAGTGAAAACTGGAGCCGATGCCCGGACTCGAACCGGGGACCTACGCTTTACGAAAGCGTTGCTCTACCAACTGAGCTACATCGGCGCCGCATAGAAGCTAACATAGATTAAGTAGCTGAAAAGAGCCGAATTCGCCAAGTGAAAAATAGCCCATTTTGACTCGCATCGCGGGTTTTGATAGAAATCCGGAACGAGGATAAGTGATGCAGATCTTATATATCGCCGGTTTTGGGGTGCTCGGTGTCCTCGCACGCTATTATTCCGGACTGTTTGTTGAGAAAGTGCTGTTCCCGCCGTTTCCCCACGGGACTTTTCTGGTCAACGTTGCGGGGTCCTTTCTGGTCGGAGCCATTTACGTCCTCACGGCTGAGCGGATGGCGGTTACCCCGGAGCTTCGCCTCGGGATCATGGTGGGATTTCTCGGGGGCTTCACGACTTTTTCCAGCTATTGCCTCGAAGCGATCAAGTTGCTCGAAGCGGCCGAATATTTCTATGCGGCTCTCTATTTCGGGCTCAGTCCGGTTCTGGGGGTCTTTGCGGCCTTCGGGGGTATCTTCCTCGCTCGTAAACTTTTGGATGTGGCTTTGTGACTGAACGCGAAAAAGTCGAAGTCTGGATCTATGCCCGAAAGAAAGGTGAGGCGCCAGAAGCGCGCTCTTCGGCAACTCCGGCCATCCAAGTTCTTCTCCTGAAAATGCGTCCCGATCGTGGTGGATTCTGGCAACCCGTTACCGGGAGTGTCGAGCCGGGAGAGGCGCTTGCGTCAGCCGCCCTTCGCGAGGCGCAAGAAGAGACCGGGTTGGAGTTTGCCGGGCCTCCCCAGCCGCTCTGTTACTCATTTACTTTTGAAGGAACAGGAGAAAGACGGGGCCTGCGGTTTCGCGAACACGGTTTCGCGCTTGAGGTGCCCGGCGCGACCGAACCCGTCAAGCTTGACCCGCATGAGCATGTTGAATACCAGTGGCTCAGCGCTGAAGAAGCTTTCAAACTGCTCCATTTCTCTTCCAATGCCGATATGCTACGGATACTGATCAGGAACTTATCGAAAGAAAGGTGATTTATGAGCCCCGCGCGAACGATCGAACAGGAAAACTTGGGCCTTGGAAAGGGCCTTTACGCCATTTTCGAAACCTCCATGGGAGACATGATCTGTCGCCTTGAAGAGGAAAAAGTGCCGGAGACGGTGAAGAATTTCGTCGGCCTCGCGACAGGCGAAAAAGAATATACCGACCCCAAGACCAATCAGAAATCCCATGAACCTTTCTACGACGGGACGATCTTTCATCGCATCATCAAGAATTTCATGGTGCAGGGCGGAGATCGCCTGGGGCAGGGAACGGGTGGACCGGGTTATCGTTTCAAAGACGAATTTCATCCGACGCTGAAGCATTCCGGCCCTGGGATACTTTCGATGGCCAATGCCGGCCCGAACACGAACGGCAGCCAGTTTTTCATTACCCTTGTTCCGACGGCTTGGCTGGACGGGAAACATTCGGTTTTCGGTCACGTCGTAAAAGGCCAGGAAGTCCTTCAGGCCCTCGGCAACGTCGCGACTGGGTCGGGCGATCGTCCGCGCCAGGAAGTCGGGATCAAGAGGCTCAGGATCGTTCGCGAGAGCTGAGCCGCTGGGACTTCGGTAGAATAGCTGAAGAATTCGTGACCCGGCGTGCTAAATCGTTTGAACTCGGCGCGCGGGTGGGAATTGCTTGTTCAGCCCGGAATAATGAAGATCTCGTCGCGGGTGGGCGATGAAACCGGCGTGTAGTGGTGAAATTCGCTGGTCGAGCATCGCACAAGAAAACTGCTGGCGAGGTGAGAGCATGCGGTTGGTGGGCGTGCGTGCGTTTCGGTGGTGAGCTGGGGTTTGAGGCGCAATTCGCGAGAAGAAGAGTTTTAAAAGAGCGGGGCGAGCCCCGAAGGTCCAAACGGTCCAGAACGCCGCGGAGTCCGCCGCCGGCGGAGTCGGGAAAAGGTGCGCATCAATTCGGACGATATTTTTTGCGAGATTATTCTTGACGACATTTCGGCTCTTCAACCGGGTTGCTATCGGATTCCTTCTATAAAGGCGCTGAAATCAGCGCTGTTTCTTTCATTTGAAATGTTTAGAGCTCCTCGTCCGCAGTTTCATCGCCCTCCAAACTTCTCGCTCTCAG
>MEQK01000185.1 GCA_001770175.1 Bdellovibrionales bacterium RIFOXYD1_FULL_55_31 | reverse complement strand
AAACCATGTTGCAAACGAGCTCCGCCTGCTTGTGCTGGAGATGGGCTTTTTCCGCGATGATATTGATGAGATCGGCTTTTGTCATATCAACCTTCCTGTCTTATCTACTACGCTAAATCAAGTTGCGGCTTTTGCAAGGATTTTTGTCGAATCATTGCCATTTAATCAGCGTTAGAATGATTTCAAAAGCAATCAGGAGAATAATGATCAATTCCAGTAAAGTTTCGCGTTTCGATTTTGAAAGATCGACGATCACATCGACGCTTTCCTGGATTATTTTGATCTTGTATTCAAGAGCTCGGTAGCGGGTATCCACTTCCATCATCAACTTCATGTCTTGATGAAGCTTATCGAGCTCGACATTTTCCCACGTCTCGTCCGGCGAGTCGACAATGTAGAGGTTGGAAATGATCGACTGTTTCGTATCGAGGCAAAGGCCAATGAACTTAATCAAGTCCTCGCTGCTTTCGAGCATCCGCCCCTGGTGTTGAAGCTTCTTCGAAAAGCGATTCGTCTTCTCCAGCAAGTTCTCGATCAAAACTTCGTAATACTCAAGCGCGGTGCTTTCAGCCAACAACATACAGGCGATCTTGATGATCTCGTGCGAGAGTGCCGGCGCCACGATTCGATCGAAGTAAACCTTCGTGCCGGCACCCGGGCTCCCCGAAACTGAAGCGGTTGCTGCCGCCGGTTCAGGAACTTCCAAAAAGAAAACATCCGTCGCAAGACCCTGGTCGGAGGGAATCCGATACTCCTGAATCGAACTCAGTTCGCGCTCCTGAAGCTCATCGGCAACATTGAAAAATACGACGGACCCGTAATTGTAAACAAAGAGGTAAGAATCCTCGGCATACCGAACGATCATTTCGTAATTGGAAAATTCCAGAGGCTGCTTCGTGAAACGTTCGCGTAAGTCCTTCAACCGAAGCTTCTCGGCTACATGGAAAGCTTTTATCCGATAAAGTTGCGGACGAGCAGTGGGGAGCGACATTCCTTTAGTTTAACAGAATTTCTTTTTTTGGGCTTGACTCTAATTCGCCTTCTCAAAAGTTTTTGCGGATTGACTTCGCCATGCTGACAAATTAAATGATCACCTTCCTTGGAGGAAAATCGATGAACAAGACCCAATTGGTAGATGGCGTTGCAAAGCAGACGAACCTGACCAAAACGAACGTTGAAGAAATCCTGAACACCACGATCGAACTCATAAAGAAAAGCGTCAAGAAAGGCGACGACGTAACTCTCGTCGGGTTCGGCACTTTCACGAAATCAAAGCGTAAGGCCCGCACGGGACGTAACCCTCAGACCGGCAAGGAAATCAAGATTCCGGCCATGACGGTTCCTCGTTTCCGCCCCGGCAAAGAATTCAAAGATAGCGTACGCTAATCCGGACTTGAGGTATTCTCGAAGGCAGGCCGCTTGGCCTGCCTTTTTTTTTGCGCTCAGGGCGCGACCGTCTTCAGCAAATTCATTGCGTGTAGTTTTCGTCCTGAATCTCAAAATCGTGGAGATGATTCGAAAGAGGCTCTTCCTTGACCGCCATTTCTATGACTCTTGCTTGTGCCGGCCCGATTCGACACCACGCCACCATCGCGAGGACGGCGTCCTCTTCGCCCGCGAATACCGCTTCAACGCGACCATCCGGAAGATTTCGGACGTAACCGCGAAGCGACGAATAGCGCTGTGCCTGACGAAAGGTCGCGGCCCGAAAACCAACACCTTGAACGAGGCCGGAAAGAATTACCCGCCGCTGGATCATGAAACAATTTTAAGGCGAGCGGCAACGCACATGCAAGCCAGTTCTTGCTGTCCGAGACCAAACCATGTGAAACTTGAGGTGACTTGAGGAACTTGAGATAAAATGACCGATTCATTCTGGCGAAAGTGCACGACCTGCAAGAAGCCGATCCCGTTCGGACAGAAATACTGGATCTGCAGCGTTTCGACGTGCAATCGAGCTCGTACCGATCTCGTCTTTTGCAATCTGAGTTGCTTCGACGCTCACGTTCCTGTCATGAACCACCGGGATGCCGGCGCTTTCGAAAAACGCGCGCCGGCGCAAGGGCAAGCGGTACCGACCGTGGCCGCGCAAAACGCCCAGGTACCCGCGGAGCAGCAGCCGAGGCAAGCGCGGCAAGCCCCTCAGGAGCGGCTGGAAGAAGCCGCTGAAATTTTGGTCGTCGTTTCAAAGGTGAAGCAATACATTCGTAGCCATTCTGGCGGTTCTCAAATGAACACTTCCGAGGCCGTGATGGAAGTGCTCTCGACAAAAATTCGCGGCTACCTCGACGACGCGATCCGAAGCGCCGTCCAAAACGGACGTAAAACCGTTCTCGACAGGGACCTTCCATGAAAACCACGAAATCCATTTTTTACGCATTCACCGCCCTCATGCTTTATAGTTTTGCCCAGAGTCCCGGAGCGGCGGCGGCCCCGATCACCCTGGGAATCGAGCCGATCATCGGCTACGAGCGCGTGCAAAAACTCCAGCCGACCCAACATATGACAAACCGGCTGATGTACGGCGCCCGGATCACGGCGGGCATCCCTCTCGTGGCGGCCGAGGCGGAGGTGACGCGCGGGGACGACACCGAGAACTTCCCGGCCCAGGATCTCACCATTCAGGATACCGATGACAAGGTCAAACTCGGCTTGCGAAGTTCCTTGCGCCTCAGCTCCCTTTTGTCATTTCAGGCGCGCGCGGGCGGCCAGGCCAAGCGGAATACGCACGAGGTGACGACAGCCGGCCAGACCGAAAAGACCGTGGGCGCGATCGTCTATAAACCATATGCCGGTCTCGGATTAACCAGTCGTCTAGGACATCTTTTCGCGCTTTCGGGCGGAGTGACCGTCGTATTCAACGACTTTCCGCGAATGGCGGGCAACGAGTACCAGACGACCCTTGGCTTTAACATCAAGATTTAGCGTCGTCTCGGACGAGGGGGACGAGTGGCTCAGGAGTTGCTCGTAGTAAAGCAACTTCTCATGGCACAGCCTTTCCGGACAATCAGCCCGCCCGACCAACGTTTCCCGCCCGAGCGTGACCCTCGTTTAGGGCACTATTTCAGAACCCGTGAATATACCGAGCGGCTCTGTGAACCTCTGATCACCGAGGATTTCGGCATCCAAAGCATGAACGAAGTCAGTCCTCCCAAGTGGCACTTGGCCCACAGCACCTGGTTTTTCGAAAATTTCGTTTTAGCAAAGTATTCGTCCCCATTCCGTCCCTTTCACCCGCGCTTCAGGGACCTGTTCGAGAGTCATCGCCTGCCTCACCCGGGTTTCTGGTCAAGACCGAGCGTCGAGGATATCTTCCTCTACAGAGCGCATGTCGATGCCGAAATCAGCGCCCTGTACGGGAGCTCCACGTCCGACCAGCAAACAGAACTCGAGATCCTCCTCGCGCTCGGGCTGGAACATGAAAGGGCACATCAGGAGTTCCTGCTCTGCGATATCAAGCATATCTTCTGGTCCAATCCGCTGCGACCGAGCTATGCTTCATCAGCCCCCATCAGCGCTCTCCGCGAAGCGCCTCGTGAAGCTTGGTTCGATTTCGCCGGTGGGCTGAAGGAAATCGGCAGTCGCGAGGCATTTTCACCAGCCGCCGCAGCCGAAACACCGCGCCATATCAGTTACCTGAATGACTTCAGATTACATTCCCGCCTGATCACGAACGCCGAATACCTCGAATTCCTCGAAAGCGGCGGTTATCAAGAACCATCCTGGTGGCTCGCGGATGGCTGGGCTGCCGTCGTGAAACACGGCTGGACAGCTCCCCTTTATTGGGAACGTTCAGATAGCGATTGGTGGGTAATGACGCTTTCGGGCCTGAGCCCGCTTCTCGTTGCGGAGCCGGTTTCGCACGTGAGCTACTACGAGGCCGACGCTTTCGCGCGATGGCGTTGTTCGCGCCTGCCGACGGAAGTGGAATGGGAAGTCGCCGTCGAGGCCTCCGGCGCGAAAGTCGACGACGGAAACTTTCTTGAAAACGAAAGGTTTCACCCCTTTGCCTGCGACCCTGAGCAGCACACGCTCGGCCCCATGCAGTTTTACGGTGATCTTTGGGAGTGGACAGCGAGCAGCTTTCTTCCCTACCCCGGCTTCGTGCGACCACAGACCGATTCGGGAGACTACGAGAGTTCTTTGATGTGCAATCGAATGGTCTTACGCGGAGGCTCCTGCGTTTCCCCGCGCGCCCTCCTCCGCCCCAGCTACAGGCACCATCTCTCACCGGAGAGCCGATGGCAATTCACCGGAATCAGGCTCGCCAGGGACGTAAAGCCGTTTCCAACTGTCTAGGCCGCGGGGGCTCAGGCGCCCGTGCTAACACGATCCGCTTAGAACCAGAGCTCGAGGCCCGTCGAGACCGTGAAAGCGTACTGCGACGTCACTCCATAATGAGCGACCGGCTCCGAATAAAAAATGTTCGAAGCGATCAGCTTCAATCTCGGGACACCGAACATGCCCTTACCCAAGCCATATTCGACCATCGGAGAGATCTGGACAAAGTTCACGTCCCTTCCGAGGGTCATCTTCTTCAGGTACTGAACGACGTCGACTTCAACCCCCGGCCGAAGATGATTGCTGATGTTATAAAGACCGCGAACGGCCGCTGAAAAGCTGGTTCCCATGTCCGTGTCACGAGGCTTCAAGGCCCGAAGCATGGCGGCATAGAGTACACCAAAATTGGATGGGAACTCGTTTACCCCACCTAAAGCAATATGAGCCGCGTTCGAGCCCTCGCGCGAGATCAGCCCGGGTTGGGTCGGGACCGCCGCGAAGGGCGCATCGATGCCGCCCATAACATCACCATGCCCATAATTAAAGAAACCGTTGGCGCCGTTCCAGAGCGGATACTGAAAGCCCGCCATGATGCCGGTGACCGATGGAATGTTCAAAGGAGTCGAAGCGCCATTGATGGTCGCGGTGGTGTTCGCACTCGGGATGTAATGAAGCTCGAGGTTGGTTTTTATCTTCCGGTCACGGTGTGGAACGATCACCTTATTGATCAGCATGTAACGCTGCGTGCCGGGTGCAAGACTATCCGAGGCTAAGCCAGTCGCCAGAGCGTAAGTCGAACCCCTGCGCGCGCCCAAGGCGAATTCAACCGTGGTATCTCCGCAATAAGCGATCCCGCCGCCCAACAAGTTCTGGTTATCCAGAACCCAGGTATCGAAGAGGTGGATATCGTTATCGCCCCGGTACATTCGCGAGCCGAACCAGGCCTGGAGCTTCGGATTTCCGGGCAAGTGATCGATCTGATAGAAAAGATCGCGAATCGCATAGCCGGCCGTTTCAGGCCACACGTTCGTGTAGGCGAACGATTCTCCTCCTTGCGCTACGGTGAACCGAAACCAGGACGTATCGGCCCATGCCGTCTTGGCCGAGAGCTCAAAATATTGCCCTTCCAGCAAGCGGCCGTGAATGGCGAAACCACCGGTTTCGTCGATCCGTTCGCCAGCAAGACCTCCCCGTCCCGTCTGGAAATTGGTCCGAACGTACGCATTAAACGCAAACGTCTGCTTGTTCTCATCCTGGGCCCAGACTTGACTCGCGACGACCGAAGTGATGATCGAAACAAGCCCCACCAGAGCCGTGCATGATTTCCTCATCTTTTCCCTCTCTTTTTTGGTCTTTTTTGGCGCTATCTCTCTCAGAACCGACACGGGAGGACTCATCTCAATCATGGAGCTGCCTGTCAAGCCCGCGACTCAAGGCCCGGCGAAAAGCAAAAATACGCCGATAACCGGGTTCTGGCGTGCTCATTCAAAAAAAATCGTCATTTTTCGCGATAAAAAGCTTGAAGAAAGTTTGACGAGCGGCAATGATGCGTTCCTTGGAGGAAATTCAATGGCAAAGAAAACTAAGTTCAACTTGATCACTCAGCTTCACGAAGGCATTTTGAAGACCGCTCAGGCGACTCGTACGGGCACGGTGCGCATTAAACGCTCCGACCTGAAGAACCTGATCGAAACGACTTTCATCGACGCGGCGAAAATCGCTGCGAAAGGTGAGCGCGTTC
>MEQK01000184.1 GCA_001770175.1 Bdellovibrionales bacterium RIFOXYD1_FULL_55_31 | reverse complement strand
ATTCATTGATGTGCTTCTCGCAACAGTTCATTGTTAACGTTCCTCTCTGAATCGATGCCGCATGGGCACAAGTGTCCATGTTCTTTTCGGGATATTTGTTTGTTGGTTTGAGCTGAATCCGGTTGTCGGGGCTAGATGTCCTGAATTTGACGCGGTAAGTAACATGTACTGCCCGCTATGAAGGCGAAATCAGTGATGATCAACTCGGAAATCGCGCTATAATCCAGAACCGGCGAGAGCAACTTGCAGTTGAATACGAGCAGATTGGCGCGATCGCTGCAGAATTCAATAGAACGTTTTGAGCACGCCCCAATTTAAAATTAAGATCGTTGCCGCCCTATTTCGCCGCGCTGGCCATCACGATTCGCTCCGTTACGGAGGAATGTTCGCTTGTCTCAGTCATTTCTTTTTTCTGGCGATCTGATACCGCGGAGGTTTGAGAGTGAGTACCGTCTTGTGTGCCCGCCGAACCGACCGCCGAAAAACCTCTTGCTACCAAGGCAATCGCTCGGCTTTCAAGGCTAGCTGCTGCATGTTTCTTGGGCATGCAAGTAACTTCGGTGAGGACCGAGACATAATCATAAGAAAAGAGAATATGAGGATTCCAATCACCTTGTTCATGCGCCAAAAAACGACCTTCCTTGGTTAGGCTTACTGCTACTTCCCGACGTGGCGCCTCTTCAGTATCTTCATGAATCAGATCCATCCCAAGTAAATTGCAAATAACAGGGGCTCCATATGTAATTTCTGCATAATCGTAGTGAGAATACGCGATGCGATACTTACGCCCACCCTTCATGAAGGTGGGCGAGGTGAGAGTAATGGATCCGTCGCTATTCTGATGAACGTTTTTGAATTTTATTCCGCCTATAGTGGGATTATGAGGCAAAATAGCTCCAAGTTTTCCCACGATTTGCGAAAAATCAAATCCTTCGTTTTTTTGAAGCGTTACGATTTGCGCTGATGCTCCGTAGACGTCGTTATTTTCAAGGCCTTTGATCACAGCAAATTCGTGAATTGCCGTGCGGATCCACCGTTCAGCAGAATCCGGAGAAAGATCGGTTTTGTCCCATTCTGTCTTGCTCACAATGACAGTGTCCTTGCCGTTATTACCGGCATCCCGAGGTTTCGCATCTGGACCGAGGACTATGTCTTGAGCCGTGACAGTGGTTTCCAAAAGAGCTTCCTTGAGTGGTTCAAGGTAGCGACATTCTGGCTTCTGGGGGTCACCGGCGCATACCATTTTAAGCTTCATTGTCGCGTTCTTCGCGATATCGAAGAATTTTGAGGCATGTCCGTTTCCACCACCCTCGGATCCCCCAGCGAATGCGTTGCTGGAGAGAAGGCATCCAGTCAAAACCATCAGTGAAAAGCGTAGCATCAACCTACTCATATAACCTTTATAGTGAGCAAATGGCATTCCCTGCATTGGGCGCTTATATGCAGTCCTAGCTCGTTTAGCTGTCAAACTCTTAGACACCTGTCCGTTGATTTTGGTTTTCATTTTCCAACTCCTGGTTCGTTAGATCGACTCGCTTCCAGATTTTGAGAGCTTTGGCTCTCATGAGAATAGAAATATCAAACTGAATTAGTGCGGAATAGATTTATTTTATTCAGGTTAAACCCTTAATTTTAACTATTATTAAATAAAGACGATAAGACTTTAAGAACGCAAGACATCCATGAATAAGACGATTTACGAATATAAGAGCTATAAGCGCTATCTCATCGACTTGATCTCCGCGCAGCCTAAGCGTGGACGAGGATTTAGAACATCACTCGCCGAAGCTGCCTCTTGCCAAATGGCGTACATCTCCCAGGTACTCGGTGGAGAGCGCCACTTCACTTATGAGCAGGCGGAGGGAATCAACGCTTTTCTAGGCCACAGCGAGGATGAAGCGCGGATGTTTCTTCTTCTCGTGAGCTACGAGCGCGCTGGGACATCGGCTCTACGCACGCGGTATGAAAAAGAAATGAATCGCGAAGTTCAGAGAAATCTGACGCTGAAAGAGCGATTCAAGGCCAAGGAAATTCTATCCCGTGAGCTGCAAGCGACTTATTACAGCAGCTGGTATTATGCTGCTGTCCATATTGCACTGACAATCCCATCTTTGAGGACAAAAGAAGCCCTAGCCCGCAATTTCGAATTGAGATTACCCACTGTTGTTAAAGTATTGGAGTTCCTTACGAGCGTCGGTTTAGCGGAGCATCGGGGAAACGAGTATTTTCCTGGACTCGCTAATATTTACGTCGGGAACGACTCACCCCTGATCACGCAACATCACACAAACTGGAGAATGCGGGCCATAGCTTCTTTAGATCCTCATAACGTATGGGATCTGCACTATTCGGCGGTGGTTTCAATTCCGAAGGCTGATTTCGATAAGCTGAAAGCCCTTTTTGTAAAAACTATTGAAGAGGCAAGGCGGCACTGGACAGAAGCGAAAAATGAGGACCAGCTGTGCGCCGTTTCGGTGGATTGGTTCCGAGTCGGCAAAGAGTGATGAAGCTGAGCCGCGAAGTCTTCTCGATCGCGGACAAATCGGAAATCCTAGCGGAAGTGGATGAGGAGCTCAAGGCAGAGGTTAGCTTCGGCTGAAGGTAGTGCACTGGCCTAAGTCGTTGCAGATGCGGCTGGATCTGCATTGGAAAAACCAAGTTTGATGTCAACACCCAGGCAGATCAGCCGCGAAACCCCGCTGAGCGGGACTGATCGAGCGATTGACTACTTTACTACTTTCATCAGCTCTTGCACTTGCTTGACCGTGTCACTGTTGTTCTGAGGCGTACATTCTTTGCAGGGCAGCGGCGCCGGTTCGGCGAGATCGTATCCCTTCATCGAACGAGGGCTGAGCGAGCATTTCACGGTCGAATCGCGACGGCGGGAATCGCCTTTGACGATCAAATAGGGGACACGATTGAGATCGCGCGAAAAAATGGCATAACTCGGTCCATTGTTCTTGATGCTGGCGTAGTAGCCAGTGTCATCCTGGAGCGCCGACGGATCCACCCCGAACAGACCGGTGATTTCGATCACGTACTCCATTTTGCTCGGGCTCTTCACTTTAACAATCGGCCGAAACGGCTCGTCCGATCCCCGTTTTCGCCCGAAACGGTCCAGCTCAAGAACGGTCATGTAGCTTTTATTGCGAAAGAATCCTTCTTCTATGCTGTAAATTTCCAGACGCACATAGGGTTCGAGAGTCTTTGGGTCACGAAAGATGTCCATGACACAACCGTCAGGCATTCCCGTAAACGGGTAGGGCTCGATTCCCGATTTCGCTTTCCTTCGGATGAGAGGCATCAGATCGGTATTGGGCGGGATCACCCTTTCCTTCTGGGGTTGCTTTCCCTGGCTCTTTAGCCAGTCCAGGTTTGCCGGGGTTGCGAGAACCACCGTTCCCATATCGAAAGCAAGCGCCGGCGTATGCTCATAAAGCATCCCAGGCGTGATCTGGTAACGATCCCAAGCTTCGAACGAGGAGACCACTCCAGAGCCCGAACCGGGTCCGAGAAGCCCGGTCGCTGATTTTCCGCTCCCGTCGGTACCGCTCCCGTTCCCGCCGTCTGTACCTGACCCGTTCCCGGAGCTTTGGGACCGACCATTGCCGGCGGGCTGAGCCGAAGGGAGAATTTCCTGTGTTCCGTCACCAAAATCCCGGTAGGTGAGGGCATAACGCATTCGCCACTGCGTCTTGTCTACCCGCCCGCGTTCGCCTTTCTGGTACCGTTTGACGAGATCAGCGATTTGAATGGCGCTGGAGAAATGTGAATGGTCAAAGTCGCGAAGCAGGCTCTTCGCGACGCCCGTGAGGACTTGAAGAGTTCCGCCGCCGCCGACCCGAATTTTTTCATCGAACCCGACATAAGGCTCGCCTGAAATAACTCCCACCATATCGCGAGCCAGCAGCGGGGCACCACTCATGCAAGGCGCGATTTTGACGTCGCCGATCAAATCGTCACCGCCGGCCGACTTCACGAGGGACCCCGTCGTCGCGAGGAAACTCCCGCCGGTCGCCCATCCAGCCAGCGGTTTTTTGTATTTCCAGCCCTCAAGTTTTTTCGCCACCTTCGGATCGACGCAACCCGGTATCGGGACCTGCGCGAATTCCGAAACACGAAGGGTCTTCGGGTTGGCGGCATCGTATTTCTTCTTGAGCCGTTTGCCTTCGGACGTGTGATTGGCGGCGATCGGCATCACAAAAGCCTGAATCTCTTTCGTCCAAATCGCCACGGGTAAGAGTTCCCCGAAAGAAGTCGCCGCGAGCGCTTTCGTGTCGATTTTGAGCAGCTCAAGATCGGAGCGGTTATCACCGAGTCGCTCCCCCGGGACTAACGGAATGGTCTTGCCCTGAATCGTAACGCTGAGACCCGTCCCTTGCGAAACATGTCCTGCGGTCAGAATGAAGAATTCGTCTCCAATTTTGACGACGGATCCCGTACCAGTAAATCGCGTTTCAAGCCGGGTCGCTTCGTCGCGGTAATTGGATTCAATTTGCGCGAGCCAAAAGGGAGAGGGCTTTGCCGCATGGGCGGCCGGACTGAGAACGCCCAAAGCGCCAGCCAGAAGCCAAGGCAAGAGTCGGGAATATTTACGAAAAAGAAAAGGCATTCCAAAATATTGTATCACAGATCTGATTCAGGGAGTGCTTGTTTCCCCGTGTTATAATGCTGACTTACCTCGTCCGCACTGAGCGGAGCGCGGAAGATCACCAGTTCATCGATGATTCCCTGAAAGTAGCCGCCATACGCATCCCAGCCGAGCCGAGTCGGCGCGTAGAGATCCCCGCGCGTGGAGCGGTAGGCGAAGCGTGGGACACCGTTCAGGTAAATCGTGACGCTTCGATCATCAGCGCTGATCGCGATATGGTTCCAGCGATTCGTGATAAGCCTGAATTGCGTCAGGACGGGGCGATACCCGGTGCCCTGTTCGATTACGGCGAGTGACTCCAAACCCACCGAAATCCCGAGCCCCGAATCGCGACCCCGATTATCCGCGCCCAAAACGAACCCTCCTAGCTGGCCGCGTTCGAGGCGAACCCAAAATTCGATGCCGAAGGAGTTCTTCAAAGAACGCGTCGGCAAGATCACCTGGTTTCGGTCGAAGCTCCCGGCTGCTCCGAATGCCCCCGGCACGTAGAACGGGCAGAGTTCCTGGCAAATTCCGTTCGATCGGTTTCGGCTCGAATCGAGAATCATCGCCTGGTCTTCGTGCAGACTCTGCCGATCGAATTGATATTCGAGAAGCAGCGACGGCGTATGCCCGATCCGAAACTCGTCACGCGCCGCCGGAAGGCTCACGTCTCCAGCCGCCTCAGCCACCTCGCGAACGAGAGGCTGGAGAAGCTCAAGGGTGGAGTAATAGGTTTTCAATGTTTTACGGAGAATCGCCAGCCCTTCCTGGTCATCTCTCAAGGAGTTTTCCGGAACACTCCCCAGAAAACCAGAAATCCTCTGAATCGCCGCCGCATAGGCCAAACGATTGATGTCCCGGTAGAGATCCCATTGCAAAAACCCCAAGGTCAAAAGGCCGATCTCGTATTGAGCGCTCGCATCGAGAATGGCGGAATTGAGACGCATCAGAAACGCCGCGTACTCGATCGCGAAAACCGCGGTCGGCCGAAGATTCGGACTCGAATGTCCCGAGAGGAACTCGATATCCGATCGAGCGTACTTCCGTGCGAGTTCGACTGATTGAGTGAGAAGCCGAACCTGGCTATCCACGGTGCCCGGAGCCGAATCAGCGCGGCGCTTGTGTGCAAGAAGATCATAGATCCGCAGCGCGCGATTCAGAACGTACCGCATGAGTAATTCGGGCTGCAGATGCCCGCTATCCTTCACGATCAGCTGGATCCCGGTGACCAGTTGCTGGCGCTTTTGGTTCATCGAAAGGGGGCGTATTCCGTCCAGCAATTCACGAAGCGCCGTTTCAGCATTCCTGGCCCAAGGCAGAAGTTCCCCGAGTTGCGAGGGCGTCAGCTCCGTCTGAACACCCTCGCCGAAGCCGGACGGCGGGTCGATTCGCGGCAAGGTCGTATCCGCTTGCACCTGCTTCGCGAGGGCTCCGCTGACCAGGGTCGCGCATCCGAGAATGGCGGCCAAAATCTTTCGTTTGAGCTCCGGGTGAATCATAACGACTCCGTTACCGCCGACCGCAGCCTTTTCCAGGTTGGATCTCCTCGAGAATGTCTCGGGCCATGAGATACGCGCTATTCACGGCGTCGACCTCGTCGAGATAGGCGCCACTCGCGAGCCGGCTCGCGAGCTGATTCAAGCTATCGATCTGGCACGCATAACGGGAAGCCCAGAGCGACTCGCGCAAATCCTGCGACGCGTATGTTGAGGAGAGTTCAAGGGCGTGCAAAAACGCCTCGGGCGCCCCGATCGGGAAAACGGCGCCTCTCCGCAGATCACCGGTCGATTCCGTCAAGCTGTCCATGACGAGCTGAACCTGCTCCTTCGTGTAATCCAGGAACCGGTGCTCGAAAATCGCTTCTTCAGCCAGACGGCAGCCGCGGCAATTCGTGAATGGAATATAGAAGGGGTAATCCAGACGGTCAGCGACGATCGCGACGAAATCGTAATAACGGAACAAGAAATAGACCGTCGTCCGTGCCCCGTTCAATTCAGCCTGTGTCGCGGCGTCGATTTCTCGCGCGAGGACAATACCGCGGGCGATCGCTCTCGCGGTCAACGGGCCCGCGTTCCGGAAGTTGTTTCCGGCTTGCGAGCGTTCCAAGCCGTTCATCAGGTGGCCTTTTGCCGTCATGAGGTCGCCTCGATAGTAAGCCACATCCGCATCGCGTCGCGCGAGATCGAGCGTTCGCAAGGCATCCGTACACCATCGCGACGATGCGTTCGTCCCGCGATCGTTCACTTTGTTGATGATCCCTTGCGCGAAGGTCGGCGTCACCGCCGCGAGCGCCAAGGCACTGATTCCTAATTTCATCCAATTTCGGGTTTTCACGTTCTTCACTCCTTTTGGTTCGGGTTCATGGGGTTTGGGGCACAGAGCGGATGACCGTCGCTTCAAGCGTTTTCATGGCCGCCTGATAGGTCAGAATGATTTCGCGAATCCGGATGACGGTTTCACGATCAGGGGTGGTCGGGGTTTCCGGGGTCTGATCCAGAAACCGCTGAATCCTTTCGATCGCCGGCGCGTAGGCGAGCCGGTTTACGTCACGATAAAGGTCACTTTGAAGCCACTGGAGCGTTAAGATCGCGATTTTATACTGAGCCGAAGCTTCAAGAATGCTCGCATCGAGCTGCATCAGTTGTTCCGCATATTCGACCGCGAACTCCGCGGTGGGCCGAAGGAGATCTTCCCCGACACGCCGGATCCCGACTCCGCTCAGATAGGCCAGGTCACTCCGGTAGTACTTGATCGCGAGCCGAGCGGACTGAGTCAAAACCCTGAGCTGCTGGTCCAAGGTTCCCGGCCTCGCCGTCGCGGCCCCGGGCTCGAGAATGGAGTTGATCTTGAGCGCGCGATTCAAAATGAACCGCATGAGAAGCTCGGTCTGCGTCGGCCCGCTCTCCTGTACGATCCGTCGAATCCCGGCGGCCATGAGATCGCGTTGTCTCGTGAGGGGCAGCGGTTGAACGGATTCAAGCAATTCGCGAAGCGCGATTTCGCTATTTCTGGCCCACAAGACGATTTCATCCTGCTCGGGAAGAGTGAACGCCGTTTCCAATCCGTCCTGAAACCAGGGTTCCGAAGGCCCATTCGCTTGAACTCGATTCGCGAGCAGCGCGGCCGCGAGGCAAATTCCGATTCCGTAAATGAGACGGTGGCAGGTTTTCATGATTTCTACCTCTTTAGATTGAAATGAGTGACGTCGCGGAAGTTCGAAGGCGATATCCAAATCAGGCGTTCCCGTGAGCCGAATAGACCTTGATCGAGGATGAATGCCCCAATGCGATAGGGCCTGGTTTCGAGGAGCGCGCCCGCACTTGTCACCGAGAGTTTCTTGATGGAATAGATTCCGGTCATCTTTTCACGAATCACGAAACTTCCCGCCTGCTCGGAAAAGAGCGTGGCTTCGTGATCGGTTAAAGCCGAGAGCCGGAGTCGATCGTGATTGCCTTTGAATTCACCGGGAACGTAATCGCTCCAACTGAGATCAGAATTGTGTCCGGCCTTGAATACGATCGACCCCTGAAATCCCGCCGAGTTTCGAGAACCGGCGTCATTGATCGTGAAATCAGGACGGCCCGTCCTCGGGCAAATCCGCCCTAAACTCAAGACGAGACTCGGTTCGATGTTCAAGACCCCGAGTTCGCCGTCCCGCCCGACCTCGATCGGGTTCATCGCGTACGATTGCGAGAGCGACGAATCGAGCGGGTCGATGCGATAGAACTGTGCGGCGCGATCCTTCATCAGCATAAGTCCGAGAAAACTGCCCTTCCGTTCCGGAATCGTGCGGACCAGGAGATGAATCTCTTTATCGCGGTTCAGGACACCGACATGCGAGCCCGCCAGGACGTCGCCGATATCGGCACGGGGTGAGTGCGCTCCGGCGATCACGCCGAGAGCGGCGGCGAGAAGCGAAAGTCCGGTCAGCTTAAGATATTCAGTCATAAAGATTTCCTCTCTGGATTATCTGCGGCAGTCGCCGCGTAGGGCGTTCAGGATCTGAAGGAATTCACCGGTCGCGCTATTTACGGCGCGGCGCTCGGAAGAATATTCTTCGTGATATCCGTCATTGAAGTTCTTGACCCGGAGATGGAGCTCTTCGAGCTGCTCGATCGCGCAGGCGTACCGGGCCCTCCAAAGGGAACTGTCGAGTTCTTCAGCGGTGCCGCGCGCGAGGTATTCGAGAATTTTGAGGTACGATTTGGCCGAGTACTTGGCCACAACGCCATAATGGGGCGTGGTCATCGAAAAAGTCTCGACGAACCAGGTGAGCTGGCGTTCCGCGAACTGATGATAGCTCCGCTCATATTCCGCCTCTAGTCCCACCCGACGGGGCCCGTACTGATAAGGAAGAAAGTAGTTGGTATCGAGGGGACCGACGATCTTGATCATGAAATCGTAGTACTGGGAAAGGAACTCGACTGAAGCTTCAAGTCCATGAATGTCTTCGATGCGGTTCCGTTCGATCGAATCGGAGACTTCGATTCCTCGTCGCAGGGCGCGACGGGTTAAAGAATTCACGCCCTCGCTTTGGACGAGAGCTTGATTCAATCCTTCCCGGAGCACGGCTCGAGCTTCGTCCCATTTGCCGTCAACGAGTTGCAGGCGCGAACGATTACTGTAATTGGCCAGAATGCCCAGGCTTCCGCGGCACCATTGGACGAGGCGAGCTGAATCATCGCCCCAGTACAAACTCGCATTCGCGCTTCCGTCAACCAGGACCAGGCCACCGAAGACGAGAAGCGAAAGCGCGCACAGGGATTGCGCCATCGCCGTTCTATTCCATACCATTCCACTCATCGGTCCACGCATCGGGTACTCCTCATCTGCACCGCTCACGACCCGGGGTGCTTACTGGACTAGTTTTATCTGCTATTCGGGATAAGGTTGAGTTACACTGGGTTACAAAGAGCTAAATGCCGATTTTGATTGAAAAATAAGATTCACCTGAGGTGCAATAACAGAATGGCAACGCGACATCTGCTCGCCGCTATTTTCGAGGCCGGAATCGAAGAGCTTCGCTCTCTTCGCCACGACCATCCACGTGGTTCAGCGGAGCGCCTCTATGCGGATGTCCTCTACGCGTACTTAAAATCCGATTTGAAGGAATTGCAAAAAATCGCGACCTATCTCGCGGGCCCGAAATGCATGTTGCCCGAAAAGGAGCTGCTGGAATCTTTGACACTCCTCCGAACCGCGATTCGCGAACGGCGCTGTTCGGAGCCCGAGGGCACACTCCGTTTCGCGGAGAACTTTCCGGCTTGGCTCGGTGAAATCCATTTCGTCGTGGCACTTGCTTTTGAGACGCTCGAGAACCATGAAAAATCGAAGCTTCACTACCGGATTGCCGCGGACGAACTTGCCCGAATCGGAGCAAAGCGAAAGGCTCTGAAGGCGGACATGAACCACCTCGCCGCAGACAGTTGCATCGAACCGGATAGCAAGCGCCTGATTGCCGACTATCTTTTCGGATATCGTCAGGCACGCAAACTGAAGGAATTCGGAATCGCCGGAACGGTTCTGAACAATGTTTCGCGCGAATACCACCGAATTGGCGCTTACGCGATGGCGCTCAAGTTCAGCAATCGAGCTGTCGCCTTGCTCGAACGCGACTTCGGAACGCTTCATTACTATCTCGCGATCGTGCATCGGGCGCACGTTCTGCTCGACCTCGGGCGATCCGAGGAGGCGCAACTCGATCTCGACCGAGCCCGGGCAAGTACCTTCATCGAAGTCAAATCCGCTCTCGCCCTACTCGAAGACAAGGAAGCCGCAGCCGACGCGAAGCACCTCACCCCGAGCTGGAGGGAGCGCAAAGCGACTCAGGCACCAACTCCGTTGACCGAGCTGGAAAATCAGCTCATTGAGCTTTTATCCCAGGAACCCCGCGAGAAATTCGAACTGATGGATGCTCTCTACGGAAAGAAACTTTCATTTGAAGTCCGGGAGAACCGCTTCAAGGTTTTGTTGAGCCGACTGCGGACGAAACGGCCGGGGCTGATTGTTCTGAAAAAGGCAAGATATCACCTGTCCGAGGTGGCAAGCGTGAGCTTGCCGATTCGGCGGCGCATCGTGCGCCGGATCGTTTAGATACGTTGAAGTCGGCAGCGCGAGCCACAAGGTTTGTCTTACAGCCCAATCACTCCGATCATGGGTGTGCGGGTGTCTACAGAGAAGTCATCCACGAAACGACCATCAGCGAAGTGTTTGCTTTGGCGTCGAATGTCATGCCAAAATACGGATTGGGGGAACTCATGCTTCCGGTCAAGCTTATGGTTCTTGTTTGGGCAAGCACTGCTATTGCCGTCGGGGACAATCCCACGCTGCCTGACCTGGTAGACGCCCTGAACTCTTCCGTTTCCCCAATAAAGAAGCCCGCCGACCGTTCTTCCGATTGCGTCGACCAGAAAAAGCGGGAACGGATTTACAACGTCGTCTCCATCACCGTTAAGGATGGAGTACGCATCAAGGGCTACCTTTACACGCCTAAGGCTTTCGTCCGAGGAAAGTCGCGATCTATCTTGTATCTCCATGGAGGTCCCAATCCAGCGGATCCGGATCGACGAAATGAAGTCCGAGAGTACCTTCTAGCCCAGGGATTCGTCGTCCTGGACATCGATTATCGGAACTGTTTGAGTTTTCCCAACGAGATGTATCCCGACGTCAACGAGTTGTCTGTGAAGGACTTTGACCCTACCAGGCGAGTACAGCGAGAAGCCCAAATCAGGGACCTTTTGGAAAAGGCGGACATAGAAGACGGTTTGGCTGGGATCCGGTTCTTGCGTCAGTACACCGCGGTCAACAAAGTGGCGGTTGTCGGGCATAGTGCGGGTGCAAATATTGCGAACCGTCTGGCGTTCTCTCTACCAAGCGAGGTTGCCGCGGTAATTAATCTTGAAGATGTCGGAGGGAACGCTTTTAATTTCTCGCTTCCTGACGAACTTCGGGCTCTTATAAGCGCGCGTAACCCCTTTCAATACATGAATGAGAAGAACGCAAAGGTCGCCGCTCCTATTCTCTCGTACTATGGCCTAAAGGGTGGGGCAGCCATTCCAGCGGGCCGCGGTCGCCTGGATCACGAGGATTCCCACATGGTTCATGGAAACGAAGCCATAGCCAATCGGAAAACCGCTCGAACAGATTTCTATTTCGCTCGACTCCCTGAGGTAGATCCGCGGCACATTTACCTTGAGTATCAGGATGGTCACTTTCCGCACTCTAAAAAGACCCTGGATGATTTACTTCCCAAAATTTTGTCATTCTTGAATAAGCACCAGACGCTCATGGGCAATCCAAAATGACACGTTTGATGGTCCCCCCTGTTTTTGAAACACTAGGCTCATGACAGTGACGCCATCACCATTGCGGCCGCGATCTTGTCCGGCGCTATGAGTTGCCGTCGCCGTCGGGGAGGTGACGCAATGTGTGATGAGGGGGGCTCCTCGAATACGTGTTCTCGATTCTGCCAAATTTGGAGGGCGTCGTTCACGCAGACCTGCCATTCATAACGGTACTTCCTGACGATCAGAATTCGTGTTGAGGTCTCGAATTTCGCGACGTTCCTGGGCTTGGGGGTTTAGATCTCAAATAAATCGAGAGAGAAACTGTATAGCGCTTCTTCCGGCGATTCCTTGATTTGCGCTTTGATCGACTCGATCGAGGCGAGAAGCTGCTTTCGAATCGTCTGCGCGTCTTTCCGGGAGATCGAGACGCAAGACGAGTAGTGGAGGCTCTCGTCATTCCGTAATTCAAGATCACGGACTGCCTGCAGTCGCCAATTGATGTGGTGCTTGCTGATGAGAGGTGAGTCGTGCGGAAGGTGCATGCGGGCATTACCCGGTTTTAAGGCGCCGGCAGACGGCCAACATCATTCCTGGTTTCCGCTATGTTCATGGCAGCGAATTTGAGAATATCCTGACTTCGCCCTTATGCAAGAAGGTGCCGCTTAAAGAACCACTTAGCCCTGGTGACGTGGGAGCGATTCGAAGTAAATTGTACCCAGCACCTCCGGGGGGCAACTATTTTCCAACTAGTCCGAATGTGCATGGGTTTATTCATATTAGCGACAGCCTGATTTTTTCGAAGGATGGGACCCGAGATGATGCGCCGGTCACAATTGAGGATATTAACGTAATTCTAGATGCTGGCTGGACTATTCCAGAAAATCCGCGCTGCAGAAGGACGAACGATTCTCCCGAGGAAAATTGTAAACATTGGATTACCTATTATCGTTGTGAATCCCTGGACAGTTTTGTTCAAAAGCACGTCACAACGGTGACGTCGGGTTCACTTAGTTTATTACAGATTACCACCCGCTATGAAGGCGAAATCAATGATGATCAACTCGGAAATCGCGCCATAACCCAGAACCGGCGAGAGCAACTTGCAGTTGAATACGAGCAGATTACCGGCGCGATCGCTGCAGAACTCAGTAGAACGTTAGATCCAGCTTCACTCCTGATCTTGAACAACTTGAATGATCGCATTCTCTCGATGCGTATTGGATTGGTTCTAGGCCGATAACTGGAAAGCCAAATTTTGGGGCACGCCCCAAATTAGAATTAATTGAAAAAGGCTGTTCTAAATCGAAAGCGATGGAATCAGACGCCACATCATTCCTGTAAAGCTGGACTGGCAGTGCCAACATTGATTTGTCCGGCATTGTCGGGAACTTGATCAGCTGGGAGCATCTCTTGCGTAGTCTTGGAGGACAAATTGGAAACGGCAGGATCAAACATAGCTACTTCGTTAATATTTTTTCCGATCACTGTTACCGTGCATTTTGCTTTTGGCATGGTCAACGGAACAGTGCCATCCCAGTAACTCGCAGATGCGATGTAAAGAGGTACAGCAAAGACATTACGAACAATACCTCCAATACTAATACCTTGGAATTCATCTTTAACTGCGAGGTGCGCACGTCCCTGGTCGATACTTCCGTCCCGCAACATCGCTCCGCATTGCGAGAACCCCTTGTGAACACACTTTTCCAATGCTTTAGCCAAGGCTTGTTCGCATTGATTTGTGAGATATCCACTTTCTTTCTTCGACGCCGAAAAAACTTGGAAGTTCGATTCCGCACCCAAAGCGGCTGCGGGAAGAGTTAAGGCGGATACAACAACCAAAGTTCCAAGGGCGTTCAAGTGTTTACGGTATTTCATCTTATTTCTCCTTCTCGCTACTGTAGTAGCGCTTGTTGACTAAACTACTCTGACTCTGTCTGTTTTAGCAGTTACACGAGGTTACATTTCAGAAGAAGAAAACCGACATCAAAACGACCACTTGCTTCGTTTAAACTCTGGAAATCAGGCGCTAATTCACGTACTTCGACTGCGTCGTTTGCGTCGCTCAGAATTCTTGACTAAAAAAATACAGCATTGTACCTCTGTCTCGCGCCTGGAAGGAGGCTGAGCAATGATTTGCAAACAATTTAGAGTCTTGGTCGCGGCTGTCCTTGCTGCGCTCATTTACGCACCGTCAGGATTCGCTCTCATCAACGGCCAAGAAAATTCGAAAATGAAGGGAGTGATTCAGCTATCGGGGTTTTGCACCGGAATCGCAGTAGGGTTGAACCCGCTGACAGTTATTACAGCACGTCACTGTGCATCAAAAGGATCGATCCAGCTACCCCTAAAAGATTCAGAAGGGGGTTTGGCGGAACCTGAGCAAGTTTTATTTGCTTATTTTTACGAAAATGGCTTTGATTCTGACGTTTCGATTGTTCCTGGAGATATTGCTGTCCTCATCTTTAGTCCGAGCGTTTCCAAAAAATTCACGTTCCACTGGTTAAAGAACCGATTCAAGAATGCGATCAAATCTTCGGATCTATTTTCGGTCGCACCTGTTCCGATACGTTGGGGAGATCCAGTATCAGTTTGCGGCTTCGGAACTGATTTTTATCGTGGCTGCGGATCGAACTATCTTTTGACGGACAATTCCGATTTCGCCTTTGCCGATATTTCCGAACAAATTAATGAGAAGTATCCAAAGGCAACGACCCTGATGGACATACCGGATACGGATAAAATTGCATTAGTTCACTCGCATATTCAATATTTTCTGTCGCAGTACGGAGCTGGGACTCGCATCGGAATAGGGTCTTTCAAATCAGAGGCTCTTAACTCGGGCTTTGAGAGTGGCTTTGATCACGACAACCAGTCGGTCATTCCTGAGCCCGGAGATTCGGGAGGACCTTGGTATGTGATTCGAGATGGCGTTCCGCACTTAATCGGCGTGACTTCTTTAAGCGTTAGAGAAGATCGACTCCGAGTTGGAGGAATTGCCTGGCGTATCGATCACCCCTGGACCGTCAAGCTCCTTCAAGAGGCGGCAAAAAGGGGTGCGGATATCCGCGGTTTGGAAGAACTCAAGCAATTGCAGCAGTAGAATAGCGGTATTCGTCATGAAAATGGTGGTAGGTTTTGTTTTTTCATTTTTTTTCGCCGGATTCGCTCATGCTGCTTCTGGAAATCTTCCGATTTACGTCGAGTTCGAATCGGACAATTCCTACGTATTATCAGACGGCAAAGTCTTGGACTCAAGCGAGGCTAGAGAGCAAATATCCAAGCATTCGCGAAACGATCTGTGTTTTAGGGCGCAATTCATCGGTTTTATAAACGCATATTTAAAAACCCTTGAAGACGGCAATTTCCCGATAGACGCCACTGCACTATTGGTCGTGTTTACGGTGACAGAGCGCCGCGATCAGGATTCAGAGGTTGCGAGGCGCATTGACCTTTTCGATACGTCAAAATACATCCAAACTGGAAACCCGATTCTGATCAGCAGTCTGCAGCTCGACCCGAAGAATTGCGGATTCCCCGCTGACAGCTTTAAAAAGCTTTTCAATAAAGCCCCTCTCGAATACCAAAAGTCGCTTCTCGCCCCCAGCACCGTTACCGAAGACGTATTTAACGATGTCATTGATGAAATTAGGGTCCTTTATAAGCCGCAGGTGCGACGTCTACATCAGAAGCTTGTGATTGAGCGCCAGTGGTGGCACCACGATGAGAATTTAACTGCAAGGCGAGAAGAGGAGGCGTACACGCTCCTTCTTTCCGGAGGTTGGGCACGTCAGCGTGGAATGACAAAAGATACATTTCGGCTCTCCGTTTGTCATGAAGTCGGTCATCTCCTGGGGGGCGGGCCGTACTACCAAAGGTCGGATGATTCGCTTCTGACCTATATGAATGCTGAAGGTGAAGCGGAATATTTCGCCACGTCGAAGTGTCTTCGAAAACTTTTTTCAAAAGAAGACAACGTCCGCATAGCAGCAAGCTTGCCCACTCCTGATGCGATTCGCGAGGCATGCTCAAGAGCATGGAGTACCGTTACGGATCGAGCGATCTGTGAACGCGTTGGCTATACTGCGCTGCTTGAGAAGAAAGTTCTCGCGGATTCATTGAATAGGAATAGTCCTCCGGGAACTCCGGTGATTCAGTCACCGCGATCTTTCCTTAAGGATGCAACAGTTGTGAACGGCAACGTCTTGTCCCATCCTAATCCTCAGTGTCGTTTCGATACGTTGCTTGCCGGTGCACTTTGTACAACGTCCTACGATATTTCGCCTGACTTGAAGGATTTTGCTTCCGGAACTTGTACGATAGAGGGTGGCTTTTCCGTCGGCCTTCGGCCAACATGTTGGTTCAATGAGCACGCGGCACGACAGGAGCGGGAGCACCTTCGCGGCGTACATTAAAGGACCTTGATTCGTAAAAGGCAGTCTGGATTCGGGATGCCCGAGCTTCTGGGGCAAGTCTCGCCGCACTGGTTACACGACCGAGATCTACAGGTCATACTACCAGGCGCTTGTGTTCGAAGAATGCCTTGAAATTTCGAAGCAGCGGCTCTGTCGATTCATTTTGGGTGCCTTCTTGCGGACCTTAAAGTTCGTGGTTGCAAAAGATAACGCGCCGCGCTATCTCCGTGCGAACGAAAATTTTTTGGAGGTTTGCACATGTTCTACTTCGCTCTTCTCGCCCTGGGGCTGTCTTCATTCGCCATGGCCAATGAGGCAAGCACGACGCTGGTTCTGGACGGGACGATAGCCAGTCAGTCGATTTCTTTGAAAGGGGAAGGTGGCTACATCCAACGCCGCGAAGTTCCGACGGGGCAGACTTGCGAACGCAAGGTATCTTTGGGAACCCAGTGCAAGGACCAGATGGTCTGCAGGCGCTGGGAAGGAAATACATGTACGGATTATTCTTATCAGTTGGTCTGCCAGGAAGCTTACCGGACTGAGTACTATTCCTGCACTCGTATAGAAGAGAGTTTCGTCAAAACGAATGACACCGTCGCTGAGATCAAAGTCAATTTCATTTCCTTCCTGCCGAGTTCCATCGTTCCCAGGGAAGAGCTGTCGGCGAAACTGAATCTCGCCGGAACACGCCTCGAATTGAAGGCGAAACAGCTCACAGGAAAAGTGGCACTCTACCAAGATTCCTCCCGGATCGTTACCTCCCGCACTCCTGACGGAAAATTCGTGACTATAAAAGGCGAGATCGACCTGAAGATGATGGATCCCGCTGTGGTGTTGAACGCGGCTTCCAAGTTCGCCACGAATTTCGTATTGAGCGCGGAAGGCCTCTCGTTTGATCTGCCCGAAACTAAAAATCCGGAAAACCTGAATCTGACTTTGAGCCTTTCCAAAAAACGCTTTCTCGGAAAGAAGACCCTGATCTCCGATGCCTCACTGGCATCCAATGAATATGAGATCAGCAGCGCCTCCGGAGTGAGTCGGGTGTTTATTTCGATGAGGCAACTTGTCGCAAAGAGTTCAGTCTCGGATATTGAATCCCGACTCACAAAGGGCACTTTCAAGATCGAATTGAATGTCTTAGTCAATGCCGAGGTGCTTATTCTGGATGGTGCGAATGTCGGCGAGCTGGTTCCCGGTACTCTCGTCGGACAAGACGCACTTGCATCATCCGCGAAAATCAAACTGAAATAGAAAAAGCAGAGTCAATGTCACTAGAATACGGCCCCATGCCTTTGACGTTCAAAATTCCCCTGAGTTATTACTTAGACATAGATTTGTTGACTGTTTTATTCCAGTATTGTAGCTATTTGCCGGTTGGCTCGTGTGAGTAGACACACGTAAGGAGTACTACATGCTGAGTTCAAACTGGTTAACAGCGGCTACGTTACTTTTTGGAATTACCAGTCTTCCATTTGCAGGATGTGGCAGCAAGCCTCAGAGTAATCCTGCGCCGGCACAAGCTCAAGATCCGGTAATCATCGATATCCGTGACGTTGCGTCCAAGCTTGTTAGCATCGCGCTGGTTGCGGGAGATGAGGCTGAATACGAAATTCAGGAGACTTCGGCTGACGGTACAGTGACGGTGTCTCGCCAGCGGATGCGCGTAATTGCCGTGGACAGTTCCGCCAATGAGGCTGAGATCGAGACAACCAACACAGATCAAGACGGAACAGAAACCGTCGAAAAACAAAAATGGGAGATATTACCCGGCTCCACACCTCGTTCGGACCTCAAGGGAACCATCGAGAAGTGTAGGCGGATTGGCTTGTATCGGAGTGTGTCTGTTCCAGCTGGCTCTTTTGATGCGTGTTTTATGGATTCCGGCGAGCCCACTGAACAGCACCCGGCGAGAATGAAATCTTGGACTGCCGACGTGCCCTTTGGCGTTGTGAGAAAGGAAATGGCTGCGGCAGATGGATCTTCTCACGTGTTGGTATTGAAGTCGTTTGTCGCTGGCAAATAAGATTATCCGCTGAGCGCACAAGGTAAAGAATGCGAACAATCCGAAACAGGCACAAGATCAAATCTCGAACAGGTCCAAACAGAAGCTATAGAGGACCTCTTCCGGTGATCCCTTGACTTGCGCTTTGATTGACTCGATCGAGGCGAGGAGCTGCTTTCGAATCGTCTGCGCGTCTTTCCGGGACATCGAAACGCAAGACGAGTAATGGAGGCTCTCGTCATTCCGTAATTCAAGATCACGGACTGCCTGCAGTCGCCAATTGATGTGGTGCTTGCTGATGAGAGGTGAGTCGTGCGGGAGGTGCATGCGGGCATTACCCGGTTTCAAGGCGCCGCCCTTGTCCTGCTTCACGAGCTCGACCGAAATCAAAAATTTCAAAACCTCGTCCACGCTTGAAAGCGGAATTTTGAGGTGCTCACTGATTCGTTCTCGTTTTTGGAATTCGGGAATGGTCGTTAAAACGTGAACCGCGGAATAGATCCACGAGCTGAAGTAGGTGGCCTGCGCTTCGGCATCGAGGGTCGTTTTGGAGTCGACGCGATTCTTGAGTTGCGCGCGTTGGTCTTGAATTTTGCTGATCTGTCGCGAGCAGTGTTTGCGAAGAGTCTCGGTTCCGGCGCGATCCTTTTGAACGAGGAGCAGAAAATATCCGGTCTCGTCTTCGGAGAACTTGAAAAACTGCGCGAGCTTCTCGGCTTGTTCGGCGCTGAGGTGAGCTGACCCAAGAACGACCTGTGAGATGTACGCGGTTTGGCACCCAGCCGCGCGGGCCATCGCGGCTTTGGAACCGTGGCCTTTGTGGGGCTGAGCCGAAATCCACGTTGTTAGGAAAGGCTTGTACTCTTGGAAATCAAAGACATTTGGGGTCACGAACGAAAGTATAGCTTACGATCTGGCGTTATTTGAAATTATTTTCATGTTTACCCGAGTTGAGGAGTTGGGTATTTACACGTTGCGTCAAATAGACTATATAACCAAAGGAGTTTCTATGAATAACAGAATGAAAATTAAGCCTTTTTTAGCTCTCGGAATCTGTGCTTTGTTTTTAGGCATTGCGCCTTATGTAGCTCGCGCAGGTGGCGACGTGAGTGGGGGTGGAAACGGAATCGAGAATCGCATGATCGAATCCTACGCCCATGATGTTTTTGAAATCCCCGGTTATGTCGAATTTGTGCAGCCGATTTTGAAGGACCTCGCTATGAGAGTTCCTCATTTCGCCGCGGTTCTCGAACATCATCAACGTGAGATGATTTTTTACATTGTTCCGAGGAAACTCCTCAAACAATTGAAACCGGAGGAGACCGGAATTCCGATCGCATCTGACCAGATCGCAATACAAACGTCGGGAAACGAGGTCTGGATCAACAAATCGCTTTTCGACGCCCTCAGCAAACAGGACAAAGGAAAGCTTCTCTTCCATGAACTCATTCTAAATTTAACGCGAGAAGACGAGTTCTCAGATCCTGATATGCGGCTCGTCCGAACAACTACCGCCTACCTCTTTAAACATTCTAAAGACAGCGCTAATGAAGTTGCCGATACTTTGGACAAGCTTGGCTGGTTCAGGCGTTACGGTACAAACCTTGGCTCTATGACTAAGCTTTTGGAATACCGTGAAATCACTCGAACGGCTTTCACGACTTTTTTTGAGAAATTTCGTCAGTCCTGCTCAACAGTCGCTAATCTGGCACCAGAATCCTCGAGCGATTGGGCTAAGCTCCCGGGTGAGCAGAAGGAAAGACTCAAGGTTACTTGGCAAAATCTCGCTCGTACGCAGCAGGAGACAATCGCTCGTCTTTGGGGCTTTTATTATAATGAAAGTTACCGAGTTGAAGTTCTGAGGTCGTTGACATCTAGGGGATATAGTACTTTGGCCTACGCTAATTATGACGTGGATAGCCTATTTATGGAGCCAGAGCACGTTCTTATGATGTCATTCGGCGATCCGGCCCATGGCGACGAAAACTTGCGGCTCTTTGTTCTTCGTCAAAAGTCAAACTGTGGTTTAGGCGATGCGGGACTGGGATGGATTAACGAGTATCTCGACAGCAATTTACCATAAAGGTAAGCGGTTCGTGACAAGCTTAGCAGCGCGTTTTTTAATAAACCAGAATCCGGCATCTTCTATTATTCGAGGTCCGATCGATGCTTCGATCGGACCTTTTTCTTTCGTGCGAAATTTGGCTTTGTGTACGTAAATTCTCAGGACCTTTAGAGAGGGTTTCTTTACTACGTGCTATTGCCGATCTTTTTTGCTGTCTCACTGGTATTTGCCTGGTTCAAAAACCCGCAAGGCGGGCCTGATTTCGTTGAATTTATCAAGCGGGCATTCGTGGCGACGCTTCTTCTGGCTGGATTCGCTGAGATCACCGATATCATCTTTTTCATTACGAACGGGTTGGCGGCGCAAGGCGTGCTTCGTAGATAGCCAAAATGGCGATCCAGCTACGCCACTCGAAATAGATCGAGACACATCGAATGGAGTTCTTCCTCCTTGGATGGGACCCGAATCGCGCGGATCTCCTCGATCGCGCGCAACACGAGAAAGCGGATCTGTGCCGCGTCCTCGCTCGAGATCGACATGACCGTGGAATAGTGTATGTCGTCCGCTCGCTTCGCCGCCATCGATTCGATTGCGCGATGACGCCAATTGCCGTGGTGATGCAGGATGAATGGAGAGTCCTTACCGACAAAAACATACGCCTCGCCGGGATGAAATTCATTCCCGACCCGTTTCGCTAGCCCCGCCGTGACCAGGAACTCAAGCGTGTCCGCGACAAAGCTCGACGAGAGCCCGAGGGCTTTCGCGATCACGTCCTTCGTCCTGAACTGCGGAATCGTGAGCAGGATGTGAATTGCGCTGCAGTGCCAGCTCCCGTAGTAGGTCGCCTGCACTTCGGGCGAGAGAGTCTCTTTTGCCTGCAGGCGATCCTTCAGCGTCTGGTGGCGCTCGACATAGGTCTGCATCTTCCGTTGCAGGCGTTCCCTGAGCGCGCGCGTCGCGGAGCGTTCGAACATGACGAGGAGAAGAAAGAATTGCGCCTCATCTTCGGAATGGCCCAGGAACTCATTCATCCCCTCGGCTTGTTCCAGATTGAAATGGCGATCGCCGTTCAGGACCTGTGAAACGTAGGCCGACTGGCAGCTGGCCGACTGGGCGAGCGCGGCCTTAAAACCACGGCCCTGGTTTGGCGCGGAATGGGCACAGTCGTTCAAGTAGCGCTTGTACGACCGATATTCGAAAACCGATGCTTTGCTCGTTCTCTTTGTCACTCAAAGACTCTTCGACCCGTATTTACAAAAAATTAAAGAGAACCCTTTCAATTTATAACGTTCATGTATTCCTGACTATATTACTGCGCTATCCTCAATTCATGGGCCCGCGTTGGGCAGCAAACGAAAGAGAAAAGGAGTCGCCCCCGATGAAACTCATGAGCTGTAAAAAACCTGGTCAGTCGTTCACGCCGACATCAACCCCCGCGGGAGTCGCGAAACAAATTCCATTGGAACAATCACTGGTTAACTTTGGTATGAAGCCTGCTTTTTACCGTCATTATATGGCTAAGCTGATGACTTTTCGCTTCGTGGTCGAAGGCGCATTCTTTCTTATGCTATCAAGCGGCCCCGCCTTCGCTGGCGGAGCTTCAGAAGGCGGCACCAATGTCGTGAAGGCGAGCATGGAACTCGTCGAGTTTGAGAGGCTGGGAAAGATCGTCAAGATTGACCCGAAAACGTTCGAGGGGCTTTATAGGGATTTAAAACCTCGTCTAAAGGCTCTCGAAGAAAGAATTCCCAATCTCGGCGCCGCACTCGAACGCGTGATGAAAGATAAACTTTGGTATGTCACCACGACCAGTTTTAATCCGCGCAATTCTGAGGAATTAAAGCCGATCTCGCAAGATAAACTCGGCATTTTCATGAGCTTGGGTGAAATCAAGCGAATGAGTCCGGAACAGCTCCGACGAGCTTTTTTTCACGAACTGGTTCGGGGCTACGTTATGCGGGAACATAACGGCGAGCCCGATTACGAGAGGTGCTTCGATTGTTTAACATTTTCCGATGACTCGATGCTCGACGAGACTGTGGAGAAAATGACCAAATTCCTGTACTTGGGTTACCTGAGAACAGGAAAACAGATTGCTGAAGAGTTGAATCGCATTACAAAAAAGAGCCGTTCGCAGCCGTTACAATCAAGAACACTTAAATACATGGACCGAGAAACCCTGGTCTCTGTCATAAACCCGCGTAAACTTGCCGAAGTTCATCAAGCCATCTGCCAAAACGACCAATTTCAACAAAACGGAATATTTGAAAAGATCGATACTTCCCTTATTTCTAAACTTCAATCAGTGAACTCTAATCTCTTGGTGATGCAAGCTCAAATTCCTTTCAATGCCAAACTGGAATTCGAGGAGTCTGCCGCATTCCAACTCCTGTTGAGCGAATCGGGCGTTAACCCAAAGTCGAAAGATTTCCGGGAGAGGATCGCGCTCGCCTGTAATAATCTGTCGAAGAAGACCGCTGATTTTTTGAAGCGCATCATTATTGAAGAAGAAGCTTCCCCTGAAACCGCGATCACCAGCATTTCCGAAGCCGAAAGGCTCCTCGACGTAATGAACCGCGCACCAGGGGCAGTAGCCGGAACTGAAGAGAGCACTAAGACGATCAAACCCATCCTCGCTAGGAAGGACCTTAGCGTCAGTGCAGTAATGCCCTCCTCCGCTCCTGCGAACTAACCGCGCTTGGCGCTGACCCAAATCCCCCGGTAACCGATTTCGTCCGAAAGCGGCGTGGAATCGGTTGCCGCGTTTTCAGCGCCATACAACACCGCACGCGGGCCGAGTGTGCGCGGAGCAATGCCATCCTGAAGCCCATCCCAATAACACGGCCCGGTCCGTTCTGCAGGTGAGTTGTAGCAGCAAGACCGAAGAACATTACAGTTGTCAACTCGGGTACGTGGAAGAGCCGCTGGAAAACCACATTCTGGTGAGAGCGGTTGATTACCCGGGGACTCGCGAGGCGCTTGACTCTGAAATCGCGAAACGCCTCGATGGCGTTCCTCGAAAAGATCTCGTGATCTATCGCCAAACCATTTTGCCCATGCTCGACAGCCCAGCAAGAAACATCGCCAGATGAGAGCCAACGCCGTCAGGAACTCTGGGACAAATGACCGATAACCTCGACCGAATGGCCGCCTGATTGCCCGGATCACCCCAAATCTTTTTTTGTCGCGTTTAGGTTAACTCAACTCTGCAACTCGGATCCGGGTGGGCAAGAAGAATTGAAGCCCTCTTGCCCTTGAGTTCAGCCAAAAAACGCGAGCTGGACTCTTTACTGAGCTTCGAGAGCGGTTGGATGACTACTTCGATCCCATCATCGCGGAGAATTCATATCGGTTTGTGGGTCCGGAAGCATTGGCTACTTACCCGCCGAGGGTTACTCGCGAGCGGGTTTTGAACTTTCGCATACTTCGTGTGGGAATGAAGCC
>MEQK01000183.1 GCA_001770175.1 Bdellovibrionales bacterium RIFOXYD1_FULL_55_31 | reverse complement strand
GATCCCGCTTCCAATAAAGCTTGGAGCCCGGAGCCCCTGCCTTTTTCGAATGAAGCCGAATTGAACTTTCCCCCTGACGGCGGAACAGTTGATTACGATTCTGATCTCACGAACGGCGAAAGTGACTTTTACCGGACCCGCGTGATCACCGACGGGGAGCGTCCGTTTCATCTGATCGCGGGCCTGGACGAACACGCATCACTCGTTCGCGCAGCCCTGCTTCGCGCTTTAGGCTATAAAATGCATTCGCCGAAGCATTTCCGGGTGCTCACAATCCGATTCACCGATCTTGCGGCCCGCGACGCCTTTCTCTCCAGCCTCGGTCAGTATACGCGCACGAATCGCGCGCGGTGGATTCACGCTCCCCTGACTGACGCCCCTGAAGTCACCTTGCATGACGTCATCCTGCAATCGCCTCAGCTGCAACCCCAGCCCTATCACCTCGGCATTCTACACGGGTCCAAAATCGCCGGAAAGCGAGCTCTTCGGGCACTCATCGTGCCGTTCGTCCTACTGGACATCGGCGAGAGCATCAATCTTTTCCCGTGGGAAGTCGGCTCAATCCAGGACCAAACAGTCGTGCTCAACCACAAATATGCGACCAGCTTCGTCGAAACCACGTTTGACGATGCAAGGTGGATCACGCGAAAGCTCGCGCGACTCACCCGTGACGATTGGAAAAAAATCGTGGAGCGCGGCGCCTACCCCGAGGAAATCGCCGCCGCCGTGCTTGAAAAGGTCATCGCGCGGCGAAATCAGCTTCTCGAACTGTTCCGGATAAAAGACGAACTTCCGAGCGAATTGCGGGAATTCCGATATAACCCGAAGATCACGATCGGCGAAAACGTGAAGGACGGAAAGGTTCTCAAGGAAACCTACGAGGGCTATGCCCTCCGTTTCAGGCATGACGTACCCGAAACACCCCTCAATAAGTACGAGCTTGCCCGTTATCTTCGAACCGAGACCGTGACCGCCGGAATCAAGGCCCTCACGAAACAGATCAACGAGAAGCTCGATATCCAAAACGGAAGCGACGTCGCCACACAGCACCAGGGTGATCTCGTCCAGGAATTCATGAATCACCTCAGGCAGCATCCGACCGAGCCGTTTGTAAAATCACTCGGAACCTGGGTGGGCCCGACCGGAGGCTTCGGGATCAATGCCTCACGGAACATCATGAGCGGCACCTATTACGGGAGCGATTCCTCGCTTCAGCTCGTTGATACGATTTCGGCTCAGGCTTCGCTGGGATTTTTCATGGGATTCGACGGGGTTCCCTCGAATACCATCCCGACGGTAAGCGGCAATCTCACGGTTTTACGCAACTACGTTCATGTCCAGCCGCTCGAAAAAGCGAAAAAGAAAAAGGACGATTCGGAACAGAAAGATCCCGAAACGGACGAGGATACCCCGCGCGCGAAAAGCCCGTGGAAGAATCTCTGGATTCCGGGCTTCATGAGAACGCTCGGGAAGATGCTAGAGCCCGAGCCTCCCTGCAAGGCTCCTGATGATCCGTTCACCGTCGATCCCGCGACGGGCGAGCCCCGCCTCCCCGACTCCGTTCCCGTGTGTCCGAAAGGCGTTCCGGCGGATGCGCTTAAACCCGAGGAGATCACGAAAAACCTTCAAGCCTTCTTTGACGAGTTCAGGGAAAACGAAGTCCTGACGGTCACCGATTCGGTTGGTTTGGGGGTCGGAGGTTCAGTAACGATACCGATTTCGGCGCTCGTGGGAGCCCCTGTCGGCGTGCCGGGCGCCTTTACGATCGGCACGAATGGCCAAGGCATCATCACCAAGCGAACGACGTTCACCCGGACCAAACACGGGCTGCAAATCTATGTTCAAAGCATGAAAACGGGAAGCCAGAGCTTCACGTTCGACTTCAGCTTCTGGATGAAGATTCTTCGAAGCAGCTACACGATGAAAGGCGGTATGAGCACCGCGCGCGCCTACATTCTCGGCGACATGCCGAGCAAGCTCGAAGAGCAGCGAAAGATGCTGATCGCACTGAAGACGCTTCTCAAGTCAAACGACAACGAGGTCGTCGAAGACAGCTATCATCCCTACATCCTCAAGCATGAGGTCCCCTCCGACGCCTTCAGGCTCAAATTCCTGAGATGGCAATATTCGGCGATCAGCGAAGGCCATCAGGTGAAGATCCGCCCCCCCGAGGATCCCGAAGGCCGGTACAAAGCCGAGGAAAAGGAACGAACCCTTTACTCTCATCGCATCGTCCGGCGAACCGGGACCAACGACTATTCGTTTCTTTCAGACATTCTTGACGGAGCGACTTCCGGCTACGGTTTCGACTCCGGCGGCTCGGGTGACAACCCCGCAAACTCATTTCTCGGAACCAGCAAATGGAGCAACACCAGCACCGAAGCCGAGATCACGCATCAGGCGGAATCCGAGCCCGTTACGATTTCCGAACACCACTGGCAGGGCTGGCTCCTGAGCCGGGACAAACTCTTCAGGGTTTTCGACCAGATTGAGGCCAAGATCCGTTCTTTGAATAACGGAGTCCCCCTGATTCAAAGGGATGAGTTCAACGATCTCAAACAGCTGCAGATGTACAGCATCCGATCCACTCTCGTGGTTTATGAAGACGGCGTGAAGAAAATCCGGGACGAGCTGTTCACTCAGCTCCGAACGTCCGATCGCGCGCTCTTTCAATTCCTGGTCGAGCTGGAGGGTCGAGCAGGCTTCGAGAGCTGGTGCCGCGCCGAAGTCACGCGAAATTGGACGAGAGGAGACTTCGCCGATTATGACGACGTGACCCGGATCGTGAAAGACATCATCGACGGGGACGGCTGGTTTTACGCTTGTTTGAAGCCCTGGATGAGCAAGGTGCTCAAACTCGCGAAAACATATCCGTCAGCAGCGGACGAACGGATTCGCTGGACGAACCAGCTGATCTTCACGCTCGAAAAGGCGATCCCGTTCGACAGACTCCTGAAGTGGATCGGGAAGGATCATTATTTTTTTTACGTTCAACTGAGCGGTTTCAGAAGCGGACAGGACAACGCCGACGCCGAGTACGTTTCTTCTTCGCTGGGCACGGTGAACCCGAAGCACGGCGTCGGGATCTTTCGCCAGTTCCTCGAGAAATACCCCATAACGGCATATGAATTATACGGCCGCTACTTGAGTGAGGGCCAATGAGATGAGACCCCTTCTTCTTGCGATTCTCGCTTTTCTCGGTGCGTCGGCCTCCAGCGAAGCGGCAGTCCTTATCGTGACCCCGACCGAGCCTTCGGGTACGGCTGATGTCGCGCTTCTGGCGAAACACCCATTCGTGAAAGCGAAGGAACCTGTGTTCCCGCCCCAGGAGCAACGGACGCTTCGCGACCTGGGATCACCGCTCCTCGCGACATCCATGAAGCTCACGCTCGCGGACGAAAGCGCCGTGCAAGAAATCCGTGATTTCGCGAAGAACCGCGGGCTCAAACTCGCGATCGACGTCAACTCCCTTCCCGTCCGGTTGCCCGCTTACCCCGACGCCGAACACGATGCCCTGGAAGAGAAGCAATGGCCGATCCGAAATGACGGCCGGTCTCAATTCATCTTCATCGACGAACTCTCGAGTGCCGAACTTCCGGGCAAGGCAGGCGAAGACCTCCAGCTCGATTTCGCGCCGGCCGAGCCCTTGCCCGGAACGGTTCCTCCCGTGATCGTGGCCGTTCTGGATACCGGAATCGATGCGGAGCACCCGGATCTGAAATCCCGAATCGTCAAGAAAGCCGCTGAATGTGAGGCCCTCCAGAATTACAAATCCTGCCTGCTCAAGGGCGACAAGAGGACGTGCGATAAAACCTGGGCCAAATTTGACAGCGACGGTAACGGCTATCCCTTGGACTGCTCGGGCTGGAACCTCACGGTCGGCAAAAACCCTCTCACCGGAATACTCGGTAACACCAACACGGCGGACCAGGTCGGACACGGAACTCACGTTTCGGGATTGATCGCGGCCGCGCGCAACGCCAGAGGGATTCGCGGCGTGAGCCAGAATGTCGCGCTCCTCCCCGTAAAAGTCGTGAGTGCCGCGCCCAAGGCACCGCTCCGGCCCCAATCCGCATCCGAGCTTGAGCAGGATTTGCCGCCGATTCCGGACCCGGTCGAAAACGGCAAAAGCTGGCAGCTTGGTTTTTCGGACCTCATCGCACGCGGACTCCTTTACGCGATTCGTTCAAACGCGCGTATCATCAATCTCTCTCTTGCGTGGCCGAAAAGCGCCGATTCGCTTCTCATGCGAAAAATGGTCGAGCTGGCTCAAGCACGTGGAATCCTGGTCGTGGCCGCGGCCGGAAACGACGCCACCGAAAGCCAAGTCATGCCTTGTTCCTATTCCGGCGTGATCTGTGTCGCCTCGCACGGTCCGGACGGGACCATTTCTTCGTTTTCGAATTTTGGCGCGGGCGTCGACCTCGCCGCTCCCGGTTCCGCAGTTCTGAGCACCTGGCCGGTGAGCGTCCCGGGTCTTACCCCGCTCAGATTCGTCGAACGCGTGGGCTACGACTATAAAAATGGCACTTCCATGGCATCCCCGCTCGTCGCCGGAACGCTCGCGAGGCTGCTTGCGGCGGGCTTCCCAAGCGACGAAGCGTATGCGCGCCTCCTGCTCGGTGCCCGGGCCCGCCCAAACCGCGATGCCGATGCGAAACCGACGCGTTTCGGGAATGCCGATCTCGCCGGCAGCTTCCGCGTTCAGGAACAATCCCTTATTCTTCCCGAGAGCAAGGATGCGATCTCGCTCACTTGGGATCGTCAGTCAGAGACGTTCCCCATCCGAGTTCCATTTAGAAATTTCTGGAAAGGGGCGGCACGCGTCGACATCGAAGCGCGAATCGCGGCTCCGGCCGGCCAAGCCGCGCTCGACGTGACGCGCTGGAATTTCGAGCAATGGCTCCCGGGCGAACGAAAAGAAATCGAAAGCGTGATCCGGATTTTCGATCCGCGAATCACGAGTGAACTCACGATCGACCTCACGATCTCGCCTGCCGGCCAGCCCGCGCGCACGTTCAGCGTAAAAGGACAGATCAGCGTCATCATAACGCCGAGCTTTGATGCGAAAGCTGGATCGGACGTCAAGGTTTCGAGAATTCTCAATGGAAAGGTCCCCGAAACGGCGCTGATCCGTACGGTGATTCCAGCCGGGAATGCGACAGGTCAGCCATTGGAGGCGGCGGACGCGGCGCGCGATTATGTCGCGATTCAGAAGTCTCCCAAGGAATGGGTATTTCAGCTCCTGACCCGGGATACGGCAACCGGGCGAAGTGACGATTTCACGATCCGTGCTGTCCGGAGTCTTCCGTCCGAGCATGGAGATCTCCTGAATTTGTACCGTCTGGATTGGAATCGGGACGGCGCCGACGATTACGTCTGGTTATATAGTCTTCCGATCACCCCCGGGCAAAAGAACGCGGCCTTTCGCTTTCTGTTCCTCGATCAGAATCTGACGATTCAAAAGACGCTCGACTACACCGCCGAAACCGCGATTCTCCCCGAAGGCTTTCAGTGGCTCGGACTTTCCAGCGGTTTCACTCCCGCCTGGGTTGGAGTCGGCGGCACTCCATCTCTTGAGAAGAAGCCGTATGACCCTTGGGACCCTAACCCCAGGGACCCCCTGTATTTGAGATTCTATTATTTCGCGGCGGATGGCCTGCGGACTCTGAATACCTCGGATGATACCGTCCTGGTCGCGGCGCTCGCGCCGAGCGTGGCTCAGAAGTCAGCTGGCGAGATTCCGGTCCTGCTCGCGAAAGGCGAGTCTTATCGACGTGAATATTTCACCGCCGTCATCAAGGAAACCAGGCCCGGTTCGGGACCGGAAATCACCGATGTCGTGACGCTTTCCATGAAGCGCTATCGGATGCTCATCGGAGCCGACAGCGTCATCCCGGTATCGTCGCTCGCGCCCAGTCCCGATCCGATGGGAACCGCGTTCACGAGCCCGGGAGTCCGCGGTGCGCTCAGAACCGTTTTCCTGATGAGAGGAACGCAAACCGCCGGCTACTCCAGTTTTGACAGCACTCAGTCGTCAGCATCCCCGACGGATACCGTGATGCGGGTTGCCGGGCTTTTTGCCAGTTCCGCTCGCGCCGCCGCTTTCACGCAAACTCAATATGATCTTCTCTATCATGACCTCGGCTCGAACGAATTCGTCTCAACCAGCATGCACCGTTTCAGTTACCTTTCGCAGCTTGCGTTCGTGAGAAGCTTCGTTCCCGCGGTGGTCGGAGATGGAACCGGAGGACGGCTCCCCGGCGTTCTGGTGTTCGGGGATCTGACCGGAATCGACAGTTCCGAAGTCATCGTGCCGGAATACGGAACTGACGGAAAACTCCTGGGTCTCACTCAGCCGGCACGCCTGAGACTTGTCCCCGGAACAGGTTGCCAACGCGTACGCAATCCGATCGATGCTGACCAGAACGCGCCGACGCAGCTTCTATTCTTCTGCGGCGATCATTTTGTCACGATACCGCTCACCTTCGCGCCTTAATCCGCGCCGACACCAGTGGCATTTTGACCTCCAGAGGTTTTTACCACTTCGCGCGATTAAAAATGTTCCATCTTCTCCGTCCCTTACAACTACGCTCAGCGGGCACGCCTCTTGCTGATCGCTCGGACAAGGTTTTTTATAAAAGGAGAACTCAGGGGCTATGAAAAAAGAAAACAGAAAACAAAAGATCCGGATCCTAACTTTGATCGCATTATCTGCAGTCGCAATGACCATGAGCGCCTGCAAGCAGAAGGAGTATGTTTATGCTCCTCTCTGGTATGACGTGTATGGTTATCATTGCGCGACGGGAACTCCGACCGCGGGTTGTAACTACTATTCCAACGGCGACAAAATCATCGACGTCGAAGATCCTTACTACCAAAGCTCCTATTA
>MEQK01000182.1 GCA_001770175.1 Bdellovibrionales bacterium RIFOXYD1_FULL_55_31 | reverse complement strand
TGATGAATAGCCCGAGTCAAACTGCAATTGGGAAAGGAGCCGCTCGTGGCACGTCTGCTAGTAGTTGATGACGAGAGAAGTATCTGCACCACCATTGAGGCCGCCTTGAAGAGCGTGGGTCATCAGGTGGAATCGGCCGAAAGCGGCGAAATGGCCATTGCACTCATGCGAAAGAACCTTCCCGATGTCCTTCTGACCGATTTGCGGATGGATGGGATGAGTGGTTTGGACTTGCTCGGAAAGGCGCGTGAATATTTCCCTTCTGTCACTGTCGTTCTTATGACCGCGTACGGAACTATCGATACCGCCGTGGCCGCGATGCGGAACGGCGCGTATGACTACTTGGTAAAGCCGTTTACGCCGGAACAGTTGGAACACCTGGTTGAAAGAATCGAGGAATTTAGGCGCCTTCGTGACGAAAACACCAAACTGAGGGACCAGGTCGACGCATTATCCGAACCCTCTGCCATAGTAACGAGAAATCCCAGGATGCAGAAGATCCTGGATACCGCAAAAAAAGTCGCTGTCACCGATTCCACCATTCTTATCACGGGGGAGAGCGGTACCGGCAAGACGCTTCTCGCAAAGCTGATTCACGACGCGAGTGGGCGTGCCAAAGGACCCTTCGCAGTCGTCAACTGCGCCACGCTTTCCGAAAACCTCTTGGAGAGTGAGCTTTTCGGGCACATCCGTGGATCCTTTACAGGCGCGGTGAAGGACAAAATGGGACGGTTGCAGCTGGCTGATACTGGAACAGTTTTTCTGGACGAGATCGGAGAAATTTCGCCGAGCTTGCAAACCAAGTTGCTTCGTTTCCTCCAGGAACGTGAGTTTGAACGCGTGGGTGACACTAAAACGATTCGGGTCGACGTCAGGATTATCGCCGCGACTAACAAAAATCTCGAGCAGGAAGTGAAGCTCGGCCACTTTCGCGAGGACCTATATTTTCGTTTGAACGTCATTGATCTTCACATGCCATCGCTTCGCCAACGGCCCGAGGACGTTCTTGTTCTCGCGGATCAGCTTCTTACGAGGTCGTTTCTCGCGGCGGGCCGGAAAGCCAGACCGATGAACGAGCAGGCGAAATCGGCCATTCTGAATTACGGGTGGCCCGGCAACATTCGTGAATTGAAGAACGCGCTCGAACGCGCCGCTATTCTTTGTTCCGGCGACGAGGTCTCGGTCGAAGACCTGCCGGATCGCGTTTTGGAGAATGCGCGATTTCCGGGAGCTCCTGAAGCACAGGTCGGGGAGGGTACTGTTGCCGTTACACAGCACGATATGAGTCTTGAAGAGCTTGAGAAGAAGCACATTCAGCATGTTCTCTCGACTGCGGCCACGCTCGAGGAGGCCGCGAGCGCGCTCGGGATCAATCTGAGCACCCTCTGGCGTAAGCGGCGCCGCTACGGTCTCGACTAAACCATCCGCAAAAAGCACGGCAACGCCGGTGGTGCCTTGCAAAAAACGCGATCGATTAACGCGATGTTGTCGTGTGACGAATGCGTGTGAATGCGGCGGATAATTATATTCGTCCTCTCAAAGTCATCCTAACAGACATATATGTGAGTTCTTGAGGATCCGCGCCCGGAATCGCGCGGCAGTCCCGATTGCACCAGGGGCCGCGCTGGTGCGGACGCCGCGTTTGGTGCTGGCACCCCGGTTGCACAAGCTGTCGCGCCAGTTGGGGCAATGCAGGGTAATTTCAAAGGAGGAATTCCATGTTGAACAAAAAAGTTTTCGTAACGATGGGTGTCGTATTTATGATTGCTGCTTCGGGGGCTTTGGCCGCGGACTTCGCTCTTGATGGCAAACCCGGACAAGGGGGACCTGATCACTCCAGGCCGATTTCCTGGGAAGAGTTGAGGGAACGTTGCGCGCATCCGGATCAGTTCGATGTGCAACGCGCACCTCAGAACATCAAGATCCAGTGCACGGATATTCGTCGTGAGTGGCTGGCAAGTGCTCCGGGGGAAATTCCTCTTCCGGGATCTCGGAACGTGATCACCGCCGTGTTTGCCGACAAATTCCATGTTGGAGCGAGTGCCCGCGATGTCCCGCTGTTTTCGAAATCGGGAAGCTGCCTGCGATTCAAGGAAGTCGAAAAGTCGCTGACGATCGAAAGGCCCATCTCTTGTGATGAAATTCTCGGCATGAAGGGAACTTCTGATGACTTCTGCCTTTCAGCGCTTGATGCCGCCAAGGGGGCCAATCCCAAGTTAATCGAAATCCGCGACACCGGGAACATGATCAACACCTGCAGAGATGCGGGTCAAGGCAACGGCAAATAGAGAAAGAGCAACATTCTCGGCCGGGGGAAGGATACAATCCTCCTCCGGCTGTATTTGGAGATCACGATGTCGCGAACCTTCGTCGTATTGCCAATTCTTTTTCCGATCAGCATTGCGCTTTCGGCCTGCGGTTCACCCGAAGCTCGGGAACCGGCTGCGAGCGTAGAGGCGCTCAGGGTTCCTGAACGAGATCCGGAGCTGATGCAGGTTACCAGGATTTATGGTGATCTGTTCGTCCACGAAGGTGAGTTCGAGGCTGAATCCGCCGTGAAGCCGTGGTCTTCCTGGTGGTATCCGACAAAAGATACCTACTTGTTCCAAAAAAGGGGCGATGAGCTTTCGCCGCTTGAAAAATATGATCGGCTCATGCGTTCACGGAATCTAAAAGCGACGGCGGCCGCCTTTGAGCGCGATCACCTTTACGACCCGAATGCGAGCGCCTGGGAAGGGCTCTGCAATGCGTGGGCGATCGCCTCGTTGATGGAACCGGAGCCGACTTTGCCGGTGCGACTGGGCGACATCATGTTTCATGTCGGTGACACGAAAGCGCTGATCGTCAAGACCTACGAGTCGATAGAGAGTCTCCAGGCCTTCGGGCAAAGATATAACGGCGGACGCACGAGCGAGTTTGATGATCTCTATCCGGAACAATTTCACAGAATCCTTCAGGCGGAATTGTTTGAGCGGGGACGCCCATTCATAATGGACAAGGATCCTGGAGTTCCCGTTTGGAATACGCCGGTATGGAAAACCCAGCTGCAAATCGTCAAGGATCCTTCGGATCCACGGGTCGCGCATGTGACCGCCTGGGTCGTCGGCGCGAGTCCGTTTGTCGAGAGCTATGATTTTGTCGGAACATTGAGCGTGGTTTTTCAGTACACCTATGACCTGTATGGCTATCCGCAGAATGACGGCAGTCTACGTGTCGTTTACGGTGATTGGACCGGGGAATCTCGGGATTATCATCCTGACTTCGTCACTACGCTTCCCGATGAAAAGAAGCGGAAGAGTTTCAATTCGGAACTTGATCCCGCAGTGGTCGACGAGTTGTTGAGATTCGCGTCCAAGAAAAACTGAGGCCCTCCCTGGCCTCGGGCTTTCCCGCCGCTCTGATGAGCGTGGAAGCCATCGTCCGTGAATCTCTCAGCTAACTTCCCCAGCCGTTCGGGCAACCCTCCAGATCCGCGACAGAAACCATCTTGTTCAGCGAATTCAGAAGCTCTGTGGCGACTTGTCGATCGGAAATGGTCGTACATGCCTCATAGCCTCGCGTTTCAAAAAGGGTGCGTTTGCTTCCGTTTGCCAGCGTTACTTCGGCAGTGCCGTCCATTCTCTTAACCAGGCCTTCCGGGTGCGGGAGGCAGTATTCGCCCGAGGAGGGCAGCAGTTCCACAACGACCGCCTGATTGGATGCCGCGGCAAGGGAGTTCCAGAGTCCGAGGTCAATCGCGCCGGCGTCCTCTTTCCCGCAGGCGTTTCGGCTGGTCGTAAAATGCCCGACAGAGTCCATCACTGTTTTGGCGTAATTCGCGATCATGGTTATTTCAGTCCATCCATTCGCGAAAGCCATTGGAACGGTCGCAGGCTCTTCGCCAGTATCGAGGTCGGTGGCCGTGGGGGCTTCAGACCCGGTTTCGAGCGGGGCTGAGTCGCAGGCCGGAAGGATTGCGAATGAGATGAGTATTGGAAGCAGGAGAGAGAGTGGGGTGTGCTTCATTTTGGCCACGAAATGTGAGGAGGCTCGCGGCCCGAGAAATTGCAAAATCGGAGCCGAGCGGTATCGCGTCGGCTCCGATTCGGGTTGATGTGGAATTCTTAGTGAAATCTGAGTGACGGCGGAATACGGCAGACGTTTTGTTCGCAAACCGGCGCGGCGGAGGAGGCCTGAAAGCCCGAGACTCCCGTGCAATCCTGCCTGACCATTCTGATTCCGCAGACACTTCGCGCAGTGTCTATCGCCGCGGCAAGTTGCGACTGGTTGGCAAACACCGCTGTTGCATTTCCTACGACCGCGGGCCTTACGATGCTGCAATCGTCCGTCATGACGAACTCGGGACTGCCTGATGGAATTACTTCGAAACTGTTGGTCAGGTACGCGCAATCAGCTTCGGTTGAGCATCCCTGGAAGGACGAGTACAGGTTTTCAACCGCGCTGGCGGCCTCCGCGCAGCGATCCGGAAACGGTAATGAGTAGTACTGTTCCGCGAGCTTTCGGATTGCGTTGTGCAAGGCCTCCGCGGCCTCAATTGTCGTGGTCTGGAAGCAGTAAGAGCTTCCAGACGTGTGCATTACCGTCTTTTGTCGACCAAGATGGGTCAACAAGACGGTCTCTTCGATCTCGATCGGATTTGTTTCGCTGCAGCTCTCGGCACGCTCAGCTTCGAAATGAACGACTTCGAGGGATTGCGTGATAAGGGTCGAAAGTTCCAGAAAATCCTCGGCCGCAATGGGTCCTGATTTGATCTGACCTTCGGGCCCGGGGCCCATCTCGTACTGACCGTCCGCCGAGACAGTGAATCCGTGGGCGGCGATGCACTGATCGGCGGCATCACCGCACTTTACCGTCAGGTTGATCTTCCAAGCCGGACTGTCCTGTGCGGCACCCTGTTGTGCCGGTGATTGCTTTTTGGAAAGTGAATCCGCGTTTTTGGTGCAGCCAGAAGCCGCGACGAGCACGCTGAATGCGGCTACTGCGATGTAGTAACGTTTCATTAGAGCCCCCTTGTTTTACCAGAAGTTTGCCGCAGCTTTCGAGGCATCAGTACCTAACGAGCGCT
>MEQK01000181.1 GCA_001770175.1 Bdellovibrionales bacterium RIFOXYD1_FULL_55_31 | reverse complement strand
AGGTTTTGACTGAGATTTCAAGTGGAACGTAAAACAACAGTGAATTGAGGGTATTAGCAGGTAGTTTGAGATGGCCAAAGATGACATGATCCAAGTTGAGGGCACGGTACTTGAGCCTTTGCCGAACGCGATGTTTAGGGTCGAGTTGCCGAACGGGCATAGAATTTTGGCGCATATATCGGGCAAAATGCGGATGCATTACATCAAGATTTTGCCTGGAGACAAAGTTACGGTAGAAATGTCGCCCTATGATTTGACCCGGGGGCGGATCACATACCGGGTGAAGTGAGAAATTGATTTGCAGCCTTGAAGGGCTGAAGCGACGAGATACAGGGGTTGTTATGAAGGTTCGGGCATCGGTAAAAAAGATTTGTGACAAGTGTAAGGTGGTTCGCCGCAAGGGCGTTGTTCGAGTGATTTGCTCGAACCCGCGCCATAAGCAGCGGCAAGGTTAAGGAATGTTGAAGTAGAATTGAAAGGAAGGTAGCGCGTGGCTCGTATCGCGGGAGTGGACCTCCCACGCAATAAGCGAATGGAAGTGGCTTTGACCTATATCTACGGAGTGGGTCGGCCGAAAGCGAAAAAGATTTTGATCGAAGCTCAAATTGATCCGAATCGTAAGTCGGATGCCTTGACTGAGGCCGAAGTGGCCAAAATCCGCGAGATTTTGGACCGGGAACACAAGGTCGAAGGTGATCTTCGCCGAGATGTCAGCTTGAATATCAAGCGGCTTGTCGACCTCGGGTGCTACCGTGGTTCTCGCCACCGAAAGAGCTTACCGGTTCGTGGCCAGCGCACTCATTCGAACGCTCGCACTCGTAAGGGTCCTGCTGTGGCGATCGCCGGCAAGAAGTCCGTTAAGGCAATGAAGTAAAGAGGGATGTAGGTAGAAGTTATGTCTGATCAAAAATCTGAAGTCAAAGCGGAGAAAAAGGAAAGCCCTGCTACGGCAGTGAATCCGGGGACTGATGCTCCTGAAATTAAACGTGTAAAGAAAGGCAAGAAAAACGTCTCTTCCGGAAACGTTTATATTTTGTCGTCGTTTAATAACACGGTCGTCACGGTCACCGATCAAATGGGCAATGCGATCTGTTGGGCGAGTGCTGGTGGAAAGGGCTTTCGCGGATCTAGAAAAAACACGCCGTTCGCAGCGCAGGTTGCCGCTGAAGACGCTGCGCGAAAAGCTGTCGAAAACGGCATGCGGTCGGTTCAGGTGTACGTGAGCGGACCGGGCGCTGGACGAGAATCAGCTCTGCGCGCCCTTGCCTCGGCAGGTCTCCGGATTACCTTTATCGAAGATGTTACTCCAATTCCTCATAACGGCTGCCGTCCGCCGAAAAGAAGGAGGGTCTAAGTCATGGCTCGCAATACTGAGTCGGTTTGCCGGCAATGTCGTCGTGAAAATCAGAAGCTCTTTTTGAAGGGCGACCGTTGCTACACGGACAAATGTGGAATCGAACGCCGCGGCTATCCGCCAGGTCAGCATGGACAAGGGCGGATAAAGTTCTCTGAATATGGACTGCAACTTCGTGAAAAGCAGAAAATCAAGAGAATCTATGGTCTCCTTGAAAGTCAGTTCCGCAATTTATTTGAAAAAGCGGAGCGGATGAAAGGCGTCACTGGTTCGAATCTCTTGTCGATGCTGGAGCGGCGATTGGATAACGTCGCCTATCGCTCGGGATTTGCAAATTCCAGATCGGAAGCTCGTCAGCTCGTTCGGCATGGCCATTTTGCAGTGAACGGGCGCAAGGTGAATATACCCTCTTATCTCGTTGCTAAAGGTGACGTGGTCGAGATCCGTGAACGAAGCAAAAGTATTGCCCGTATCGGTGGCGCTCTCGAAGCGGTGAAACGCAGGGAAATCCCACAATGGCTTGAGCTCGATGCGGCGAATATGAAATCTAAAGTTCGTGACCTTCCGTCGCGTGATGACATCACCGCGCCGATGCAGGAACGTCTTGTTGTTGAGTTGTACTCCAAGTAATTGGAGAGGTTGGGTCGTTCAACTTTGATCGTAAGCTGAATATTCCCCGCATGGCTGGCCGTGAAAACGACCGCATTGGCTCAGCGAGGGGATGACAGGAGAAATGCTATGTTAGAGAAAAATTGGCGTGATCTGATTAAACCGAAGGCTTTGGATGTCGACAAGGATTCCTTGACGCCATCTTATGGCAAATTTGTGGCGAAACCTTTGGAAAGAGGTTTTGGGCTTACATTGGGAAACTCGCTTAGGCGTGTGCTCCTGTCTTCGCTGCAGGGTGCGGCGATCACAGCTGTTAAGATTGATGGTGTTGTGCACGAATTCACGCCAATTCCGGATATCAAAGAGGATGTTTCTGAGATTATTCTCAACCTCAAGGAAGTTCGGTTCAATCTGAATGCCGAGCAGGCAACTGTCATCATCGACAAGACCGGCCCGGGCGACGCGACGGCTGCCGATATCATTTGTGCTGAACAAATTCAGGTACTCAATCCTGAGCAACATATCGCCAACTTGGGAAAAGGCGGTAAGCTCCGTGCCGAGATTCAGGTGGCGCGAGGGCGCGGATACCGTCCAGCAGAGAACAATAAAGCGGACGACATGCCGGTCGGCTGGATTCCCGTCGATAGCTTTTTTTCCCCCATTCAGCGGGTGAACTATACCGTTACTCAAAGTCGCGTCGGTCAACGTACCGACTATGACAAACTGACCCTTGAGATTTGGACTGACGGTTCGGTGAATCCGGAAGATGCTGTTTCCTTGGGCTCGAAGATTTTGAAAGACCAGCTCTCGGTGTTCCTGAATTTCGAAGAAGAAGCCGAGCCCGTCGCCGAGGCAAAGGAAGAAGGTGGAACGCAGTTTAATCCGAATCTTTACCGTTCGGTCGAAGAATTGGAGCTCTCTGTCCGTTCGGCGAATTGCCTGCAGAATGCAAATATCAAATTCATCTATGAGCTTGTTCAGAAAACCGAAGCCGAGATGCTCAAAACGAAAAATTTCGGACGCAAGTCTCTGAACGAGATTAAGGATATTTTGTCCGAAATGGGGTTGAGCCTTGGAATGAAGCTTGATGGATTCGTGCCGCCGACACAACCGCCGAAACCGGCTGATTCCGATGTTGATGAGAATCGAATCATGAGCGATCGGACGAAGACGGCTGAAGAAGAAGACGGTGGGGATTTCGAGGACTGAGAGGTTTCTCCAGACCCCCGGATGAATTTTAGTTAGCAAGTGCTTTAAGGAGTAGTTCTTATGAGACATCAAATTGATGGCCGGAAGTTTGGCCGTAATACCTCGCATCGAGTCGCAATGTTCCGGAACATGGCCAATGCGGTGGTTCAAAAAGAGCAGATCGAGACGACTATACAGAAGGCTAAGGAAACTCGACGTGTAGTCGATCGCTTGATTACTTTGGGAAAAAAGGGGACAGCCCACGCGCGTAGGTTGGCATTTGATCGCACACGGGACGACGCGGTGGTGACGAAGCTTTTTACGACTCTTGCCGAACGGTACAAGGAACGCAAAGGTGGATACACTCGCGTTTTGAAGCTTGCGGATCGTCGCTGGGGCGATGCAGCTGAAATGGCGATTCTCGAGCTTGTTGATCACGCGGTGATCGATCGGAAGCGCAAACCGAAAACCGAAGACGAGAAGAAGGCCGAAGGCACTGGCGAACTGAAAGCCGATGAGCAAAAGGCGAAGGATCCGTTCGGACGTTTCAGGAAGATCTTCAAAGAAAAGTCGAAGGTTTCCGGAGCGCCCGGCAAATCTGGGAAGGCGAGTGCTAGGAGCGGAGCTGCGCGGAAGACGCCGGCAGGTGGGGGCAGCAGCAAGACTGGCGGCAGCAGCTGAGCGAGTTCTGAGCTGTTTTATTGTGAGTTGAACGGCATCGGCGAAACCGTCGATGCCGTTTTTTTTCGTGCTGGCTAGCAGGGCGCGCCTGCTCGGGAGTGACTCCGAAGTGAGGTCTCCTGTGACCCCCTTCATTGTCGAAAGCCTGGGCATTGAACAGAATCTATGCGATTTTGCGTATCAGTAAGGCGCTTTTTTCCTAACTTTCCTTGAGATGTCGAGTACTTGGTTTTGTTTTCTGGGGTCTGCTTTTTGCTTCTTTCTGTAATATAATCAAAGAACGGAAAGGCAAAACATGGGACTGAAGGGACACATTCGATCTTGGCATTCTCTGGGCTCCAGGGAGTTCATGAGCGCGTTTTATTGTTTTGTCGCGTTTTTCGCGGGCTCTGGGGTTCAGTTAGCTCATTCCTCAAGCGCGGCCGGAGGACCTGAGGCAGAGCGTCTTGTGCCCTGGGCGGACGAAAGTAAGTACCAGTCCTGCGGCCAATCCTGCACCTATCAAAAAGGAAATGAAAACCTCTCGGTTCAAGCGACTTACATCATGGAAAAGGTTCAGGCGCTCAGGCAAGAGATGGACAAGCCGTTTCCGGACGAACAGATGGTCAGAGACAGCCTCGGAACCTTCTGCAGGGATGGTGAAATTGTTGGTGACTGTGTAAACCGTTTTATCCTGGCGCAAACGTCGGCTCTTTATAAGATGCGGCAAGCGATCGGCAACAATGACAGTGTCGTTGGCGATCTTTCGGACGGCAGTCGCGGGGAGCAATCCACTGCGGTTTGGAAAGAGCGAAAAGAAGCTTTGGCGCCTCAGGTACCGGAAGTCTTGAAATTGAAGCAGATCGAGGAGGACTTGAAATTCCGAACTTCGATCACCAATGGTTATGAAGAATGGGCGAAACAGCTCCCCAGAAAACCAGAGCTCGACGATTTCACCATTTTCAAACAGCTCCCTCGAGATCCAAGTAATCCTGCCGCAGGTTCCATTTCGGTCGTTGATAAAAGCACGGGCGCGCAGAAGGTCCAGAAAAAACGCTACGACGAAGCCATGAAGAAATACAACGACAAGTACGCGCTGGTGCAGGCTGAATGGGATACGAATAATCCAGGAAATGCAAAGCCAAGTACGAAGTCGGTTCCGGTTATTACCCAACTCGACAGAGATGCCTATACCCGGGCAAGGCGCCTGATGGTTTTCACGATTAACAAGGCACTCGGAGACCTGAAATCGATCAGCAATAGGAAACCAGGTTCCGTCGCGACCAACGCCAAAGGGCAAGGTGCAAAGCCAGGCCAAGGTCCGCCTGATAATCCGGTTGATCAGAAGGCCCGAGTGGAGAAAGAGAAGGCCGCTGCTATCCATGATCCGCGAAACGATCCCCGAAATGATGAAATATCCAAGACAACCAAAAGCAAGGGGGATGTCATGAGTACCGTAAACTGGGCGCCTGACGATCTGGAGAAGCATGTGACGGGTGATGACAAGACCGATGGGGATGGGGTGGTCGAGTTAATCCGGTAACGCCTAGCTGGTTGCTGAGCCGCTGGGGAACTACATCTGCGACAGCCAGATGACTACACGGATCTTTCCCGGGGGGAGCTTCCTCCTGGATTTATTTTTGTACCAGGCAAATGTTTCACCTACATGTGATTTCGTCGACTGCTCAGCCGGCATGCGCGGGGCAATCTTCTGAAGCTGTCGTTTCAGTCCCGGGATCACGCTCGGCGAAACAAACAAATCGAACTGAATGCCACCGGGCGCTTCGATACCTCCGAGGCCCGGGGTGCTTCTCGGAATGTTGAGATCCGTGAGAATTTGGACGACCTTTGGGCGGATTTCATGTGGGCTGTCGGTCTTCAAATTAAACCGCCAGATCTCAGATGACCCGACCTGAATATCGTCAGAGTCAAGATATTCGGAGGACTCTGAATCGTCCTCGTCTGCTTCAGAAACGGTTTCCTCGCCGTTATCGTCGGAAAAGTCATCTTCAGAGCTGATTTGGGGGTTTTGTCGCGTGAGTGGAAGGTTTGCGGCCGCTTCAGTGATGTTCGAAACATCAGTAAAGGTCTCGTTAAATTCGTCGACACTTCGTTCGATGCTTTTTTCGTAAAGGACTCTCAATTTCGGCCCTGTTGAGATTGCCAGCAGAATCAGGAGAACAATGCCGGTCCCTTCGACAGTTGTCCTGACATACCAGGGCACCTGCTTCCAGGGAAGGTATCGCTGGAATTTCACCCCCGATTCCCTGGCCAGCGTGGTCGAAAGCGGAGATTTGCGGAGACCGGCAGGTAATCCCGTTCGGGGTTGGCTGGCGATGGAGGTCAGGATGATCCTGAAATGGTCGTGCCGTTCGCGGCAAGTCTGGCATTGAGCGAGGTGCTCTTCGGCTTTTTTTCTAAGGTCCTCGGCCAGGGTTCCGTCGAGGTAGTCGGACAAGTTGCTTTGCCATTCGAAGCAGTTCATCGGTAATCCCAAAGCCATTCCTCAAGCGTCGCTAATGCTTGTTGTCTGCGTACTTTCAAGGAGCCTTCAGGGCTATCCA
>MEQK01000180.1 GCA_001770175.1 Bdellovibrionales bacterium RIFOXYD1_FULL_55_31 | reverse complement strand
CGGGGCCTTTTCCTGAAGCAATGTGAATTTATCGGAGTTACCTCACTTGGCGTGAACATCGTGGCCGCGCTCTTCATGGGCGGCGTGCTCGGCTACCAGCTTTACGTGTCCTTTCATCTTTTCGGTGCGGAGGCCCTTCTCGGCGGGAGCGTCGGCGTCGCGCTGTTTCGCGAACTCGGGCCGGTAATGGCCGCCATAATGGTTACCGGACGAGCGGGCGCCGCCATGGCCGCCCAGATCTCAAGTATGCGAATTTCTGAACAGATCGACGCTCTCGAAGTCATGGCCGTCGATCCTCTTGAATATCTGGTGGCTCCGAGGGTCGCGGCAGGAGTGCTGATGATGCCGCTTCTCGCGATTTTCTTTTCCGTGGTGGCCTCCTGGGCCGCGGCGGCCGTGGCGTGCGGAATCATGGGCCTGGACCCGATCATTTTCTGGAAACAATTCTCCCGAGTGGTCGATTCTATCGAAATCGTCCATTGTGTCGTCAAGGCGGCCGTATTCGGCCTCGTCCTGACCTGGATCGGCTGTTTCTTTGGATTTCGCGCTCAAGGCGGAGCCAGTGCGGTCGGCCTCGCGACCCGGAGCACGGTCGTTTCCTCCTGCCTCACTATTCTGCTCAGCGATTTCATCCTAACTTCATTCCTTCCATTTGGATTTGCGAAACTGAGGGCCTTTTAGCCATGAACACAAGCGAAGCATCGAACTCGACCCGGTTCAAAGTCGGTCTTTTCACGGTTGTCGGTCTGGTCTTTATCGGAGTACTCACGGTATACGTTAACGACAAGCCATACTGGTATCGCCCCTGCCAGCTCGTCCATATCAATGTCGACGACGCGACCGGGCTCAAATCAAAATCCCCGATCCGCTCCCTTGGACTTGAAATCGGGTATTTAAAAACAGTCGAGCTGTCCGAGACGCATGTCACCTTGGGAATCTGCATCACGGCACCCGTTGAGGTTCTTCCTTCGACGCGTGCCTATCTGAGAGGCGAAGGCTTTCTCGGTGATAAATTCGTCGAACTGAAGCCGGTGAAATTCCTGGGCGGCCCGCGTACCACGTCCCACCTGAAGCCCTCGCTCCAGAAAGCACTCGGAGAAGCGGCGGATCGCCTGCTCGATATTGCCGTTCTGAGCGCATCCGCAGCCGAAGCTCAGGAACCGAAACCCGCGCGAAAATCAGGAGAAGGCCGGGAGATCCCGGTAGGCGCGCAGACCCAGGACATGCAGCAAATCGTGAACCGGGTGGACGAGCTGGTCAACGAGATGACCGGCCTCACACAGAACCTCAAACAGGCGATCAACCCGGAAGAGCTGCGGTCCACCATGCGACAGCTCAACCGGACCCTCGAAAACGCGTCTCGAACTCTCGCTCCCGAAGGCGGCCTGAACCAAACGGCTCAGCGAACCCTGGCCAAACTTGAAGACTCGATCGAACAGCTTCGAGACATGATGACCCGGATCAATCGCGGCGAGGGATCGGTCGGGATGCTGATCAATGACCCGACTTACGCCGAAGAGATCCGCGAAGGCATCCGAAATGTAAACAAGCTTCTCTCAAAGGTCGGCGGCGTCCGTTTCCAAGTGGATATCGGCGGAGAGATCATCACGGCCTACGAAGAAGGAAGCCGTGCCTGGTTCCGGCTCGGCATCTGGCCAAAGGCGGACCGTTATTATCTCCTCGGGATTTCTGTTGATCCCAGGGGACGGCGAACGAAGGTAACCACCACCACGGCCGTCCAGGGCGGTCCGACCACGGTTACGGAAACAACCCAGCTCGAAGAAACCGGCCTGCTTTTGACCGGCATGGTCGGTAAGCTTTTCTTCAACCATCGCCTGGACCTCGCAATCGGTGCGCTGAATGGAGATGGCGCGGTTTCGATCGGATTCAATCTCGGACGCAGCGAGAGACCTGACGAGATTCAGCTCACGAACTCGGTTTATTCCCGCGGCGGAGCCCCAGGGATGGACAATCGCGTTTCACTCGTGGTTCGTCCGTATCTGAGCACCTACCTTCGGGCGGGCATTGAATCAGTCCGCTACAAAGTGAACGGGCAGATCCCCTATTTTTTCGGAGCGGGTATCGCGTTCGACGACGAGGACATCAAACTTCTCTTTACCCTCAGGTAAAGTCAGTTCCAATCTCGTCCGCAGTGAGACCCATCAGGTAAAGAATCCACCGAAGGTCCTTTTGATTCAGGGCAAAATCGGCGCGTTCCCTAAGTATTTTCTTGGCGTTAAAAGCAACTCCGAAACCTGCTTTTTCGAGCATCAAAGCGTCGTTTGCCCCGTCGCCGACGGCCAGGATTTCGTCAAGAGCGATTCCTTCCCGCGCCGCCAGTGATTCGAGAATATCCGCTTTTGCCCGGGGATTAAGAAGGGGACGCTGAACCTCTCCAGAAACCAGACCATCCTTCAGCTGCAAAGTGTTTGAGAAGGCGAAATCGATGTCCAGCTCACGCCGGATTTTCTCAACCGCGAAGTCGAAGCCGCCACTGATAATGGCCGTTTTGCACCCCATTCGCTTCAGCTGCTGAACGAACTCAGCCGCGCCCGAAGTGAGCCTGATTCTTTCGAGCACGCGATCGAGACCCTCCTTGGAAAGACCTTTGAGCTTTTCGCATCTCAAGACGAGGCTTTCATCAAAACCGAGTTCACCAGCCATTGACCGTCGCGTAATCGCCGCGACTTCATCGAAGACGCCCCGTTCGCGGGCCAGCTCATCGACGATCTCGTTCTGAATCAGCGTGGAATCAAAATCCATGGCAACCAGACGCCTGTAACGCCGCTGAGGGCTTTCCTCCTGAAGGGCGACATCAAAGCCGCCCTCGTCGCCCATCGCGAGGAGTTTTTCCTTGAAGCGGCCCTTCAAAGCCTCTCGATCAGTCGGCCTGCCGAGCGGAGAAAAGTGGAGTTCCACACATCTCGGAGTCCCTGCGCGGCCGAGCCGGCGGGCGGAACGGAAGCGCATTCCGTCCCTGGTCAGCAATTCAGTGATGAGTTCGACTGCTTCGGGCGGAACGGCTCCGGCGGCCATCAGCGTCGCGACACATGAGCCCTCAGGCGCCATCTGCTCAGACATATTTCCATTCTGGTCCATCTGCTCCATTCGGGCTATTCTGCCGCCTGGAGCTGCGGTTCTCAACATAGATTAATTGACGCACACCGCTCGGATCGTTTAGGACATGGGGATGGCGCTTTCAACCCAACCTTACAAAGGTACCCGGGATTTTTACCCCGACGACATGCGTATCCAGAGCTGGATGTTTAACCGGATGCGAGAGGTCGTCGAGAGATACGGTTATCAGGAATACGACGGTCCGATGCTGGAACCGTTTGAGCTCTATGCCGCGAAGACAGGCGAAGAAATCGTCAATAACCAGCTCTACTGGCTCATGGACCGAGGCGAACGAAAGTTGGCTGTCCGCCCGGAAATGACCCCGACACTCGCGCGAATGGTAGCCGGGAAGTTTCACGAGCTCCCAAAACCGGTGCGTTGGTTCAGCATTCCCAATCTGTGGAGGTACGAGCGGCCCCAGCGAGGACGCCTACGTGAGCATTGGCAGCTCAATGTCGACGTTCTCGGCGGTGATCCGCTCCTCGCCGATGCCGAGCTCCTCACCCTCGCTCTTGATCTGATTCGTTCCTTCAAAGGCGAGAAGTTCGTTTCCATTCGCGTCAACAACCGGCGGCTCATGGATCACTTTTTCACGAAGACACTCGGCCTTTCGACGGATACGGCCCTAAAAACAACCAAAGCCATAGATGCCCGCGCTAAAATCGGTGAAGAAGCCTATGCGAAATGGCTGGGTGAACTCGGCCTTTCCGAGGACCAACGACTTCGTATGGAGGACTTCTTCAAGGCACCCTTCGAAGACACCGCCCGAAATCTTCCTTGCACGGGGGTGGACGAGCTTCGATCCTTATACGGACTCCTCGAAGAGTCCGGCGTAGCCTCGCACGTACAGTTCGACCCGACAGTTCTGCGCGGGCTTGATTACTACACCGGAACCGTTTTCGAAATGTACGACCACTCCCCCGAGAATCGTCGCGCGATGTTCGGCGGCGGTCGGTACGACAATCTGCTCGCCCTATTCGGAAATTTCAAGTTGTCGGGCGTCGGCTTCGGCATGGGTGACGTGACATTGCGCAATTTCCTCGAAACCCATCAGCTCTTGCCGTCGTTCGGCACCGGAATTGATGTTTTTGTAAGTCTACCGCGACAGGAGTTACGGTCAAAAGCCGAGGAGACGGCACGCGGGCTCCGCGCCCAAAATCTCCGGGTCATGACGCCGCTGTCGGCCGAAGGATTCGGCGCGCAGCTCAAGCTCGCCACTAAGCATGGGGCGAGATTTGCCGTCCTGTTCGGGGACTCGGAGCTCTCGGAAGGCAAGGCCCTGGTCAAAGATCTGTCGTCAGGCAGCCAGACTTCGGTTCCGTTTGAAGCTATTCCGACCCATATCCAAGGACTCCTGCATGGCTGAGCAGATCGAAATTCTAAAACTCCGGGAGGATGCCACGCTCCCGACGCGAGCTCATCCGGATGACGCTGGACTGGATCTCTATTCAATCGAAGACCTCCTGCTCGACCCCGGACAAGGGCTGGTGGCAAAAACGGGCGTTGCCCTCGCACTGCCTCCCCGTCACGTCGGTTTGATCGCGGATCGCTCTTCCCTCGGCAAACGCGGCGTGAAAGTGGCGGGCGGCGTTATCGATGCCGGCTATCGCGGGGAAATTCAAGTCGTCCTCTGGAATCTTTCAGGCGAACCCGTCCGGCTTGGACGGGGTGAACGAATCGCGCAGCTTCTCATTTTGCCGATCGCAACGCCAGCGGTCCAAGCAGTTGAATCGTTGGACGCGACCGCGCGGGGCGAAAAGGGTTTTGGCAGTACGGGAAAATAAGGGATTTTTAAAACAAGTGTGGCCCGAAGGGCGAACCTGTTAAACCTCCGGGCCACGTGTGGAACCCAGTTCCACGGCCCGAGAATGTGCAAACCTCAAGCCGACCGCCGGAGAACGTCGATTTCTGCGGCTCAGGGTGACACGGCAAATGAGAGTTCCACCGCGAGAGCAGCCCCGAAAGGAGCCGCTTCAGCAGCCGGAATCGTCGCGGATTGTTCGGAACGGCTTGAGGCGAGAGCTTGCAAATCAGGACGGGGAATGGCCATCCCTGGATTTTGCAACAGCATCCAACTGAATGCCGCCGCAACTAGCAACCCCCAGATCTCTGGAGAGGCGATCAGTATCTTCAGGTTTGCGCTTTCCATCCGTTTGCCCTCGATGGCTTTCACGCATGCAATCAAAGTGCTAGCTTTTCGGACTCGCGACACGAAGGACTACGGCACGTCGCATCATTTCCTTCCAGAAATTAAGTTGCCTGCCTCTTTCGCCCTTTGGTACAAATGCCTTATGGGGGGGAATCGTGAATTCCAAAAAACTTATCGTTCTATCTTTGTTATTTTGTCTTCCAACACTCAGCTACGCCTATAAATTCGATAGCGACGTACCAGCCGACATCCAAAAGCAGATGATCGAGGACCTGTCTTTTATCAATAGCATCGAAGGAACCGACAACTCCTCCCTGCATCAACAGATTTTCGGGAAAGTGAGCGGACCGGTCTATACGACTTTTTTCGAACAACGCGTTACCGGAATCGGAATGCACAGCTGCGGCGGTGGAAAAGCGGTCGCCTGTGTTATCCCGATGTATAGCAGCTCGAAAATGTGGCTCACGGAGAACTTCGTCAAATTCAGCCATCCGCAAGTTTCACGAATGATGGTCGTATTTCACGAGGCCAGGCACACCGAGGTGAAGAATCGCAATTTCCCGCATGCGACCTGCCCGGTTCCGTTCAAAGACGCGGACGGCCAGGATATGAAGAGCATCTGGACAGGCGCGACTCTCGCCGGCGAGCCCGCTTGCGACAAAACGCCCTTCGGCTCCTATGGCTCGTCGCTGATCATGCTCAAGAACATCCAGAAATTCTGCTTGAACTGCACGGATAAAGTTAAAATGGACGCCGGCCTTTATGCTGACGACCAGTTCAAGCGCATCATCGATCAGAACGCGATTCAGGCGATCAAGAAAGATCTCTACGCCGGACTTTCCGGAAACTGATTCGCGTCCTTGCATGAAGTTATGAAAAAGCAGTCACTCGCGCTCATCCTGGCGATTATCGGGCTTGGGGCGGCTTCGGTTTATTTTCTGAACGGATCGAGGAGCGGGCCGAGCGGCTCGGCTGACGGTCGCTCCTCGATTCCGGATTCCGGAAACCCAGCTGCCGCGAGTCCCGACGCAAACACCGGAACAATGGAACAGATCGCGGCGCCCACTCCGACCGCTCCCGAAGATGAAAAGAAGCTCGCAACCCTGAACACGATCCTCGCTTCACGCAACGACAACGACCCGCGGCTCGATCGGGATTTCAACGAGCTCTCGGAGGCGCAGAAAGCGCTGTTCAAGGCCCGATATGGCGAGCTGGCACCCGAAAAACGCAACGAGCGCGGGACCATCGTCTTTCTGCTGGGCCGCAATCTCACGACGGAAGCCGACTTCAATTTTCTTTGCGAAGTACTGAGAGAACCGCCGTGCCTGAGCCTGAAGAACTGCTCGGGCGATCCCGCTTCGGGCGGCAAAGAGGACTTTGATCGCGAATCGGGAGAAGAGGTCACCCTTGCCTACCCGCAGCTCGTCGCCATCAAATCTCTTGAAAATTATCTCACGAAACACCGTTCAAGCCGGTTTTCCACGGACGCACTGAAAGCCCTGGATTGCGCCAAGGACTCCAAGGTTCCGGGACTCGGGCAGAACGCCGCCCAGGTCAGCCAAACCTTTTCGGACCGCCGTTAAGCTGCCTTTTTAGTCACCGCGGCCGGAGGCGCGGCGGGCTGCGCCTGCTCGACTTCGTTGGTCGTCGTCTCATTCCAGAGATATTCGAGCGCGGATGAGTAACGGTTGACGAGATTGTAATACAGGCCCTCGATCGAGAAAAACGTGTTGACCAAGGTCATGGCCGCGGAGAACCCGATTCCGAGAATGGACTTCACCATCGCCTGCGAAATATCTCCGAGGAAAAGATCCATCACACGCTTCGTATCCTGCAGGTTCTCGAGATTCATGCCGCCGAGTTCGGGCAATCCTTTTGATATACCCAAAAAGGTGCCGAGAATGCCGCCGATCAGAAACAGGCCCGGCAAAATGTTCAGCAGTTCATGAACAATCGACACGGGGAAAATCCCGAAGAGCCGGTTGAAATACGGATTGTTTTCGTAAACCGCCTTCGAGACCTCAATCATCTTCGGAGGCATGCCTTCCTTGCGGAAATACCGAATCTGCCGCAAGGTATCATCGACCAAGCGCTTGGCGCCATCCTGATTCAGAAACAACCGATCAACGACGCTCGTAATATAGTCCAGGCTGCGGCGTTTGTACTTATCCCTTGTCTCGAAACAATCGAGGAACGTCTTTTCGAGCAGAATTCGCGTCAGCCGATAGAACGAGGAAACTTTAGGGCTGTCCGGTGTCGAGAAATGGAACCGGACTCGTTTCTCGAACTCGAGCGAGAAGCGATATTCAACCCGGGCGACGTAGTACATCAGGACTCTTGCCACTATCCCGCCGATGAAGGCGAAGAGCATGACCGGGAGGACGATCGTTGAAAGAAACTGGGTGAGGTGCCCCAAAAGGAACTGGCTTATCGTATCAGACATGGGATTTTCTCCTCTTCACTATTCTTCCTTCAAATTGAACTTGATGATGACCATTTGACTTTTTCTGCAGTCATTCTGCATGCAAAATTCCTCGCGCGTGGCATTCGCCGGAGTGCGATTTTTCGAAACATCCGCGGCCAGATAACTTCGTCCCGAGACCTTTACAAACGGCAGCATTGATTTCTGGTGTTCAAACTGGATTTTGTCCGGGTTGAAAGCATACTCAAAGATCGTTTTGGCGCGCCGATAGCTGAGATCCATGTTGTAGTTGACGGCCAAGCGGTCCTGCGACGAAAGGCTGGCTGGATCGACCACCTTTCCCTGAAAGGTCGGCGAAGCAAAACCGACGATTTCGACGGATTGCAAGCGCTTCACCACCTGCGGATCAGAGAAAAGACTCTTCGCATAGGCCGGCATCGTCTTCTCCAGGGTCTTTCGCATGCTCGGCTTGAGAGACGCTTTGTCCGTATCGAAATAGTCCGGTTGGAACTCGATCGTCACGTCACCCGTCTTCGGATCCACCTGCGCATTCACGCCGGCTTTCGAGAAATTCTTCTTGATCTGCTGGGCGAGCTTTCTCTGCTGATTCAACTTTCGAATACTCGCGTTCAAATCACGCTGCAAAGTTTCGTTCGTCTTCTGCAACGAAGCGATCGAGCCCTGGTATTTGAGAGCCGTCTCATGGAGCTTCTGTTGCGTGCCCTGGAGATCGGAGTTCAGTTTTCCAAGCTGATCCTGATACTCGCGGGTCTGACTCTCAAGCTGCGCCCGGTACTCCCGCTCCTTCTCGAGCTTCGCGGCGGCGCTCAGCTGCGCGTTCTTCAAACTGTCCTCGAATCGGCGCTTCTGTCCCTCGATCGCGGATTGATGCTTCTGACCGAGGTCCTCGATCGAGGACTTGAATTGGGCTTCCTTGTCAGACAGGGCCGAAATCAGCTGTTCCGCCTCGCGGTTTTTCTCGTCCAGCTTGGTTTTCGTCTGATCGAGTTCCTGCATGTACTTGTGATTTTTATTGCGAAGGGCCGCGATCCGCTTCGTGCTTTCTTCCTCGAGTTCTTTCAGTTCCGTTTCATATTTCGCCTTACGTTTGGCGTTCGACTTGTAAGCGTACTTGAGTTGTGAGCTCTTCGTTTGAAGTTCCTGTTCGATCTTTGCGATCTGCTGATTGTTCTGCTCGATCTGCTCCTTTTTGGACCAGACCTCTTTATCCATGACTTCAAGCTCTTTGGTCTGCACCTCGATCACCTGATCACGCTTTTGCACCTTGCCGGACGAAATCAGGTTGGCGTTGACGATATTCTTCACGAGCTGCTGATAGCGGTTCAAACCCTGCATCTTCTGACGGGCATCGTTCGCCTGTTTCGCGAGGTTTTCATGCTCTTGCTTGGCTTCGGTCTCGAGCAGGCTGATTTTGTCCATCAGCTCCTGATAAAGCTTGACCTCGTCCTGAGAGGCTCCCTTGTTCAGGTAGTCATCTTTGAGAACTTCATAGGTTTTCAGCTGCTTTTTTAATTCATCGTTCTCGGCCCGCGCGACCTGAAGCGCCTGCGAAGCCGCAATCGAAGTGGTGCCGCTTCGGAGATTCGCGACCACGAAAAGCAGAAGAAACGTCACCGAAAGAACGAGGAACAAATCGCTGTAGGAAGTCCACTGGTGACCGCCCTGTTCAACCTTGGTTTTAATTTTTTCATAGTTCAGATTCATGTGCCGTCCTATGACTGGGTTCTCCTATTTATCGGCAGGGCGGTAAAAGAACCTGAGGTGCCGATACTTTGTATCGTTTCTAAAGCGTCTAAAGCGACTTAGTTAAGGCCGTGTCAAGCACTCTTAAAAATTGACGCCCGTCTATTAACCTCCTCTCCTGAAATCCCGATAAATAATCCATGAAGGGCACGGTTAAGCTTCATACGCTTCATGCGGACGGTCGAAAAGAGAAGCTGGCGCTCAACGTCAGTACCGGCGACAAAGTCCCGCTGAACCGAAGAACAATCGGCTTCGAAACGGGCTGTCACCTCGATGTCAAAGGGGACCACGTCAGGATCGTCGCCGATCCCGAATCCCCGGATTTTGTCTTCAGGAACGAGAACGGCCGCGACTTCGACATCAAACCCGGAAACATGTGGGAAGGCGAAAATGGAATCCTTGAGTTCATCACGCTTCCTCAACCGGAAATTAAAAGTGAAGACGCTACCCGATACGTGAGCTTCTCCTCGATCCAAGCCGAAAACGCGAATGCCCCGGCAGCGGTGCCGAAACCCTCGCCCGCCGCGCAGGGACCAAGCATCGTTAAGGATACTGAAAACGCGACTTCGGTCATTTTACGGATGAGCGTTCCGGAGCGGGTCGTGGATGCGCCCCTCCCCAGCCCTGGACTGGAGAAGGTTGAAATCAAAGGTAGCCCGCCGCCTCCGACCGACGTCGATTTGCGGCGAGCCCAGCTTGTCGAGGGTCTGGTCTCTTTTTTCATTTTAGCGCTTTCGACTGAATTCGCCGCAAGAGTGGCCTATCTCACATCGAGTGGTCAGCTCCACATCCCGTTCGGAGCCAGCACTCCTTTCATCCTGCTCCTCGTGGCCGCAACGACTTTCGTTATTCATACGAAACAAGCGAACAGACGATGGAGCGGCACCAAACTTCAGCTTTTCAGAAGATTGACCTGGGGTTCCGCCGGGATTTGCCTTTTTGCCGCTGTTTCTTCCGGAATTTCAGTATCCTTGTGGAATCTCTCCACATCAGGGCAGCGGGAAGAAGTCGCCCAATTATCCGAAGTCCCCGGATCCCCCGAATCACCCGAATCAAAAAACGCAGTGACTCAGCCAGTCCCGCAGGAACCTGACAATGTCGCGCCCCAGACCAACGGCTCCCCGGAGCTCGCAGCTCTTTCAGCTCAACTCAAAAATCTTTCTAGACCTCTCGGAGCGAAACCCGAGCTCCACCTCGATAATCCTTCGCTTGCAAAAGAGGAGTTCTTCTCGGCCGTTCGTTCCGGCGATCTCGGCGTCGTCCGCACGCTCGTTAATTCCCGGTCAGTCGACGTGAATATCACTCTTGATCGCGGCGTTTCCGCTTTACACCTCGCCTGCGCGAGCGGAGATCACGCGATGGTAAAATATCTCATTTCCAAACGCGCCAACATCAATGCCCGAGACCCTGGCGGAACGACCCCCCTGATGTGGGCGACGTACAAGCGTCACAAGGATATCGTCGAGTACCTCGTGAAACGAGGCGCCGATCTGAACCTGAGGCGCGAAGACGGATACCGCGCCATTGACCTCGCAAAGCGATACGGATTGAAATCGTATGTCGCTCTTCTCACGCCCAAGCCCGCGACTCGGGCGATCGCGAGTGAAAAGAAGGACAAAAAGGCCAAGAGCGGAAGCGCTAAGTCAAGGTAACGGTGACGGTGACGGACTCGGGGATATCTCGGTCGCGACGATCGTCCCCGACATGCTGGGCTTGCCGTGCTCAGTGCAAAAATAGGGATACGTACCTGCGTTGACGAAAAGAAACGAGTAGGACTGCCCGGGACTCAAAGGTCCGGAATTCCAAAGGTCCGTATCGGACGTCGCGCTATGATCAACGGAATCGTTGTTGACCCACGTGACCAGAGTTCCCGCCGCGATGAAAAGCGGATTGATTCCGTAAGCGGCGGTCCCGAGATCCGTCGCCCCAGGAGGGATAACGACCGTGACCCTCGGTACCCCACCCGGCTGTCCCGGAGCTGGAGGTACGTCAGGCGGGAGGCCTCCTGAATTGCTGCAAGCCGACAGCGCACAAAAAATGAAACTCAGGCTTAGCCAAACATTCATACCCGAACCTCGAACTCTTCCCCGATGCATTTGGTATTCCGGGCAAGGATCGTGTTCGGTGGCGCTTTCTATTTGAGAAGAGCCGAAAGTTCACGAATGTGATCGAGATTGAAAAATCCGATCTTATCACTGAAAAATTTCTTCGCGGCGTCAAGCGGCGCCATCCTCTGCACACTCGCGAAGTGGTCATATGCGTCACAAAGATTGAGCACCTGTGACGAAAGCGGCAGCGTGGACAAGCGTTTCTTCTGTGGAAATCCCGCCCCCTCGCCTATCTCTTCATGATTGGCGATCAGTTCGAGAATGTTGCGATTGATGTAAGGTTTTCCCGCAAGGAGATGGGCCACTTCGGTCGGGTGCTTTTGATACTGCTTGAGCTCGGCGACGCTTAGATTTTCGGGCTGGACATCCGCCCCGAAGCCGAGGTTCATCAAAGCGCTGTCATGGAGCAATCCCGCGATCCCGAGATCCAGCAAATCCCGCGCGGAAGTTATCCCGAGCCGATTGGCAAGCCCCAGGGCAAGGCTCGTCACGTTGGCGGCATGCTGAAAATTGTCCAACGAACAGCCGGTGGAAGCGAGGATGTTCTTAATGGCGCCATCCTCTGAGGTCAGGAATGAAACGACCTTTCCGATTCGGTCCTCGGTCCGGTGATAACCCTGTTCTGTTTCGCAATTATGCAAGGCGTTTTCAGCATCCGTCACAATCGCGCTTCCGACGAGAGATGATCGCTCCTCAAGTGGAAGGTCCTTATTGCTGAGATCCTCGAGTCCCGCGTCCAAATACGCCAGATAAGCCGGCTCCGACTCTTCAGGAATATAAAGCTTCTTGACGCCTTTCGAGCGAAGGCGTTCAATACGATCCGGGTCAAAAGTATCCGCGCTTCGAATATAATGGACATATTTGTCGGCGACGAGAATATGGACGTCAAAGCGAACGGGAGCTCCCGGCCGAAGGGTGCCAATGCGAACAGGAAGAAATGCCAAGGTTGCCTCCAGGGTAACTGAAAAATTTTACTGAGAGAGTTGAACAATTGAAATGAAGATCGACACGGAAATCCTGAATTACTTCAAAAAAGAATCAGAGGAAGTTCTCGCCGAGTTGACCGTTT
>MEQK01000179.1 GCA_001770175.1 Bdellovibrionales bacterium RIFOXYD1_FULL_55_31 | reverse complement strand
TCACCGAGCCACTTGCTCGACATCGCTGAACACTCGATGTGCCACCCAGGCCTGCCTTTTCCCCATGGACTGTCCCAAAACGGTTCCCCCGGTTTCGCTGGCTTCCAGAGTGCGAAATCGAGCGGATTCTTCTTTTTGTCATTAATGCCGACCCGAATCCCCGCGACCAGATCCTCGGGTTGCTTATGAGATAACTTCCCGTAGCCTGGAAAAGCCTCGATCGCGAAAAGTACCTCTCCGTCGACCACGTAGGCGCGGCCGTTCTCGATAATTTTCGAGATCAGGGAGATGATTTCCGGCATATGAGACGTGACGGTTGTCTTGTGGGTCGGTTCAAGCATTCCGGCAGCGTTGAAATCCTTTTCGACCTCGTCGGTGTACTTTCGCGCGATCGCTTCCGCAGTCGTCTTTTCTTCGTGACTCCGGTTGATGATCTTGTCGTCGACATCGGTATAATTACGAACATAAACAACATCATAGCCGACACGTTTAAAGTAACGGTAGAACATGTCCGCGACCAGGCCACCACGGAGATTCCCGATATGAATCAGGTTGTAAACGGTTGGTCCGCAGGAATACATCGTTAACCTGCCGGGAGTAAGCGTGACGAGAGTTTCTTTTTTACCTGAAAGCGTATTCGTGAGCTGAATCGGTCTCATACCCGGCCGATAGTAGCGCAAACTCGGGAAGATTTCTGAGAATTATTAGGATGCGAAGATCGTCTGGATCTCCTGCTCAATATCGTCCTCTCTGGCTTTCTTGGCGAGAGAGATCTCCTTCACAAGGAGATGTTTAGCCTGATCCAGCATCTTTCTTTCGCCGAAAGACAGATCCTTGCTGTGGCGCAACAAAAACAAATTACGAAGGACTTCCGCGATTTCAAAAATCGAACCGGTTTTGATTTTTTCCATGTACTCCCGGTACCGGCGATTCCAGGTCGTCTGATCGATTTTGACATTCCTCTCTTTAAGAATGTCGTAGACGGTCTTCACATCCTTATTGGAGATGATTTCCCTCAGTCCGACAGAGGCGACATTGTCGGTAGGGACCATGATGGTCATCATGTTGTCGACGACTTGAAGAACATAGAATTTTTTCTTCTTGCCTCCGACGTCTTTTTCTTCTATTCGCTTAATCACAGCAACACCGTGGGCGGGATAAACCGCATTGTCGCCTACTTTGAACATGCAAAAACCTCCAACTGCTGCTGGCACCTCAGTTCGAATCCGAGGGTGAGGTACCGGGTGCCTTATTTACTGCTGGGCCTTCGAATTTTTTGGGCGTTTCCCAGAAATCCGAGAAAGGGCAGAATTTTAACCCGCCAGACCTTATCACAACTACCTGATTCAAGTCAATTTCATTTGTAGATCTCACCTCTTCTAACGTCCTGGAACTTCACGATTTTTTCGCTCGAGCCCTGTTCGAGCCCAAGTCCCCTTGAGGCGGTTGCCGTCTCAAGGATCAAAATCAGGCAGCACCAAAGCAAGCGGAATGCCGAGCGATCACGCGCTAAACGATCCTGGTCTTTGGGGCCACTTTGCCCGATCTGTCCCCACGCAAACCAAGGGACGAGACTGGCAGAACAGGTGTCAAAAGACTAAACAGCGCTGACTGTTTCAACCTTTAATAACGTCGAAAGGGTAATCCCCTGCCGCGTAAAGTCTCTCAGCGATCAGATTGATGGCCTTATCCGCGTTGTTGCGACTGATTGATTTCAGGTTTCCGCGAATTCTGCGGTTCGCTTTCGTAAAGAACGCGTCCGCCATGGCGAATTCGAGTTCGCAATTCTCAACCCCGCCTTTGTCGCCGATCGCACGGGTCACGCGCGAGAGGATACAAGTCATCGCATAGAGATCAATCGCGATGTCGGCGATCCGCCGTTGAGCGAGCTGCCGCAGGTGAATCTTTTTCCCATGGCGCCTGAGCAACATTTCCACCTGGCCGGCGAATTCGACGGCGTATTCTTCCAAAAGGGCAGCCATCTTTTTCAGCGCCGGATGTGAGTGAGTGATCGTCTCACCGACAATGTTCTGTTTCACTTTGCGGATGGCGAAATCGCTGACCGGTCCCAGCCCTTTCAAAGGATGCTTGATCGCCTCTGCCAGGCCCGCGAGTTCCTGACCGGGCCCCTGCATCCCGGAAAGCGCGATGAAAGCGCGCAAGATCTCGTTCGTTCCCTCGAAAATGCGGTTAATTCTGGCATCGCGCAACCAGCGCTCATACGGATACTCTTTCATATATCCGTTTCCACCCCAGATCTGAACATTTTCGTCCGTTACTTCCCAAAGCACCTCGGAAGTGAAGACTTTCGCGCACGCACTTTCGAGCGAGTAGTCCACGTCTTTGCGGTCGATCAATGCCGTCGTCATGTAGACCATGCTTTCAGCGGCATACGTATTAACGGCCATTCGGGCGATTTTTTCCTTGATCATCTCGAATTCGCCGATTTTTTTCTGAAACTGAACGCGCTCGTTCGCATGCTCGATCGAGGCTTTTACAGCTGTACGCGCGGAACCGACACAACCGGCCGCGAGACCGAGCCGGCCGTGGTTCAAAACCCCCATCGCCACTTTGAATCCCTGCCCCAGTCCTCCGATGACATTCTCGGCGGGAACTTTGACCGAATCGAAGTGAATCGGATTTGTCCAGGATGACCGGATCCCCATTTTGTGATCACCTGATCCGATCGTCACTCCCTCAGCCGGAAGCTCCAGAATAAAACAGGTCACCTTCTGTTTCTTTTCGCCGTTTTCGTTCAGCTCTGGAACTTCGGTTTTCGCGAACAGCGTCATGAAAGTCGCTACACCGGCGTTCGTGATCCACATTTTGCCGCCATTCACGGTGTAATAACGCCCATCCGGGCTGAGAACAGCCTTCGTCTGTATCGAGGCCGCGTCCGAACCGCTCCCCGGTTCCGTCAGGCCATAACACGCGACCAGCTCACCCGACGCGAGTCGCGGTAGAAACTTGCGCTTCTGTTCCTCGGTTCCGAAAAGAAGCAGGGCTTTGTACCCGATACTCTGGTGAGCCCCGAGCGTGACCGCGAGAGCCCCATCGTGAGATGAAACCTGCTGCATAATTCTCGCGTAAGCGGATTGCGAGAACCCGAGCCCTCCAAACTCTTCCGGCACCGAAATACCCATCATGCCGAGTTCCGCTAATTGAGTCAGCACCTCGCGCGGCATCGCGCCGTTCTGATCCCATTCAGCCGAGCGAATCGCATCTTTTCCAAACTTATCAATCGAGTCGATAATCATGCGAACGGATTCTGAAACCTCATCGTTCATTTTCGGATATGGAAAAACGAGATCCTCCCTGATCTGACCGAAAAACAGGGATTTCAAAAAGCTGTTCTGGCCTGCAGAATTCATATCCACTCCTTGATTTAACGTAAAATTGTCGTCATCCCTGAACTTGACATTTTGTCACATAATGAAGCAACCATCTCCGCCCCACGGGGACATCTCAACGGTTCTCGACATTTTGTCAAACGCGTTGCATTACTCAAAAATCTTACCTCGAGTGTACGCTGAAGCCCAATGAACCGAAAGCGGAGATTACTCGGTTTTACAGTCAGAAACCGCGAAAAATAGTCGGCATTTTTTTCCCCGATTTCTTTACGCCCCCTGGCATCGCTCTTGCGTCAGAGACACCTTGATCATGTCAGACGACCAGCCCGATAAACCAGAACCAACCTCAGGACCGGCTCAGCCGCCCAAATTTCCCGGCGAGTTCCCACCCGGTCTTCCAGCAAACCCGGGTGATTCACCCCCCGGTGATCCGAACCCCGGCAATCCGGGTCCCCCTGATTTAGACCCGACCCGAACCAGCCGTTTCAAGACCTGGATGGCTGCGACCCAGGAACGGCTTCTCAATTTCGAACCGGCGATGCTTGCCGAATGGGTCAACCGGACTTTTCAGAAACAGGGCGCGAGCTTCTACGGAAAAGTCATCACGATGGCCCTGTGCACTTACTTTCTCGCGGATCTGACCGCCATCATGGCAGGCCGCTTGATTCCCGAAAGCGCGCCCGGGCGAGGGCATCGAGGCTCTTTGAGCTCGCTCCCCCAGAAGACTCAGGACGAATACAACGTGATCATCGGCCGCAATCTCTTCAACAGCGAACATCGGATTCCGGGTGAAGAGAGTCCGTCCCCGGGAGCTCAGGATTTAGGCGGGCCCGCGACTAAAACCACTCTTCCGTTCAATTTGATCGGGACCCTGATTTTGCGTGACGAACTCAAATCGATCGCGACAATCGAGGACAAGTCCGCTTCGATGGTTTACCCGGTCAGAGTCCAGGATGAAATTCCTTCTAAAGCCAAGATCATCAAAATTGAAGCTACCCGGGTAACCTTCCTGAACGTCGGCTCCGGGCGCCGCGAGTTTGTTGAACTCCCCGAGGACTTCCAAGGAAACGCGCCCAGAATCACTTTGGGCACACGCGGCGGCGGGCCCGGAATCGAGCAGGTATCGCCGACACAATTTAACGTCTCCCGATCCGAGGTCGACCGCGCTTTGGGTGATTTGAACAGTATTCTGACGCAAGCGCGGGCGGTCCCGAACTGGGAAAACGGCGTCCCAAACGGGTACAAACTCTTTCAGATCGTTCCCGGAAGTATTTTCGAGAAGCTTGGACTGAAAAACGAGGACGTGATCCTCGGACTCGACGGACAACCTATAAACGACCCCGGCAAAGCATTCGAAATGCTTGGACGTCTCAGAGATTCACCTCACCTTGAATTACAGGTGAGGCGGGGCGGACGGACCTCTACGTTCGCATACGATTTTCGCTAAGGAGCCCAGATGGCTAAGCCTAAAAAGGTAACTGACAGGAAGTTTGAAAAATCGTGGCTGGATTGGCTGGAGATCACGGCGGCGCTGACCGGCTTGATTGGGACGGTCACCCTCATCGCGCTCCTAACCGAGCACTCCTGGGCCGAGCAACCGGGCCGCGGCGGATTTCAATCGGGAGCGCGTCCATTCACGAATCCGTTCGCGAACGCACCGGGTGGCCAACCGGGAGGTCCCGGCCCCGACGATTTTTACGATGATGACGAAGAAGACATTGATTTTGAGGAGCGGCCGCCGGGATTCCCTCCTCCTCGCGGCTCACAACCTTCGGTTTCCAGTCCTGGCGGCGCCGCCCAGCAGAAGCCCATTTCCATGGGCGGAGGTTCGGCGGGAAACGTGATTCAGCACGCGGAGCCGCCCAAAAGCATTCACGTGGACAACGAAACCGGCGAAGGCAGCAAGGAAGTGGTGACCGATTTCAATTTTCCTGACGCCGACATCATGGATATCGCAAAGACGCTCGGCAAGCTGACCGGCAAGAATTTCATTCTGGATAAAGATGTGAAGGGCAGAATCACGATCATCTCGAATTCGCCGGTAACAGTCGGGGACGCCTGGCGCGCTTTCCTCACCGCCCTCGATATCAACGGCTTCGCGCTGATTCCTTCCGGGAACTTCATCCGTATCGCCCGAAGCCGGGATGCGCGCGACAAGCAGTTGAAGACCTACACGGGCGAGCATTCCCCGGACACGGATACGCTGGTAACCCGGGTTTTCCAGCTCAAGTACATCGATTCCGAAGAAGTCGCCAGGACCTTCAGAAGCTTCATGCCCGCGAACTCCCGGATCATCCCCTATCAGCAAACCAATACGGTGATCGTGACCGATACGGGCTCGAATATCGCCAAACTGAACAAAATGCTCGAAATTTTGGACGTTGAAGGCTTTGATGCCGGCATCGAAGTCATCTCCGTCAAGTACGCTTCCGCCGTCGAGATCTCGAAACTCGTCGATCAGCTCATCCCGGGAACGGGAGCCGTTCCGGGACAGCCGGGAGGACCGCGGTTCGGGGCAGCGGCCAAATTCAGTGCAAAGCGGACGAAAGAAGGCGGCATCATCAATAACATCATCGCCGATGACCGCACCAATAACCTGATCGTTCACGCGAATACCAAGGGCGCCGATCAGGTTCGCGAACTCGTCGCCAAGCTCGACCAGCGAATGCCGACCCCCACGGGCGGCGGGAAAGTGCATGTGGTCAGCCTGCAATTCGCCGATGCCGAACAGCTCGCGACCACGCTCAACAATCTTTCGCAATCGACGGGCGGCGGTTTTCGCCCTATTTCAGGTACCGGTACCGGAACAGGCGTAAACCCGATCGCCCAGTCCCTCTTCGAAGGCGCGATCAAAGTCTCTCCCGATAAGGCGACAAACTCGCTCGTCATTACGGCATCTCCCAGCGACTTTCTCACCGTCCAGCGCGTGATCAACAAGCTCGATCTGCCGCGTGATGAAGTCTACGTGGAAATCGTGATCATGGAAATCACGTTGAACCGCGAATTCGCGTTTTCAACAAACGTGATCAATCCCAGTTCCGGAATCGGTTTCACCCCCAACACCGATCTCTATGATTTCGTCGCCAATCCCCTATCGCAAAGAGGCGCGCTGCTCGGGTTCACTTCGGGCGGCAAGCGGGAATTCACGATCGGTACCCAGAAGGTTGAAGTATCGAGCGTCCAGGGCTTGATCAAGGCGATTCAGACGAATTCGAACGCGAACGTCCTGGCGACGCCGCAGATCATCGCATTGGACAATTCCGAAGCGACCTTCGAATCGTCCGAAAAGATCCCTGTTCCCACGACCACGGCGGTTCAAGGCGCGGGGGTCTCGACTTCGATCACGAAAGAGTCCGTATCGCTCAAGATGAAGATCAAACCGCAGATCAACAAGATGTCGAATTTCGTGAAACTTGACATCGAAGCGCAGCTCGCTGATATCAGCAACCGTGCCCCGCCGGCTCAAGTCGCCGGCCTCGCCTTCGCGACGACCGAGCGAAACGCGAAGACCACGGTGGTGGTCGGTGACGCCGACAGCGTCGTCATCGGCGGCCTGGTCAGGGACAAAATCAATGACAGCGTCAGCAAAATCCCCGTTTTGGGTGACATTCCGCTGCTCGGCTGGCTGTTCCGCGCGAAGAATTCGACGTCTGAAAAAACGAACTTGCTTATCTTTCTTACACCCCATATCGTGCGCCAGTACGACAAGATCCGGGCAGTTCTCGACAAGAAGTTGAAGGAACGCGATGATTTCATCGAGGAGAATGCCGGCGGCGTCGACCCGCTCAGAAAAGTCAGGGACGAAATGATTCGTAATCTCCCCGACATCAAGGAGCTGACCAAGAAACCGGACACTACCGTGACGCTCGGAGAGGACGATTCCAATCCGATCAGTCAGGACGGGAACCCTTTCTCACGCCGGAGAGCCAGATCCGAAACCACCACGCCACCGGGCCCGGCTGTCGGTACCGAGATTGCCCCGCCGTTCATCCCGCCAAGCGACGGCGGGCCGTCGAGTGCGGCGCCTGAAACAGCGCCCCCTCCCGAGCCTCCGACATGAGACCGCAAACGGAACTCAGGACAATTGTAAAGGACGATGGAGAGTAACGAAAAGACATGAGAAACACGCACGCAGCAGCACAAGCCGGAAAGACATCGCCCATGCTGGGGCAGATCCTGCTCCAGCATACATCGATGACCGAGGCGCAACTTGATGAGGCCCTCAGCATCCAGCAGCGCGAGGGCGGCCTTTTGGGCGAGATTCTCGTCCGCAAAAACATGATCCAGTCACACGAGATCATGCGAGCGCTCTGCATTCAAATCGGCCTTCAATTCGTCGATGATCTGAAAGCGAACGAGATCAATCCCCTGCTGATTAACGACATTCCGATCAATTACGCGAAAATGAAGGAGATCATCCCGATCGCGAAGGAGCAAGCGGGCAATGGCGAAACACTCGTGATCGCCGTCGCGGACCCGTTCAATGAGACTCTTGCCGGAGACCTGCGAGCGCTGACCGGCCTTCCGATCAAGATCGTCGTCAGTACGAGCATGAGGATCCAGGAAGCCATCAATCGACTCTATGAGCGAAGTACCGCCAACCTCGTCGACAAGATCGAAGGCGAATTCGAAGAAGCTTACGATCTGGAAGGGCCGATTGATATTTTGGAAGCGACCGAGGACGACGCGCCCGTCATCCGCTTCGTGAACTCGCTCATTTTCCGCGCGGTGAAGGAAAAGGCTTCTGATATCCACATCGAGCCGTTCGAGAAGGAATTTGTCGTCCGCTTCCGCATCGACGGCGTTCTCTATGACATTATCCGTCAGCCCAAGCGCGCGCATGCCGCGATTTCCTCGCGCATCAAAGTCATGGGCACGCTCGATATCGCCGAAAAGCGGCTGCCTCAGGACGGACGCATCAAAATCAAGATCGCCGGCAAGGACATCGACATCCGTCTTTCGACCGTGCCCACGATCTTCGGCGAGCGTCTCGTCATGCGTATTCTGGAGCAGACCGGAACGGTTCTGCAGTTGGAGCAGCTCGGATTTTCGGAGGCGAGCTGCGCGATCATCGAGAAGCTTATTTTCCGGAAATACGGCATCATTCTCGTGACCGGGCCGACCGGCAGCGGCAAATCGACCACCCTTTCGGCCTGTCTGGTGAAGTTGAACAGCCCCGAGCGCAATATCCTCACGGTCGAGGACCCGATCGAATATCAGATCCCCGGAATCAACCAAGTCCAGGTGAACGCGAAAATCGAGCTCACTTTCGCCAGAGCGCTCAGAGCGTTTCTGCGCCAAAACCCGGACATCATCATGGTCGGCGAAATTCGAGACAAGGAAACCGCCGAAATCGCCATCAACGCGTCTCTCACCGGTCACCTCGTGCTTTCGACGCTCCATACGAACGACGCTTCGGGTGCCGCCACCCGCTTGATCGACATGGGTGTCGAGCCATTCCTGGTCGCGAGCTCGCTTCTCGGCATCATCGCGCAGCGCCTCATCCGCAAGGTCTGCACCAAGTGCCGCGAACCTCACAAACCCTCTAACTTCGAACTTCAGGAGCTTGGACTCGCGAAAGTCCCGCCGGACGCTGTTTTCTATAAAGCGGTCGGCTGCCCGACCTGCTCGCATAGCGGCTACTCGGGACGAACCGTCATTCATGAACTCCTGCTGATCGACGA
>MEQK01000178.1 GCA_001770175.1 Bdellovibrionales bacterium RIFOXYD1_FULL_55_31 | reverse complement strand
CTCGCCGGCTTTAATTACGCACACGGGTAGTGCCCTGTACATCTATTTGGACGTGAATTCTGGCACCAGCCGTTCCGGCTTTCAAGCCACCTGGACGTCCACTCCCTGAGCCTCGCTACCAACCCCAAGCCAGTCCGGCGGTCACGGTTCTGTTCGTAACCGCGAGAGGTGAAGTTATTCCCCTGGAATCCTGAATGATCGAAGTGATCTGAAGGTCCGAGATGTCGAGTGAAAACGAGAGCCGGTTGCGCCCGACAGGCTCGCTCCAGGAAATCCCTCCCGCGATTTCTCGGCTCGACATATCAAGAAATTGCATTCCGTCACTGATCGGAGAGAATTTGAAATACGCGGCGAACGCGGCTCCTTTCGCGAACGCGCGCTGAAGGACCGGGAAAAACATAGGCCCACCCACATGCTGATATCCGACCATCGCATCGGCGAATGTGGTGGTGTAATAGGCCCCGGCCATCAGGCTGATCCGCCATGGCGCGTTGATCCCGGGAATCGCATAGCCGACTCGCCCATTGAACCCGAAGAACCGGATCGTCACCTCCGAATATGTTAACGGAAGCGCCGTAAAGAACGATGACATGCCCAAATCCAAGCGGGAGTTCTTAAAACGGTATCCATAACTGGCCTTGAAGGTGAGGGCCTTCATGTTCAGGGGCTGTACATTGCTTTGGGTAAAGGCGATGAGTGAAACACCGAGCCCGGCACTCAGTGAGCCTCCCCACGTTGGTCCCGGTTTCCATTTTTGGGCTATCCTGTCCCATCCTGAGAAGACAATCTCGCCTTGTGCTTTTTCGACTTGTCCGAAAGGACTAATCGCCTGAAAAAGAACGGGCGTTCTTGGGCCACGGAGTGTGACGTCGATCGAAAAACTACCGTCCGAAGCTTGGGGCGTTATACTGGTATCGCGAAACAGCAAGCTCCAGTCGGCGCGTTGAAATTTTCCCGTCAGGGATACGACTACTGAATTTGATTTTTCCTTAATCGAGGAAATTCTTGAGGCTACTTCCAGGCCGAGGAGCTTTTCAGACGGCTTAAACAGGAATTGCGCGGTTTCAGGCGCTCCCGCCGGTTTCGGAGCCGTGGTCGCCGGACGAGGCGCTACGGGCACACTCGCAGCTTTCGGAGCCGCGGTCGCCGGACGAGGCGCGACGGGCACACTCGCACCTTTCGGGGTCGCGGTCGCCGGACGAGGCGCGACGGGCACGCTCGCAGCTTTCGGAGCCGTGGTCGCCGGACGAGGCGCCACGGGCACACTCGCACCTTTCGGAGTCGCGGTCGCCCGATGTGGCGGCGCCCCCGCTCCTTGTGGTGATACGAGGGCACTCAGGCTCATAAGCCCGAGAACCAACGAAGTTATTCGTTTCACAGTTCCAATTGTAAAGGAATCTACGGGGTTCCGCAAAGCTTCCAGCAATGTTTCCAATTTAATGGAACGCCGACGTTGGACCTAAACTGGACCTAAACTGGAATGGACGGAGTCGCGATTACCAGGAATACTGGAGTCATGATCCGAACGGTCTCAAGCTCAACCGGAGCTTCGCTCTCATGGATTGATGCCGTCAATCCTACGACACCAGAACTCCAGGACCTCGCCCAAAAGCACGGGCTTCATTCGAAGTTGCTGGAAGACTGTCTGGAGCCTGAGCATCTTCCCAAGGCCGAAGTCCTCGAGCAGGGACTGGGGCTCTTTCTCATTCTTCGTGGAATGGATTCGCAGGCAACGGCGGCTGCTGACACCGTTCAGAAGCTGACTCGTAAGCTCGCTATCTTTAAGGCCGGCAATACTCTGATTACCATTCATCGCGTACCGTTCCGGTTTCTCGAAGAACTTGAGCAAAAATGGACCGGGGCGCAGAATCCGATCGCCTTTATTCCATGGCTAACTGACTGCATTAATTCCGTAATCGCGGGTTACGAGAAGCCGTTTGATGATGCGGAATCGGCGATCGCCCAGTTCGAGCACATGCTCTTTTCGAATCGGGATGTGGTGGTGCAGCTCAAGGCTCTCCATCGGCAGAAAAGAAAAGTATCGGCTTATCGGCAAGTGTTTTGGCACACGCTTTCGGCGCTCCAGAAGGTTCACCCTGAATCTCCGTCGGAGGCACCGTTGCTTCAGGATTTGCGTGAAAACGCGGAAGCCCTTCACCAGCACCTCGATCGGATGATCGAGGAGATTAATTCTCTGGTGCATGTCCAGCTCGCGATGGCTTCGCACCGCACGAACGAGACCGTCCGATTATTGACGGTGTTCTCGGTTTTTTTCCTGCCGCTGACGTTTCTTGCGGGTGTTTACGGAATGAACTTTCGATCCATGCCCGAACTTACTTGGAAATGGGGCTATCCAGCCGTGCTTCTGTTCATGCTCGGGATAGCCGGCGTTATTTACGTGTGGTTTCGGAAAAAAGGTTTCTTAAAATAGCAATCAGGGAATTCATTGCAAGCAACAGCGATGCCTGACCGTTGAATCGAATACGCTATCGACCTGTGAAACATGGCAACCCGAGCCCGCAGTGTAGGTCACATCGAAAGCATAGGCTTCATTTCCTACGTCGTCATAGGTTTCGAGCGCAGATGTCCGTTCGGCATTTCCTGAGGGGCGGGTGAAGGCGTTCAGTTCGCATGCCATCATCCATTCTTCCATGCGACAAAGCCGGGCGCGGGGCGATTTGTTTGCACAATCCAGAATTGCAGCATTCCAGGAAGCTGCCGGCCCCTGCGGCGCCGTCGAAATACAAAAAGCACCGTCACCGGCAGTTCCCACGAGTGAGTAGTTAAGCGGGCAACTGGTTCGTCCACTTGTCAAGGTAAACGGAACCCAGCTCGTGCCGTTGAATTTCAGCAGTTGTCCATCGGTCGGCGCCGTCGCCGAAACCGGTTTGCCTTGAATCTTTGCGACCGTAGGTGTGACGATCGAACCCGTTAAATCACCCGCGCTATTCAAGGCGGGAAGGTCGGCGGCAGCTAAAGCTGTTTGACCTCCCGTAACCAGACCCTTTGTATCGACGTTCACCTTGACGAGAGTTTGCGCGGCACCCAGCTTATTTGCCAAGGTGAGTGTGAAATTGTTCGAAGCGTCAAAGAACAGCGGCGCATTCGGTGCGACTGCCGTCCGGACTGAAGTATCCAACAAGGCCCACGTTTTATCTCCTCGGTAATATTTGGTCGCGTCGCTCGTCGATATTGTGGGTTCTTTACTCGCGAGCTGAGTCTGAATATTCGAAGTCACTCCTGTGAGGTATTGGGCTTCGCTAGGTACGGCGGTCACCTTGGAATCTACGTAGGCTTTTGTGCAGGCTTGATTGTTCAGGGTTGGGTCACCGGGAAGGAACAGCATTCCATTACCATCGAAATAGCTGAAAAGGGTGCCTCCCGCACTCCGCGTCTCAAAGAGATTCGCGGTCTGACCCGCGCTGCCTTGCACGATCAGCCCCTTGGCTCCGCCCGAGGTCGTGACGTGAACTTGAGCGGCGGGCGCGGCGGTGTTGATACCGAAGGCGCCGCTTCCAGCATTGCGAGCACTGGATGACACCTGGACGAAATCCGCGGGTGCTTTTCCCTGAAGCGTTTCGGCAACCCAGGCCTGGGGCGCGCTTGAGATCACTTGATCCGGCGCGAGAGTGACTCCATCCACGGTGATTCGGAGGTATCGGGGATCCCCGGCGCTGGCAGTATAGCCCGCCGGACATTGCTGACTTGTTCCGATAGGTGCCGCTCCGTTGTTAAAAATGGCCGCCATCGAAAGGCCGAGATCGCCGCCCGTTCTCTTCTCATCACCCGTACCGGATCCCACCTGCGTCGAAAAGGCCCCTCCAGTCAGGCTGACGGAGGGTTGCTGTTCTTCATATAGAACACAATCGTTTGGAGAAAGAATTTTGAAATTCATCGCTACCGGGCCGGTAAGAGGGATGTCGCTCGCATCGAGAAGCTGTCCCTGTACGGAGAAACCTTGCGCGTTTTCTGCAGCTCTTACGGACGAGGTGATCAACAAAGCCGCAAGTACAACTAAAAAAGCTTTGGTCATCATTGGACACCTCCCACCACAAGCGAACGTAAATAAATCCCCGAACCGGATGCGGCTTTTGAAGAAACGGGGCCGATCGAAATTTTGCCGTGAATTCCCCCTCCGCTTACTGCTCCTCCCCCGAGTCCAATCGGAATTTTCGGGTTCCCTTGAGGAATCGGGGGAAGGGGCGCGGCCGGAGTTCCGGAATCTTCGACGTGTGAAGTGAGCGCGGCACTTTTGAGGCTACGAAAATCGATGTTGGCGTTGGGCGTCAAGAAGCAGCCACCTAGCCCGAATGGAATCGTAAGTATGGTAAGGAAAATATACGGTTTCACTCCCGACGTACCTCTTTATTCAATAATATTTGGAATGTTCACGCGCGGCCAGAGTGTCGAAACGGACACAGAAAGCAGAATGCTTGCATTGCTTCGTAGCGCTGTCATTTCAGATACACAACTGCTTGGGGAGCTTTGGCATGAAGGGTGCTTGGCAATTGGCGTTCAGTCGGGACACATAACTATTCAACGCCGAGGACGCCGTGTTTAAAAATTATCTTACCTTTCAGATTGCTCAAAGTTTCGATCGTTCCTGCCAGGGTGCCAAGCTTGAAGGGGAGATCAGGGAAAAGCTGATTCAGAGTTCACGAAAAATGCTCGAGCATTTTGCAAAGAGTCTTTCGGCGAAGGACGCGGGAGACGAGTACAAATCACTTCTGCTTGCAGTGCTTTGCCTGAACGACTGCACGGACCTACTCAAAGAGCACGAAATCAAGATTTTCGAACTGGACGGGAGAATAGAAGTCCTTAGTCGCCGGCTGGAGCAGCTCTGTGCTTCGGCATTCGCGGCCACCGAAAAATCCGTGCGGGTAAGGCCCATTCCTCTCGCGAGCTAGTGTCCTGAGTCAGTAATAACGTGATAATTGAAGAGATCATTTTGACTCGAATCAAGGAGCGAGGAGGGACGCATACTTTTGGTCTGCGAGCGACGAGCGACACAGAGTCGAATCAAAATGATCCTTCCCGAAGGGCCGGAATCTTTTGTCTTTCTTCTTCGTTGCTCAAAGCTAGCAGGCAATAAGCCTGCGTCGCTTTTCGCGTCTCGAAGAAAAACCAAAATTTCCGGCAATTATTACGTTATTACTGACTCAGGACACTACGGCCTATTCGCCGACGTTTCTCGCAAGATATTTCGAAAAATCAGGCTTCGTCGGCTCATAGCCGTCCATCATTAACGGAGAAGAAATGACGAAATCGGCGGTCGCGCGGTTGCAGGCGGTCGGAACATTATAAGCAACTGCAATGCGTAATAGCGCTTTGACGTCGACATCATGGGGCTGTGGCTGCATGGGATCCCAAAAGAAGATCAGACAATCTATCTTTCCCTCCGAAACGAGCGCGCCGAGCTGTTGGTCCCCGCCGAGCGGGCCTGATTTGAGTTTGGTGAGCCTGAAGCGCTTTTCCAGGCGCAACTTCTTCGTGAGGACGTCTTCCAGGAGCTTCCCGGTTGTTCCGGTGCATACGAGACAATGGTGCGATAGGGCTTTGAAATTGAATTCAGCCCATTCCAGGAGATCGGGTTTGCAGTTGTCGTGGGCCACGAGTGCGATCGTCTTTGTCAAAGGGCACCTTCTTTCAGAGACGATTATAGCAGACTCAGAGAACCGAGCTCGAAAAGGCGAATGGGAATTTTACCGTCACCGCGCCACCTTTAGGCGACGGGAACAGGATGCGACCAAGTTCTCCCAGAACGCAATTGTGCAAGGACGGGTGATTGAGCTCTGAGCGGACCACTTTCGCGCGGGTCGCCTTTCCGCCGGGTTCGATCGTCCACTGTAGAACGAGATTTCCGGCGATTCCGGCGTTAGTCAACAGGGCCTTTTCATAGCAGTACTGAAATTTCTGCATGTGCTTTTCGAGCACTTTCAGCAACAAGCTTTCCGGAATCGATCCCTCGCCGCTCATCGACAGACCGCCGCCGGCGCCACCGAGGGCTGAGCCCATTCCGTCACCCGCGTTTGGATCGTAAAGCGCGGCGAGCGAGACTTTTCCTTGGACGTCGTTGAGTGCTTTGCCCTTACCGCCTGCGCCGTAGCCACCCTCGACGCCGGCCTTGGAGGTGATCAGCCGGGCGCTTTTCGTGTTAATCGCCGCAAAGCCTTTGCCGGTCTGGTTCGCGATTTTCGATAAGACCGAGCCGGCCCCGGCCTTGGCAAAAGTGGTCGTGGCGGCGCTGGTCGTTTGGTATTTCGTGTAAGGATTTTTGATCGTCGCTACCGCTGAACTCCGGGACGCGATCGTTTTCGGGCCGAGGGACAGAAATCCCAGCGATTTGCTGAGCCGAGCCTGGTTTTGCACGGCCTGTACGTGCGCTTGGCTGGGTGCGGGTGGCCGCGCGGGGGCGACGGGAGTGGCGGCTTTCGGGGGGGCCTTTGCAAGCGCGGGCGCTTTGGGGGCGGGAGCGGCCTTTTGGGCTACCGGCGGTTTCTTGGGTCCGGCCTTCGCGACCTTCTTCTCAGGCGTCTTCTTTTTGGGCGTCGGTTTCTTTGGTTCGGGAGGTTTCGCCTTGGCGAGTTCTGGCTTGGGTTCCTCTTTTTTCGGTTTCGGAGGCGGGGGAAGTTTTCGCAGTTGTACGACGGCGAGCGGAGTTTCCTCGACCGGTGGTTCCGGGGGCACTGGCTTCGGGATGACGTTGATCCACGTCAGAAAGACAAAAATCGCGAAGCTCGTCACCAAGGATTTTGCGGTACGCTGGAAGAGGAGTGATTCCCGATCGCGGTCAAAGAAGGTGGTCTCAGCGACTTCCGGGGCTTCCGCCGGGAGCGGGGTCTTGCCGATTCGCCACCAGTCATTTCCCGACCGGACCACGATGCTGAGTCCCTCGTCGAGGTTGAATGTTCGGACGAGGCCTGGCTTGAGGGATTCAGGCGGGGTGCCGTGCGGATCGCCTTCGATCGAAACGGTCAGACCGGCGGCGAGCGCGTGAATCTGAACGGCGTTCCCCGTACGCATGAAGCGCGCGACCCGATTGGACCCGACGCGGGCCTGTCCGGAATTCCGGAATGGTTCGAAGTTCAGGAAAACATCCGCGCGCCCTGAAGAAAAAAAGTAGTCAGCGTGTTTCCGTTCAGGGTCGAGATTTGTTCCGGCGATAAAGGCGGGGCGGGCACGCCGGGCACGCTTGATCCTGATCTGTAAGCCGAGGATGTCGATCGGGCTGCCCGTCTCGATCAGATCTTCCGAGATCGAAAGCGGCAGGCGATTCCCGTCGCGGCCGGATATCTGAACGGCCCCTTCTTCCGTTTTTTCCAGAAAGAGAGTGGCCGGATGATTGAGGGGCAGGCTCTCCTCGCCCTCCCAGATTCTTTTGTGCTTCCGGCTCTTGGCCGAAACGGTGACCAGATAATAGCCCGCCATCAGTCGCTCCCCACGACAACGAGTTGCAGGTCACCGTATCCCGCGCTCGCCGCCGAATTCATAACGGTCCGGACGGTCGAATAGGGCGCGTCCTCATGAGCGAGCACCACGACGTGCGTTGTTGAATGCCCGGCGGCGGCCGTGGCTCGAACTTTGACCAAGGCTTCGATAATCGTGAACGAAACCGGATTGACGAGCGCGGTTTTCGATTCACCGAGCTGTTCAGGCGCTATTTCGAAATTGTGGACGCGTAAGACCGGTTTCGTGTCGAGAAGAATCGTTTCGGGGAGAATCTCGATTTTCACGGCTTCTTTCATCTGGCTCTGGTTCATTCTGACGACTTGAGGGAGCACCATCCCCTGCGAAGGCGTGATCGTGGTGATTCCCGTCGCGAAGGTCTTCAAAAGAAAGATCAGGATGATGGTGAAAATATCGGCCATCGAGGTGATCTGGAGCGCCATCTCTTCTTTCTGGTCATCCGAGCTGAGAAATCGCTTTAGAACTTTGCTGCGCATCAGAGCTCCCGATTACTCCCCGACAAACACCCTTGGCATGACCCGCTTCAATTCCTCGACTGCCCGGACCACATATTTGTATTTCAGCCTTGGCTCCGCCTTGATGTTGACTTCGCCGAGCGACGGAAGCTTCGTCTTGATGTTCGAGATGGTTTCGTTCAGTTTGGCGAGATCCCATTCGGGCTTTCCGGCCTTAGGCACGACGGCCGCGATCGGGATAATCACCGATTGTGGTCCGTTCAAGATGACCTTGATGTCCCGGGTGGTGTAAAGTTCGACGTAAACCGAGGGCGGCGGTTCGGCGCTGACGACCTCGGACGGTTCTTCGGTCGTCGTGGCCACCGCGACATCAAGCGTGCTCAAGGAAATGAAGGACGCCGACACGAGCAGGTACGTGATCAGAACGGTGAAACAATCGATGATCGGCGCCAGGTTGATTTCAAAATCCTGGTCATTATCATCCGCGCTCACCGCGCTCATATCACTCTCCGCTTGGCCGGAGTTGCCGGGGGCACGTAATCCGGATCCGAGACGATGATGTCGCGCTGTCTGAGGATCTCGAGGGTTCGGATCACGGTTCTGTCGATTTCAGATTTCATGCGATTGGTTCTGTTCATGAGAAAGCTGAAAATAACCATGCAGGGGACGGCAACGCTCAAACCCCAAAGAGTGTGATTCATGGCCGTCGAAATCCCTTGCGCCAAAAGCGCGGAACGGGCCTGCGGGTTCGCGCTGCTGACGGCTTCGAAGGATTGAATCAGGCCGAGAATGGTTCCGATCAGGCCGAGCAATGTTGAAACGTTGGCGATCATCGAAAGATAGGGTGTTCGTGCTTTGATCCGGTCGAGTTCGATTCCCGCGGCGACGAGGAGGCCGTGTTCCACGATCTCCTGCGGTTGATGGGCGCGCATCAGGCCTTCTTTCACGACTCGCGCGACGGGTTTGTTCTCGTAGCGTTCGCAGAAACTGATGCCTTCATTGAGCCGATCCTGATCAGCGAGCGAACGGATTTTTTCCAGAAATTTGGCTGTCCCCAAAGGGTACCGCATGTACAAGGAAACGGTTCGCTCGAGGAAAATCGAGATTGCCACTAGACCACAAAGAATAATCGGGATCAGATGACCCAGATTATTCATCATGAATTCGATCATTGGAGTCTCCTGGGACTTTCGCTGTTAACTTAGTACGAAGTCTTCAGTACTTCCTGTCGGAAGTTTTCCCGGATTTCTCCAAATTTTATTGTTTCTTTTTCCTCTTTAAGGACGAACATCATCGAAAGATTGCGGCTTTGTCCGTGAACTTTCAGAACTTTTTCTCCCTGACTTTTCGGCTCGGACCTGATCGCCGAGGCTGGGGCGCGTAGTCTGGCAGTTTGCGTATATTTTTGAACTCTTTTGGCCTGGACTGGCTTGGCTTGTGCCGGTCTTCTTGCTTGTTTTTTTTGGGTGGACACCGGACGCGCGGGTCGCGAGCGGCGCGCTTTTGCAGCCCAAGCGTCTTCGGTCACTCCCAATCCAAAAGCGATGAGGAGCAAGCATGAGAAAATCGTGAGTTGCGAGGATTTGGCCACGTTGCGTAAAAATGCAAGTCTTGGACCGCGCAAGTATTTACTTCTAATCGATTCTAAAGGCATCTTAAGCTTTGTGGGGTGACCTGCAGGTGTTGAGTGGTTAGACACTGTTGATGAATTGTGCGCCGATTTTTGTCGCAAAGACAGAACGGTGCTGATTTCAAAAAATGCTCGACAGGCTTGGGTTTGGCTCATAAACTATTTTCCTGTGAAAACAAATATTTGCGGTTTTCGTTCGGCACTGATCCTGGTGCCATTTCTTACTTTTCTGGTGATCGAAGCCAAAGCGGCCCAAGTCGTGGATATTGCTCCGAGTCCCATGGACGGGGTGAACATTGAGGCCGTTGAGACGTACCCGAGTTTTCGTGAACATGGTCTGGGGCTCGGGCTCGGCATTTATCCTTTCAACCCTTACTACATGGGTCTCCTCGTCAATGGGAGCTACCTTTATAACTTCTCGTCGGCGGCGGCCTGGGAAATCGTCAACGTCAATTACGCCTATTCAATTCAAAACGATCTCACGACGGAATTGGCTGACAGGTATTCCGTGAACCCGAAACGGATCACGCGCCTCAATTTCCTTGTTTCGACTACCGGGCATTTCACGATTTTGAATGGAAAGTTCGTGTTGTTGAAAGAGCACATCCGGTACTTTCGAACCGCGGCCATCGCCGGGCTCGGCATGGCGATGACGAACGAGGTTTCAAGCATCGCGCCTCAAATCGGGTTGCGTTTCGAAGTCCGTACGGGTGAAGGGTTTTCCTGGGCCCTCGATGTCAGGGACACCATCGCGATTTCGACCACGACGAATTATCTCACCTTCACCTCGGGGATTAACATTGGGTTGTAGGCGGATTTTTTTCGCGGCGATTTTGTTTGCGGCGGTTTGTTTCGCTGTTCCGGGCGCGACGCGGGCGGCGCAGCCGGCCTGGCAGGCGAACATCCCGGGGTTGGCGAGTGAGCCGAAGGCCTGGTCTTCACTGCTCAACGAGCTTCAGGAAAACGGCTTTCGGGCGGGGACGCTCGCCGCCGCGACTCGAATGCTCATGTTCTTCACGGACCTCCAAAGCAAGGAGGCAGCGTACAAAGCGATTCTCGCGCTCGTCGATCAGGGCTATCCGTTTTCGGTCCTGCCGTACTTTCAGGCAGGCGATCTTTCGCCGTCCGGGGATTATGAATTCGTAAACAGCTACAACCTGTATAAGGCCGTTCTGAACAGAGATAAGGGGCTCGAGAGGTGGGCTAAGCAGTACATGGAAGGCGTGGATACCGCGCACTACCGCAAATTCGTTTTTCTCGAGGCAATCGAGGCGTATTCAAAGAAAGATTACAAGGCGGCGGAGGAGAAGCTCAAGTCGCTGCTGTCCGCCGACATGGGTCCCGAGCTGAAGGCCTTCGCCCGCAAGGTGGCCCGAACTCTTGCGCGAACGTACTTTGATCAGGAGCAGTATGCGAAAGCGCTTTCCATTTATTCGGGGTTCCTGCTCAAAACGGCGCCCATCGATCCGCATGATTGGCTCGAGGCGGCCTGGTGTCTTTATTATTTGAAGCGGATTCCCGAGGCACTCGGGATGCTGTACAACCTCGAGTCCGAAGCGGCCCAGGAAATTTTCAGCCTCGAAAAGTTCACTCTGCGCGCGTTGATTTATCGCAATCAGTGCGCCGTCAGCCCGGCTGATCTTCTGGTTCAGAGCTTTCAAAAAGAATACGGCGATATTATCCGCGGGTTGAAACGGGGGCGACCGCTCTCCGAATTTCCCAAGCTTGCCGCGCTCGAAACTTCAGCGAGCGGGGAATTCCAGCAGATCAAGATCACTCTTCAGTGGCTGAATCAGGAGCTTCCGCTCGTGAAGAAGCTTTCGAAGGAGGTCGCGAGTCTCGCCGCTTACGTTTATAATTCCGAAATTTTGATGCTTAATAAACGCGTGAAGCTCTACTCGACCGCGGCTCTCGAAAAAGCCGCCGTCCGGCTGATCATGATGGACGAAAACCTGAGATTTCTCAAATTCTCGGTTCAACGCGAAAAATACAATCCGGACACGATTTTCAAGGCTGATCCGGCGACGGCCCTTCCCGCGGCCGTTTCGGACGAAAGGAACGTGAAGATACGCTGGCTCCAGCACGGCGACTTCTGGCGTGATGAGAGATTGAATTACGAGGGGGCGATACCGAACCGATGCTTCGACTGATCGCCGTTTTTTTCACTTTAATGGCCGTGTCGGTTGCCACTCCGGTGTTCGGGGCGGAGCCGGTCCGCGCCGAGGACTTTGACGAGGGGGACTCGTCCGGCCAGTCATTTTCGGACCGGTTGTCCAGCGCCCTCGAACGGACCGAAAAGTCGATCAAGCTCGCGCGGGAGCAGATCGTCCAGAGTCAGACCGCGCCGTTTCTGCCGCAACTTTACATGCAGCTTGCCGAGCTGCTCTCGCAGAAGTCGAACACCCTTTATTACATGAAAATGGAGAAGGACAAGGCGAGTTCGATGCCGGACGTTTCGGATAAGGCCTTTTCGCCGGTGATCCAGGCACAACAGGAGGCCGTTTCCATTTACCGGCTCCTTCTTCGCGATTTTCCGGAATTCCCGCGGCGGATGCAGGTGATGCTGCGGATGGCGACGGCGCTGAAGTCAATCGACGAGACCGGGGAGTTCATAAAGACCAGCTCTGAAATTCTCAGGTTGTACCCCAATTCCGAGGACGCGTTACGGGTGCGGCTCCTGCTCGGCCAGCATTATTTCGACAAGCGCCAGGACGATATGGCGCTTCAACTCTTCCTGCCGGTGTCGCGATCCGGGTTGGTTTATGAACGCAATCTCGCCAAGTATCGCATCGGCCTCATTTACATTGCGAAAGATAAATTCAAGGACGCGCTCGCCTTCTTCGAGCAGGTCGCGCTCGATTCCGATCTCAAGGAACAAAAAAATCCCTATGAGCTTTCGTTGAAGAAATCCAAAAAGGCCACCCGGGCTGATTTGAAGCGTGACGCGTTGATCGATTCGATCCGGGCCTATACCCGTGTTCAC
>MEQK01000177.1:1051-6205 GCA_001770175.1 Bdellovibrionales bacterium RIFOXYD1_FULL_55_31 | reverse complement strand
GAGTCCGTCCTTCTTCGCGCTCATCAAGCAACCGTCGGCGATCGAAAAAATCTCGCGGGCGATGTCCCGCACGGAGCGGTCTTCTTGGCCACTTTCCCGCTGTTTGACGAAGTAGCTGTTTTCCGCGAATCGACACGCATCGAGAATGAAAGGGATCCCGTGGCGATGGAATATTTTCGCCGCACCTCGGAGGTTCTCCAAGGAAACGGGCTGGCCGCCACCCGTGTTGTTCGTGATCGTCATCATTCCAAGGGGAATTCGTTCCCGGTTCTCGGCGCAGAATTTTTCCAATCGATCGAGATCGATGTTGCCTTTAAACGGGTGAACCCGGGCAGGATCGCGGCCTTCGGGGATGACGAGATCGACCGCTTCGCCGCCCAGCTGCTCGATGTTGGCCCGGGTCGTATCGAAGTGATTATTCGACGGGATGGCCGTCCCCTTTTTCACGAGCAGCGAGAAGAGAAGCCGTTCCGCCGCTCGCCCCTGGTGCGTCGGAATCACGTACGAGTATCCGGTCAGGTCTTGGACGACCTTTTCAAATTTTTCGAAACTTCGGGACCCCGCATAGCTCTCGTCGGCTACCATCATTGCTGACCATTGGGCCGCGCTCATGGCTGTTGTTCCCGAATCCGTCAGAAAATCGAACGTGACCTGGCTCGACGGGACCAGAAATAAATTATAGCCGGCCGCACGAAGGACTTGCTCCCGCTCTGTTCGTGTCCGGATCTGGAGCGGTTCAGTCACCTTAATTTTGAACGGTTCAATGATCGTCCGATGTGTCGGTTTCATCGCGTGTGCCTCGTAAAAAAATAATCGTGTTTGGAAACGACTCGAACTTAGCACTGAATTGGGGGCGCCGCAAACAGTTGAGTTGAGTGGCGATTCGCGGTCGGCTGAAACACTGCATTTGCGAATGATGGGCGCCTGTCTTAGAATTATTAAATAAATGCCATGCAGCTCGTGATCAGGACTATCACCCGGAGTTTTGCCTTGGTTTTGTTCGCGGGACACAGCGCCTTTGCGGCTGTTCCCGCTTCGAAGAGTCATATCGTTTCGGACCAAGCCCCGACGCTTTGTGAAATCGGCATCGTACTCTACGGACGCTGCTCGATGTTCAAAGAAGTCGCGATTTGGAATGGCATTCGTACGCCTTTTAGCATCCGAATCGGGCAGCGCCTCGTGCTCAAAAAAAAGCCGACCCTAACGCCGCGAGAAGGCGCAGCCAGACTCCTTGCGAGCTGGAGAAAGCGATTTGGGCTGGGTGGCGATAAACTCCACCATCCGCCCGATAGCTATGCCGCGCTTCTCTCCAAGGCACCCCAGCTCAAGCTGGAAACCCGGCCGGAGACTTCGGCCAAGGGTTCGGCCAGGATTACGCAGAGCCCGGCGGAGAATTTAACGGAGGAAATTCCCAAAGTCATCGTGACTCAGGAAACGATGAAAGCGGTGACAATCGAGCAGAGCTTCGAAAACGCGAAGCGGGCTTTTGAAAACAAGGATTTTGAGCGCGCTCTGACGGAATTCCGGGCGATTCGGGGAACTCATCCGAAATTTCTGCCTTCCTGGATGTATGAACTTCGCACGTTACAGGTGCTCAAACGTGATCAGGAAGCCCGCGCCACCGCGGCTCTCCTGATCGTGCAACATCCCGGTGTTCGGGGGTTACCGATCGTTCGCGCTTACGTGAATGGAAAGTCACCCCAGTGACAAATGGATATCTTTGCATCGCCAGCCTGTTTGCCACGTTGCTCGCGATCGGCCCGGTCAGCCCGGCTTTCGCCGCGGACGCCCCCCCGGACAACTGGAAAGAGGCCCGTCTGATAGAATCCGATAAACCGAAAGAACACGTTGAGGGCGTTGTCTGGAAACTCGAACGCGTCGAAGTTGAATCCCGTTCGGTCGGTCAGCTTTCACATCCTGTCGCGAAATTGGAAGGTGAGTTCCGAAAGGAGGATTGGATCCTGGTCCATGGAGAAACTCAGATCGAGCTCGAGAGCGGCGGGAAGTTTTCTGTTTCCATTCCGTTGCAGGCCGAAGTCACGCCTGTCCATTTTTATGCCATCAGCCCGCTCGGAATTGTGGAAGACGAAAAGCTGGTCGTCGTTTTCAAGGGCTGGGATGCCTATCAGAAAAAAGTGCGTGCGACGCTGAATCCGCTCAAAAACGCCTTCTTTGTGGGACTCGGGCTTACCTCGATGTCTTATACGCAAAGCAGGGTCCAGGATTTTTCAGAAAACGCGATCACCCTTCGTGCCGCTTATCAATCCATCTGGATTCCACCCCGCTGGGATTATGGGTTTACGGCATATCTGACGCTCCTGCCGTTAACGAGCAATCGTCCTGGGGTTACCGCACGTTTTTTCGGTTTGAATGCCCGGGCCGGGTACTCGTTGCCGGTTGTGAAGGAACCCTGGCGCGTCACCCTCATGGGCGGGATTTATTACGCGAGCATGTTCGTGAGTGGCGCGAAATTCGGCTATAGCAATGTGACCGGGCCGATGCTCTATCCCGTCGCGAGGCGGATCCTTTCGACCACGGACTCCGTCAGCGGCTACTTCAAGTACTCTCCGATCACGGATGGCTTGGCCTTTCTGGCGGTCACGAATCGCGAAGTCGCCGCGGGACTCGCCTGGAATCATCAGCGGGAGAGCGGCAAGCAAACGTCAGTTTCGTTCGACTTCGCGGACTTTTATCTTCTCGCCAGAAACGTAAGCCTTCGCAACAAAACCTTTTCCCTGGCCCTTTCTCTCGGGCTGTAGCGCGTTCAGGTTAGGCCGCGGGAGCTGGCTTATTTTTTCGCCATCTTTTTAAACGCCCCGACCGCGAAGAGCACCGAGCCGAGAATCACGAAGGCGACGACCGATGTCACGTTCGTCGTAGTCAGGCCTGGAAATCTCGAGGTCATGTCGAGCGCGGCGCCGATCTCCTCCTTCGCTGAAATGATGGCAAGCAGAATACCGGCAATTGCGCCACCGGCGATCAGGCCCGAGGAGAAGAGCACCCCCGGACTGGATTCGCCGTCGAGGTTTTGCTCTTTGGCGGCTTTTTTGGCTGCCCTTTTCCGGGTGGAGGTTTCAACCAGCCAGCGGATCGCCCCACCGGCAAAGATGGGCGTCGAGCTCGAGAGCGGCAGGTAAACGCCGACGGCGAAAGGGAGTGCGGCGATTCCACACAGTTCGAGAACGATCGCGATCGAGACGCCCAGCAGAACGAGTCCCCAAGGCAGCTTCTGGGTGAGAATTCCGTCAATGATCAACGACATCAGGCGTGCTTTGGGCGCGTCGTATTTCTGAACGACCGTTCCGTCATCGCGCGTTTTCAGGACGCCGTTGATTCCCGGGTCAACGAAATAGCGAACCTGGCCCGAAGCATCGACGAGATATTTGCCGGGTTGAAGTTTTTCGAGAGGGCCGCTGCGGGCGTTCTCCCGGACGTGGAGAACGTGATAAAGAGTTTTGTCGCTTTTGCCGTCCGGCCCTCCCACCATCTCCAGAGCCGTGAGTTCCGAGACGTTGTCAACCCGAACGTCAGCCGGAACTTCTTTCTTGGAATAGATTGTCGAGGCGTCGTTCAGGGCTTTGAGAGTATAACCGATCACGACCGCCGAGGTGAGAGCCCCGACGAGGAGCGCGATCTGCTGGGACCGGGGCGTCGCCCCGACCAGGTACCCGGTTTTCAGGTCCTGCGAAGTCGTGCCGCCGTTTGAGGCGGCAACACAGACGATGGCCGCGACACTCAAGGCCGTGACACGATATTCCAGATCGACCCAGCCGAGCATGAGGAACACGAGGCTGGTCAGAAGCAGCGTCGCGACGGTCATCCCCGAAATCGGATTCGATGACGAACCGATCTCGCCCGTCAGGCGCGAACTTACGGTTACGAAGAGAAAGCCGAAAAGAATGATCAGCAAGGAACCGAGCAGATTCATCTTCAGCGAAGGGGACATCCAGATCGCAAAAATGAGCAAGGCAGCCCCGATCAGGACGTAAGACATCGGAATATCGACGTCCGTCCGCCTGAGTTTCGCGAGTTTGGCTTTGCCTGAGATCTTCAGATTGCCGAGCCCGGCGCGGGCCGAACGGATAATCGTCGGAAGACTCTGAAACAGGCTGATAATCCCGCCGGCGGCGACGGCTCCGGCGCCGATGTACAGAATGTAGTTTTGCCAGATCTCATGGAGGCTCATCTGCGAGATGAGTTTTGTCGCCGGGAAAAGCGGTTGGGTGAGGCCCTCTCCAAAGAGCTTGATAATCGGCGTCAACACCCAGGACGAAAGAATACCGCCGGCCACCATAATCGAGGCGATTCTGGGACCGATGATGTAGCCGACACCGAGCAGTTCCGGCGAAACTTCGGCCGAAACTTGCGCGCCTTTGAACCAGGAAATCGCCTTTGCGGGAACGTCATTCCACAATTTCAACCCGACATTGAGGACTTTGTAACCGAGGCCGAGAAAGAAACCGGTGAAAACAGTTTTTGCGCTGGTTCCGCCCTGTTCGCCGACGATCAGGACTTCGGCGCAAGCTGTTCCTTCAGGGTAAACGAGTTCTTTATGTCCTTTGACGATGAGCGCATAACGAAGCGGAATCATCATGAGGACGCCGAGGAGGCCTCCCAACACGGCGACCAGCATGATCCGGCCGAGTTCCATGTCGTATCCCAGGATCAGGAGGGCAGGCATCGTGACCGCGACGCCGAACGCGATTGATTCACCGGCCGAGCCGGTGGTCTGGACGATATTGTTTTCGAGGATGGTTGCACGCCGGAGCCCGAATACTTTTGAAAAGCCTTTGAAGAGTGTAATCGACAGAACCGCGACGGGAATGGACGCGCTGACCGTCATGCCGACTTTAAGCGCCAGGTAGAGCGAAGAGGCGCCGAAGACGATTCCGAGAACCACGCCCATGAGAACGGGCGTGATTCCGAGTTCAGGAATCGAGCGCCCGGCGGCAATGAACGGCTGGTGCTGATCACGCTCAAGCTCACCCGACGAGAGTTCAGACAAAGCATTCACGTTCAGATCTAACGTCTTGGACATAAAATGATTCTCCAGGGATAATGTTACTGGACTAGCGCGGCCTGTCTTTGACTGTCAAGCTTCGATATGGTACCGCGTCTCGAAGGTTTTTACCGCTATGAAAAAATCCATCCTGT
>MEQK01000177.1:0-1037 GCA_001770175.1 Bdellovibrionales bacterium RIFOXYD1_FULL_55_31 | reverse complement strand
CATCCTGTTCTGGTTCCTTGCCGTTTTGATCACATTGGGTACGGCGCATTTTCAGCGGTTTACGGGACCGACTTACCCGCTCAAGGGCTCCGTGGTGATCGATTCAAAACTGATTCGGTACAAATTTGACCGATCCCATGGCGGTCAGGACAACCACGTTGTCCAGATTCTTACGAACGACCCGACTCTGTTGGGCGTGATCGAATGGAAGCGCTACAAAACCGACGACCCCTGGACGATTTCGCACATGACGTACGAGAATGGCTACCTTCGCGGCGAATTACCCGGTCAACCGCCCGCCGGGAAGCTTGAATACAGGCTCATGATGCGTGACGGACAAAATGGCAATGGGGTGCAGCCGGTTCCAAAAGACCGCAATGTCGTGATCCGGTTCAAAGGCACGGTTCCGGGCTGGGTGCTGATCCCGCACATTATCGGGATGTTCGGGGCACTTTTGCTTTCGGCTCGTACGGGATTGGAAACCGCGAGTTCCGCGCCGAAATTCAAAAGACTCACGCTCTGGACCGTTGGATTACTCACAGTCGGAGGGATGATCTTCGGTCCCATTGTTCAGAAGTACGCGTTTGACGCGTTCTGGACTGGATTTCCTTTTGGAACTGATCTCACCGATAACAAAACTTTGATTGCCTGGTTAGCGTGGCTCGTTGCGTTGTTTGCCGTTTATAGATTGCGTAGCCCGAAGCGTTGGGTTTTCGGGGCATCCCTGGTGACGTTTGTTATCTTTCTGATCCCCCACAGCATGCTCGGATCAGAAATCGACTACAAAAAATTGGATGAACAGAAGAGAGCGGTCGAGGTCGATCAAGTTAAACGATAGACTCAGCTCGCCATAAAATGAGTAATGGCATGGCGCATAAGAGTTTTCTTGAAGCGTCCTGCGGGGTTTTGCTGTACATTACATGACACAACGATTTTGGATTAAGGAGAACCCCAGTGATTCAACAAAAGCGTGTAGCTATTCTCGTCGGAGGGGGCCCAGCTCCCGGTATTAACAGTGTGATCGCCGCGGCAACGAT
>MEQK01000176.1 GCA_001770175.1 Bdellovibrionales bacterium RIFOXYD1_FULL_55_31 | reverse complement strand
ATCGCGGCACTCTACATTGATTTGTCGCGGGACCTTGCGAAGCTTCCCGCTCCGAAGAATCTCGCACCCGAGGACCTCACTGCCTATGAGGAAACGATTCGCAAACTGGTGCTCCCGTTCGAGGAAAAGGGCCAGGAGATGCGTGGAAAGGCGTTCGAGATCGCTTCCAATTTCACGATCGAGGAGCAATCGTATGCCCGGATCGCCGAGCCCTTCTTCGCCGAGAACCCGTCGCAGGCGAAGTCTCTCAAACCGCCCGTGACTTCAGCGAAGACCATGGAGCGCCGTTTTCTGCTCGATTTGGAGTTCCTGATGCGATTTGCGCCTTCCGATGATTGGAAGGCCGATCCGAATTCCAAGAAGCTTCAGAAAAATCCGGAGGGCAGGATCCGCGCGCTCTGGACTCGAGCGTTTCAGGCGAAGCAATGGCAACAATTGGCCTTCTTCATGCGTGAGGCTCACGAAAAGCGTTTACTCCCGGCAAGCACTCTTTCGGTGCTTCGCGCCCTTTCGTTACTTTCGGCGGGGGCCCGTGGGGAAGGTTTGCTCGAACTCGATTCGGCGCGAAAAGATCTGGATCCCAAGGGACTGGCGCGGATGACTCTGATATTAATTGACTACTCAGTCCATGCTTTGGCGCATCGACGAACCCATGATCTGGTTAAAGAGCTGCCTCTGGAGCAGTTGAGTACGGACGAATCGGCCTTCCTGGCTTCGATTTCCTGGTATGAGAGCGCGCTTTCGAAAAAGCGATAGCGAAGCAGTCGGATATTCTGCCCGGAATAGCTAAAACAGAGCCGCGTCATGGCTCGAAAACCCCCAGTAATGGTGGCACGAGGACGGCAAAGCGGATTGAAGAATCCTTCGGATTTTTTGTCCGATTCCGAAAATCATTCATTGAAATGTGCAAGGATCACCCTTAATTATAATAAGTCGGCTCGTTTTTTTTGGCCCGATTCAAATTTGCAAAAATAGTTGCGAGAACCTTCCGCTGGATGCGGCTGGATAGGACGTTATCTACAGAAATGAGAGCGCCTCGGCATGGACAGCATTGACCTTGGGTGTGAATGGCTTCAGACAAATCGTTACGGCTCATTTGCCATGGGAACGATCGATCGGATACCAAGGAGAAAATATCATTCACTCATGTGTATTCGCGAGCCGGGTTTCGGTGACCCGTTGAACGTCGTCGTGGATATTGGCGAATACCTTGAAATCGACAAGTCTCTCTACATGTTGCATGCCTTTGAATTTTCGGATCGAACGGAACCGAAGGGTTTCAATCATCTGAAGGATTTTTCGTTTCGCCCCAATCCGCAGTGGACCTACGAAGTCGCGGGAATCAAGATCGAGCGAACTCTCAACTTTGACGACAAACGCGATATCGTGAGGCTGCATTATTCTTTCCGCGGAATCACGCAACCGATTCGTCTCCGCCTTCGTCCGTTTGTCGCGTGCAGGGCGATGCATGCTTTGACCCAGGAGAATCCGTTCCTGAACGGCGGAGCCCGCGAAGAAGCCCATAAAGCGGTCTCATTTCAATTCTACGAAGCGCTTCCCCGCGTTTTCATGAGAGTGAGCAGCCACGATTATCACTTCAACCCGCAAGGGGGCTGGGTGAACTCGCTTTACTACAATACGGAGCGCGCGCGTGGTTACCCGTTTTCAGAAGACCTCTACTTTCCCGGTGATTTCGAAGTAACCCTCTCTGAAGACGCTTCGATCGTTTTTGAACTCAGCGCGGAGTCGCTCGAGAAGGTTTCCAAAGAAGGCCCGATGGGGCTGCCGAAGCCAGCGCCACTTTCAAGTCTTGTGAATAAACTGGAATGGGCGGGCGAACAGTATCTGATCACCACGAAAAAAGGTTTTCACTCCGTGATTGCGGGTTATCCGTGGTTTGGACACTGGGGCAGGGATACGTTCATTTCCCTTCCCGGTCTCTGTCTCGAGTCAGGTGATCCAGCTGAAGTCAGGGAGGCGATGATGATTCTCCAGGGTTACGGAGATCTCATTGTCGAGGGGCTCACCAAAACTGGAATCGTCTGCGCGTTCCCGAATAAGGGTCTGATCATGACGGGGATCGATACCCCTCTGCTTTATATTCGCGCGGTTCAGATGCTGCGGGAAATGTCTTCGACATCCGGCTATAGCGAATTCATGCCGGTTGTCTGCAGAATTTTGAATGCCCTCCGCAAAGGTGCTGATGACCGGGTGAACGTCTCCGTCGACGGAGGCCTTTGGGTGCAGCCGGGGCCCTGGGCCGTGACCTGGATGGACGTCTTGAAAGACGGTCAGCCAGTTACGCCGCGGGCCGGTTTTGCCGTCGATATCAACGCGCTTTTCTTCAACGCAGTCCACTTTGCCCTGGATTGGGCGGAGGTCCATGACGTATCTTTTGCCCGGGATTGGGCTCCGGTGCTCGAAAAGGCGCAAGAGTTCTTCGTCAAACGCTTTTGGTCCGAAGAACGCGGGTATCTCGCTGATTCACACAACGGCAATGTCGCCGATTTCAGCTTGAGACCGAATCAGCTTTGGGCGCTTGCTTTACCGAATTCTCCGATGTCGCGCGAAGCTGGCGCCCGCATTCTGGAAGTCGTTAAAAAGGAATTGGTCACGCCGGTCGGGTTGCGAACCTTGGCGCGATCGGACTCGCGCTACCAGGGCTCTTATCGCGGTACTCACGGTGAGAGGGATGCCGCTTATCATCAGGGCACCGTTTGGCCATGGTTGATAGGGATTTACGCTGACGCACTTTACAAAATTCACGGCGCGTCACGAATGAAGGAAGAAATCAGCCCCATTCTGAAGCGGCTTGCGACGCATTTGGACCGGGAAGCCTGTTTAGGACAGATTTCGGAAGTTTTTGACGGTGATGCTCCACACAGCCCGGGCGGCGCGCCCGCGCAGGCCTGGAGCGTCGCTGAAATTTTGAGGATCGCTAAGAGGATGACGTTATGAAGGTATTGATGCTCGGCTGGGAATACCCGCCCCATATCAGTGGGGGACTTGGGACAGCCTGTGAAGGTCTGTCTCGGGCGCTTTCGCGTCAAGGAGTCAATATCGACTTCGTTGTTCCCCACCTCTTCGGAGGTGAGGACGCTCCTCATATGCGGCTCATGGACCCTTCGAAAGTTTCGGGGCGGGTGGAAGCGCCCATGCACAAAAGCGTTTCAGAGGTTTGGGTCGAAGGCCAGAACCCGCTTTTGGGCGACGAACCGGGCGCGGTCAGCGCGCGGGCAGCGTTACTCGCCGAAATGGGTATTTCGGGCAAGCCTGGGGAGCAAGGTGCAGCCGGCGTTAAGGACCCGAATATCAATGTTATCAAGATTCCGTCCTTTCTTTCTCCCTATCTGAACGCGGCGAGCTTCAAACGAAAAAGGCGCGGCCTTTTCGGCAAAGGCGGTTTGGGTCTCGAGGACGAGGCTTTTCTCCTCCAGCTTGAAACTCTGGATGAGATACTGCCGCCTTTGATCCGGTCGCTTCTTCCGGAGTCGGTCTCGGCGGGCGGGGGCGCCGAACATTATACGGGGGACTTGTTTCAGGAAGTCGGCCGATTCGCGGCTCGAGCCCTCGGCTTAATTAAAAACAGAGACTATGACGTGATTCATGCGCACGACTGGATGACCTTTCCGGCCGCGGTGGCGCTCAAGGCACTGACCGGGCTTCCCTTGGTTCTGCATGTTCACAGTCTTGAATACGACCGTTGCGGCGGAAACGGCAATTGGCAGATCGAGCAGATCGAAAAGGCCGGACTAGACGCCGCTGATCAGGTGATCGCGGTCAGCTATTATACGCGCTCTCTCATCCACCAGAGACATGGCGTGCCGCTTGGTAAAATCGGAGTCGTTCATAATGGCGTTTACGCGCGGGAGATGGTGAGCCGTTACCGTCAGGAGCAGGCCTGGCCGTCGAAGATTGTGCTGTTTCTCGGCAGAGTCACTTTCCAGAAGGGACCCGATTATTTCGTTGAGGCCGCCGCGCGAGTGATTCCTCATGTTCCGGACGTTCTTTTTGTCATGGCCGGAAGCGGAGATATGCTGCCCCGGATGGTCGAGCGTGTGAACGAACTGGGGATCAGTAACAACTTCCTTTTTACGGGTTTTCTCAAAGGTCAGGAAGTCGAGAAGATGTTCTCGATGGCGGACCTCTACGTCATGCCCTCCGTCTCGGAACCCTTCGGGATTTCGGCGCTTGAGGCGATCAGTTTTCAATCACCGGTCATCATTTCGCGGCAATCCGGAGTTTCTGAAGTGCTCAGTCACGCGCTTAAGGTCAACTTTTGGGATGTCGACCAGCTTGCAAACCTGATCGTCAGTGTGCTGAAATATCCAGAGTTGGGTCAGGATATCAGTCTCATGGCTGGTGAAGAGGTCCGTCGGTTGCGCTGGGATGCGTCAGCCGTCAAGACGATCGAGCTCTATAATCAGACGCTCGCCCGTATCAGTGGATAATCCGAAACCCGCGGCGCGATTGCGTCGATTCGAGGCAGTTCATAAGAGGGAGGGGTAGCGATGCCTTCTGTATGTTTCTATTTTCAGGTCCACCAGCCGTTCCGTTTGAAACATTATCCGTTCTTCAATATCCGCTATGACCACAGCTATTTCGATCAGGAAAAGAACGGCGGGATTCTCCGGAAAGTAGCAAAAAAGTGCTACCTTCCGACCAATCAGACGATGCTTCGCCTGATTGATCGCTATCAGGGCCGGTTCCGGATTTCATATTCCATCACCGGGGTTGCCATTGAGCAGATGCAGGAGTATTGCCCGGAGGCGTTCGAAAGCTTTCGCGAGCTTGCCAAAACCGGCTGTGTCGAGTTCTTGGGCGAGACTTACTACCATTCTCTTGCCGGTGTTTACGACGAAGCCGAATTCCAACTGCAGGTCAAAAAGCACGCGGACCTGATGGAGCATTGCTTTGGCCAGAAGCCAACCGTTTTTCGAAATACCGAATTAATTTACGACGACCGCATTGGCGAGATGGTCGCAAAGATGGGTTATAAAGCCATGATCGCCGAAGGCGCGGACGATATTCTCGGCTGGCGAAGTCCCAACTTCGTTTATAACTCGACGAACCCCGCGATGCGGCTGTTGCTGAAAAATTACCGCTTGTCGGACGATATCGCTTTCCGCTTCTCGAACCAGGGCTGGCAGGAATTCCCGCTGACCGCGCCGAAATTCGCGAACTGGGTCCACAAGATCAGCGGGAACGGAGAAGTTCTCAATCTCTTCATGGATTA
>MEQK01000175.1 GCA_001770175.1 Bdellovibrionales bacterium RIFOXYD1_FULL_55_31 | reverse complement strand
TACAGCACGGACTATAAGAAAACCGCGGCAAAGTCGGAATCGAAACATCCGCCCTGCGCGAGTTCCTGTTGTTCAGCGAAGACGGGTGAAACACCACCCTGCGCAAGCACCTGAATCAAAGTTCAATTGAATTCAGCCGCACCGCTTTCCAATCAAGGGGAAACCAGCGCCGCTCAAACTGACAATCGCGCCATTTCTCCCACGGACTGCCCTCCTCATGGAGATTACGCGTGGGTACGTCGCGATTCGGGCCCGGAAGCACCGCATAGACCGTCGGAGGATCGGTAAGCTCCACGATGAGCCTCTGTGATGCTCCCGCCGAATGCTCAAAATAACCTCGCCCCAAGGCATCCTGCTCCCAATCTGAACTCCCCGGATTGACCGATTCATCATCGCCCGGTGTTGGAAGAGATTCCTCACCGAAAAAAGCTCCCGATCCCACGATGTGAGCGAAGCGGTTTCTATGCACCTCTCCCCATGACGGAAAACCTTTCACATCCAGAACCGCTGGAACCCACTCAGCTTGAATCACCTCCGTGATTGCGTGGTGTTCTTTACTCCCCTTGGATTCCCGCAGTGCTCGATAAAGACCGTTTTCATTTGTCTGCGCCGCGCCGAGAACCCGGTCAAGCCAGCGCCTTGAAAGCGCACAGGCTCGACACTCGAGCGTGGCCTCGAAATCCCAGCTCCGTAAAAGCTCAACAGCCTCCGGCTCTTTTCGCCGAAAATTTTCTGAAAGTGCTTGAAGCATTTCGGGGATGAGAAATCTCGCATCAACGGCCTGAACGTCGCATTGGATTCTTTTCATGGAAGCGAGATCGTGACGGGGCGTTTTCTTGAGAAGTTCCTCGATCCGAAAGGCACGGAAGCCGGACCGGTATCCCCTCCCACCCGTAAAGCGGGCCTCGGGCGGCCACTGCCGATTGTTCGCAGTCGCAATATAACCGCGTTTCGGATTAAAAACATGCGGCATCTCTTCGGTAGACAGGTCCGGCACGCCGGAAAGCTCTTTCTGCCAGTCCATGAGTTTTCTCTCAACCACACCAAGGCGAGGAGACGTTTCGACCTTCGGAATACGGCCAACGGCACGATACCCGATCTTTCCCTCAGAATCGGCGAAAACAAAATTCCACGTCGGTACCCGCGCCGCGGCGAGCGCCCGGTCGGCCTTCGACGCCGATTCAGACGCCATGAGTTCGAAAAGTCCGCGAATGGTGTCGCCCATGTCCTTGGCGTGAAGGCTGAGCCCGACCCAGTTGAGGACGACCGCTTTTCCCTCGGGCGCGGAAAGCGGAAGAACCGGCTGGCCCCGATCGGTTCGCTGAAACGTTTTGAAAAAAAACGGCAGCTTCAGCTTCCACCATTTGAACCAGATCAAAGGACGGGTTGTTTCGAGCGGCTTCAGGTCGGCTGTGTCGATATAAGCAACATACCCGACGTCAAGATACGCGTTTGTGAGACCCCAGCTGATCTTGTTATTCGCGCCGCTCACGATGAAGGGCAGCCCCGGCATCGCCGCGCCAATCACGTTCAACGTTCCACCTTCGACATGCACCCAATGCCAGAGTGGCGGATACTGAAGTTTGAGATGGGGATCATTGGCAAGCCATGCGCGCCCCGTCCTGCTGCGCGCGGAATTGACCACCCAATTATTGCTGCCCAGGCCGATTCCGCTATTCAGAAACTCGAGTTCATCGAGTTTACCGAGTTTACCGATCCGTGGCGCCCGAATATCCGGAAACGCACTGCCGCGGTTCACGGCGGATTTCGTGCTCTGAGGGAGGGGCACGGGCGCCTGCAAATACTCACCACTTTTCAGAATCGCCGTATCCCACGGAAGCCCATCGGAATCGAAATACCCGGCGGCGCGTGCGGGATAAAACTCCTTGTAGCGATCTTCCTCGAGCTTGCTGAAGAAACTTCGCTTCGTCTGATCAAAAGACTGCAGAAGAATCAAAGCAATCGTGTCTTCCGGAATCCAGGTTTCGGGAACATACCTGAATTTCTCGAATTCATAAGCAGGGTACGAAGGGGCGCGCTTCGATGCGCTCTTCAGGAATGTATTCACGCCATGGGCATAGGCCCAAAGTCGCGTCTGCTCCGGACCGGGCATCTCCCTGAAAATCCGGGTTGCATGAGAATAAAGGCCCAGAAGCCTCATCTGAAAGTCCGAGCGGATCTCGTCTTTTCCGAAGACTTCCGCCTTGCGACCCTGAACCGTACGGCGAAAAAAATCCATTTCAAAGAGCCGGTCACGCGCGTGGATATAACCCAGACAGGAAAGCGCGACACTCTCCGACTCTCCCCTGATGTGAGGAATGCCTTGTGAATCGTCAAAGAGGTCACATTTCTTACCCTGAAGGGCTGCGGCGAGCGGGTTTTCCGGCGCCGCCCCGGACTTCACGACCCGCGCGGAAATTCCAAGTCCTATCGCAAGGACCAAGAGAGCGCCCGAAATAGCACGAATAACGAGCTTGCTTTTCATGCGCCTTACTCTAGCTGAAATCGGCTGATCTTCACCATGAAACTCGACGGAAGCCCGACGCAGCGACGGGGGGTAACGCCGCGCACCAGAAACAATTTCAGCGGTGTCAGAAAAGACTCATTCCGCCGCGCCCGAACCCGTTTCAAAATAGAAGCTTCTGAAAAATATTCTCGAACACGGAGGGTTCGACTGACTTGAACAGGAGTCCCTGATGAACCGTTTCGTTTACGTGCTGCTCGTCGCGTCCTTAACGCTGTTTTCAGCTTCGGCTTCCGATGACTGGCGACCAATCGACGGATCTGCCAACGCGGAATCCGATCGTGATTACGACCGGCTGGACGGCAAAGGCGCCTCAGGAAAGCGGGTGAACGTCATCGAGTGGGAGGGCAATCTCGAAGTTCACGTATACCCCGCCGGCAGTCTGAAAGGCCTCGGCCTGAAGCTCGACAAAACGAACAAAAAGAAACCAGTGATGGTGCTCAGCTATCGTTTCGACGATGCTTCCCGGAAGCCGCTCATCCGGCGCGCCATACTCGGCATCGACTTGCAGGATGGCTTCAAAACTTATCGAGACCCGAGCGCGCTGGATTACGACAAGATCATCGTCTCGAATAACGGGCTTTCCGGACAAGTGGTCGCGTTCAAACTCGACGCCGAACCCACGCAACTCTATCCGGATGGCCATCCGGTACTTCGATCCGTTGCCTCAGAAAAAGCGCCGACAAAAAGCAAGGCGGCGGAATCCCGGGGCGGCACGGGAGGGAACTTCCGACAAGGACTGGACGAAGATACCGGAACAATTCAGCCCTTTTTCATGGGTTCTAAGCGCGATCCGGAGTAATGCGAAACCTGTATACTTCATAAACACCCGTACTCTGACTCCGGCTGTGTCACCCGAGACACAGCCGGAACTCACAGCATAAACACCTCGAATTTGCGGCATTCAAATTGCTTTTCTGGTCCATGAGGACCGGGTTATGAAACCGTATTTGATTATCATCGCGATCGCTTCCGCCTTGGGGATGCCCTCCACCGCCGAAGGTGCTTCGAGTGCCGGGAATGATGGACCATTCATATTCGGCTATGTCCGGGGAATCTCCGCGAGCCTTCGCCAAATCCCTTCCGTCATGAGCGGCGATGAAATCCGATGTTTCACAGCACAGCTGCGGGAACTCGAGGACTCGCCGAGTTACGCGAGTAGGAAATCTGAAATCGCCTGGGTCTCCATTCGCGTCACGAAAGACAATGAACCTCCCAAGATCCTTTACAAAAATGGCGAAATCCTGATCAAAACCACCCGATCACGAGCGGGCGCGGAGTGCTTGAAGATAACGTCCAAGATTATCGACAAACTTCTGGCCCGTGCAGCACCGCGAAATGGAGCGGAAGAAGGCAACGACCATGAGCACGAAGTGACCGCAGTCCTGAAAGCCAAAGAGGCCGCCGAGAAGCTCAGGGCCATCAGTGAACTGGACCGGGTCATTGCTCAGACGAATGATTTGAGATCGTTCAACCAGGACGGAGTTAAAGTACCACCGGTCCAAAGCGTCGCGCCCATACCGGGAACCGAAGCATCCGCTGCCGGAGCTTTTTAGATCAGGTAGAACAACGAAGGTGGTGTCATGAAACTGAAATTCTTTTTTCCGGTTTTCGCACTGCTCCTTTTCGCCGCTCAGTCAGCGTTCACCTTAACCCATTCGCCGTTTTTCGAGCGCTGGCTCAACCCCGGAGAAGAGCTCACGACCGCGACCTTCAAAAGGCTCTTGGATATCGCGAAAGAGGACCCCGACGCTTACGAACTGGTACAGACAGCCGCGGCGCGCTTAAATACGGCGAGCCCGGACGAGCTCATCACAATCGTCAAACTCTGTCCGGAAGTCCAGGTCGGGGAATTCAGAACGAGCACTTCCACCTTGAGCGCTGAACCTTCCAGGAACTGGGAGCAGGCGATCGAAGAGAATCCGGAACTCAAGGATAAAGTCAGCCGCGGTTACGAGACGGCCGAAACGAGAACTCCGACGCGGGCGATTCTGAAAATCCTGACCGAACTCACCATCTGCATCAACCCGGACCGCACGCTGCTCGACTCTTACGCGACACTCATCCATGAACTCGCTCATTATCGCGGCTATTCCCTTTTTAACGCCCGGCAGGATCCGCTGGACTTCAAGGACCTTGAAGACTACCTCGCGAAAGTGATCCGGATGCCCGGCGGGGAACTGGAAGCGTATTCCACCCAGTACCGGGCGCTGAAGCGCCTCAAGGCGATGACCCGACTTCCGTATTCAGACAGCCTGGAAATTTTTTTTACCGATTACGGAGACGTTGTGGACGAAGACAAGCTGTCTGAATTTATCCTGAACACGCTCGCTGATGGCCTTTACCGAAAATCCCTGACGACTAATTTTATTAATCTGGTTGTCTCCGATTACAACTCCACGGTTCGCGATTACAATCTGAATGTCTCGGAATACCGCCCGCTTGCCCGAAGAAATCTCGCGATCGTGACCCGAAACGGAGATCGGCAGAAGCAGGAATACTACGCCAACTACGTCGCCGCGCTTGATGCCGAAATTGAAGCACAGGTCGTACGTCTGGAAGAATTGAAAAGCCGCTTCGGAGATCTCATCGTCGTGAATACGACGAGTCCCTAATCCTGATCCGGCGGCGCGAGCAGCTTGAGCAGCTCTTTTCGTGAGAAGGACTTGAGCCCGAGCGAGGACTCTTCGATCAAAGCGCCGGAAAGCGCGAGTTTGGATTGAATGATGCTCGCAATCCGTTCTTCGACGGACTCCGGGATCTGGAGTTT
>MEQK01000174.1 GCA_001770175.1 Bdellovibrionales bacterium RIFOXYD1_FULL_55_31 | reverse complement strand
ACAAAAAACCCCGCGTAATATTGAAAAGACAATAAAAACGCGGGGTTATTAAGCTTTGGGGTGTTCGTCGCAAGTTGCACAATTTCAATGACTTAACTTGCAGCGCAAAAGCCGCCCTGCAATACCACTGATCTTGTCGCCCGTTCACGTACCACCCCGCAAGTTGAACAATGGAACAATCTTCTTTACCGCCTCAACGGGGGTAAGGATTTGGATTTTGTCCGTTGCACCCTGGATGTCAATACCGGCCCGTCTGATGTAAATCATCATGGTCTCGTAATCCCGCCATCCGCAGATGGTCATCACGGTTGCCGCCGAAACCCCCGTTTGAAGGAGTTGCGTGGCAAAAGATGCCCGGAGCGCGTGGAACTTGACCGACGTGATTCCGATACTTGCGCAAAACTCCCGTAAGATTCGGGCCTGTTCTCCTCTGTCCCAATCTTTGAAGCGCGGAAGAACGTGCTTTCTCCCTTGTGAGGTTGCCCGTAGCTCCGCCAACAACTGGTAAAGGTCGTCGTTGATAGGAACGGTTCTCCAGCATCCACTCTTGGTGGATGTGACCTTTTTGAAACGGGTGTTGTACGTCTTGGTGACGTTTAGCATCCGGTTCTCAAAATCCACATCGGACCATTCAAGCGCGTGAAGTTCACCGTTTCTCATTCCGGTGAGGAGTGCCACTCCCCAAATCACCCGCCATGGATGCTGGTAGATAGTGGATGTCTCCATGAGTTTGAGAATTTCCGTTCGGTTAAGAACCTCCGGTGGTTTTTCCTCACCCTTCTTTGCGCTCCGGCCAATCTTCACTCCCTCAATCGGGTTATGATGAACGCCTTGAATGAGGCTATTATCACGGCCCCATGTCCACGCGGCACCGATGTACCCTTTGATGGAGCGCCTTCGGCTTTTGGATAAGCCTTGAGCCTCAAGTTGCCGCATCAGAGATTGCACCATTAGTTTGGTCATATCGGCTGCGGCCAAGTGCCACCAATCACGGGTGTGGATTTCTAATCCGCGTAGGGTGTCAATTGCCGTGGCTTTACTCACGGGCGGGTCAAACCCTTCTCCCATTTCGTAAGCGTAGCCAAAACGCTGAACCACGTTGGCCCAAGAGCAACCTTTGGTTTCTTTCACCGCAAGTTCGGCTTTGGCCTCCTCCCTGAGTTTGTCATGGAGCTTGACTGCCTCTTCATAGGTTTTGATTCCTTCACGCTCTTTGGTAACGCGAAGTCCTGGAATTTTGCTACTCTGACGGGAAATAGTGAATCTGAAACGCTTTTGTCCGTTTTCGTCCACGTACTCCCTGACTTTTCCTTTTTTAGGCATTGTAGATTCCTCCTTTTGATTTGGAAGAACCTAGTGCCTGGTCAACCTCGGATCGTCTGAATCGCAAACGTCCTGCCAGATAATGACCACGCAGGATTCCGCGCTTCTTCATGTTTCGGATATTCCCTGGTGAGGTATCAAGATACTTCGCTGTCGTCTTGGTATTCATCCATTCAACGCCATCAGAAATACGTGGTGTAGATGAAGAAGGTGCAGGTTCCACGGGGCCAAGAGGATAACGGCGTCTGTTCATACGCGCACCCCCTCAAGCTGGACGCTTGCTAAAAATGCCATCATTTCAAAGAACAAAGTACGATAGTAACTGTGTCGTACTTTGTGCGTGTGAGTCAAGGCCAGCTCCTTCGCTGCCTGATTCAAAACGACCGAGCGTCTTCCGTGTTTGCGGAAATCGGTTGCTTCGTTGAAAGTGGAAACCCGTCTTACTATCTCCTTTGGTTGCATCGTTTACTCCTCCGTGTCGTACTTATTTTCCTTGCGTACGTAGTCCCGCACGCTCTCAAAATGGGACATCATCACTTTGTGATGCTTCCTCATCGGTGGGCATGAAAGAATTGCTGGCCTGGATGCCCACTTGGTCCAGGTCGCGTTGTTCAATTCTCTTGAACCTGCCGTTCTCAAATTTGGCGGAAACTTCTGTGCCTGCCTTCCATCGGCCATATCTATTTTTGTGAATGATAAAGTCGGTAAGGCCCGGTGTATTAGGGTCGCGGACAAGCTCAATTGCAGCGTCCATATGGTTGAAGAAGTGGGTGTCGTTTTGTACACGTTGTGCGAAATGGGTGTCACTGCGTCCGTCAGGCCGAAGTTGAGCAAATACTAGAACACGGGTTGAGCTTCTGGTGCTGTAGCCAGCGACCAAATTGCCAATGGCCTGAGATACCTCGAAAGGCTTCAACTTGTTCTTCTCACTTCGATTGATGAGCTGGAGGTAGTCCAATATTACTAGGTCGGATTTTCCTTCCGCCGCCGTGAGAACCCCTGCCAGTGCTTCGAGGGAGTTGATTTGTTCCATAATCTTAATCTGAGGAATGATGCGTTGGTCGATTACGTCGTCAATCTCCTTCACTTCTTCCTCACTCAGGCGTTCATCTTCAAAATCGTCGAAGTTCTTTCCCAAGAGGATGCAGGCTACACGCGAGTACATGATGTCTGAGGATTCTTCGTTGAGGAGAACCAGTACCTGAGTATTGGGGCAGTTCTCAATAATCGTGGCTAGGATATTGGCAACCAAGGTTGATTTGCCGTGATGAGAGACACCACCGATGAGGGTGGTTCCCACGACAAGGGCGTATTCACCAAATCTGGCGTGGTACATGAAGGGCAGGGGGATGGATTTTTCTTTTGCTAGCTTTCGAAGTTCCCGTTCTCGCTGACGTTGAACGCGAAGCTCTTCCGTTGATGGAATGTCGCTGTTGGATGGTGCATCTTGAGCCTCATAGACATCGACAGGCAGACGCGGGGGGTGGACCTTTCGATTTGGATTCCTGAATATGTCCTGGATGGTTTTGAGGTCGTGGTCGTCAAGCTCCCGTTCCGCATTCGTGGCGGCAGTTCTCAAGACGTTGATAGCTTCTTCTTCAGTCCAGAGCTGTTGCTTGAGGTTGTTACAGGCGTAAACCAGTTCATTGTGGAATTGTCCGTCGGGGGCACCGTAGAGGATGAACATCTTGGTGCGCTTGAATGGCTCAATGCCACGACCATCGGGTCGAAAATCAAAATCACCCTTCTGAGTTGGTAGAGGCTGGCGTTTTTGAATCTTGGCGGGTTGGGGTTGAGCCACTGGAAAGGGTTTCCCTCCAATATGGGCAACCAGTTCCCGCGACGGGAACCAAAGACGGTCCGAGTTCTTGCAGCTTTTGTCGATGTAGGGAAAGAGCTTCTGTGCCTGGAACCACGTCGCAAGGAACGTGTCATTGTTCTGAATGGGCCTTTCCAGAAAAAGAAGGATACGGAAACGGTCACAGATGACGCCATGCTTGTCGTGCTGGTGACTCTTGGTGGTGAGTACAAGAGCTTCCAAACTAATCTCTTTCAGTCGTACTAGAGCTTCGTTAATTGATGCCCCCTCGTCAACATCCAGGACCATCAGCTCAGTTTGCTTGAAGTTGTCTTTATTTCTCCAACGCTTGAAAAGTTTCACGCCGGGAAGGAACTTTGTCGTTCCTTCGGTTTGGTGAAAAGTCCCTCCTGTCCACATGCGCTGACAAATGATCTTTGGCAGCTCCGGAAAAGTAACACTGACCTCCTCATCCACCCATTCAGTCTGTTTGGCGTCGGTCTTGTGCTCATCAAACACGGAAATTTTTATTTCCCTCATGGATTCCCTCCGTCTTCATCGTGAACATCGTGGTGGTCCCTTGGGTCTTGCTTAATTGCGCCCTCATTGGCGCGGCGTTGGAGTTTCCGTTGGGTGGCAAGAGTAATACGGGCTTCACGTTGCGCGGGAGTTTCGTTGGCAAGCTGGTACGCCACGTGACCCACCTCAAACGCGCGGGTGACTGAAGCCTGAAGCTTGACGAAGAATTCGTCGCGTTTCGGGCCATAGAGTGCAGGATGAATTATTTGGTCAAGGAGGTAATCCAGTGGGACCGCACTCGGACCACACCTCGTGACAAAGATCTCCACCAGAGCTGGCGGGCGGGAGATGCACTCCTTACTCTTTAGAGCCTCACGGATTTGCTTGAAGAGCGTCTGTATCTCATGTTGGAGAGTTGGGTCGGCGATACCTAGGGGGCTGTCAGCACCATTGCCGTTTGACGTCCGGATGGCAGTTCCTTTGGTCGCTAGGCTAGCGACCTTGCCTGGCTTCTCTGAATCAGTAGGTCTTAATCTCTTATTCTTAATAGTGTCCTGATTTGGGACCACTGATGTTTCTGTTTCAGAACTACTGTGTTCCTGATTCAGGATCACCTTAGAATCTGCCTCGTATGCCTTCACCAGCCATTTTTCCACGGGTAGGATGTAATATCGGTTTCCCCGACGGGAGCGTTCTACCTGTATCACTCGCAGTGATTCTAGCTCCTCAATTGCTTTGGACACACGGTCCTGCCCGAAGCCCGTCACCACACTCAGGTGGCGGCGACTTGGATAAGCTGGCTTGCGTGACCCTGGCTTCGTGTAGCTCATTAGCAAGACCGCCACCCTAACTGCGTGGGCAGATAGACCCATTGCACGAGCAAGTTGATGTGGAATTGGGGCGTACCCCTTCACTGCACTCACAACGATGTTTACTCATCATCCTGGTTCATCCAGTTGGGGCGCTTTTGGGCGTCCGTTGGGGAATTCGCCACAGCACTCGGTGCCGCAGCTCGGTTTTGAGGCAAGTTGTGAGTGGGCTGAATTGGAGAGCCTTCAACCTCGTGTCGGCTTCTAATCCAGGAATGGACTTCTGATTCAATCCATCCAACCCTGTTTGTGGTCACCAGCCTTCTGCGTGGGAATGCGCCTGTTTTTTCAAGCTTCCAAATCGTGGACCTGGATAGCCCGGTGAGCTTTTTTATTTCGCGGTAGTAGATGATGCGCGGTACTTCGTTCTTTTGTTCATTCTCTTTTCTCACTGTTCATTTCCTCCTCTCGTAATTCTACAAAGCACGTCCTGTTTTTATGCTTTTTAAATACGGGAGGGATGGCAGACGGCAAGATTGAAGTAATTGAAATTAAAGAAAATAAGAATATTCAATAAACCTGGTAACTCGTCGTAACTGTACTGAATCGAATGATCCTGAATTTGGCAAAAATAGAATAATGAATCCGAAAACAGGGAAAACATAGATGCAAATCATCAAGCGTTGAAAATGCGATGGCGGGTGCAGCGTCACCAAAAAATGATTATGCGTGGTTGGGGTGGTTTTTAGGTCAACGATGAAATGTGGGGGATGAAATGCGCTGTTACTGTATATTGGAATGGTAGCGTGGACGCACTACGCACTTTGGATTCAATAATACATAAATAAAAAATGTAGAAGTGCGTATGAAGATCGTGATGCCTTTTGCGGGGCCATGCTGTCAGGGCAGATGCGGTAATGGACGGTGAAAGATGGCTTCGGTGGGTTGAATTGAGATGGAAATGGGCCACGTAGGGGTAAGTCGGGGGCGGAGTGGGTAGGATTGGCGGTTTTCATCCTTCTTTTTCCGAAATTTGCGCCAATTGAAAAAAATGAAGGGCGCGTCGGACTCCTTGGGTACTTGAAGGGGCGCGTGCGTTGCGGAAACGAACGGAGTGAGGGGTACGGAGCTGTGTGCGAGACTCCCCCAATACCGCCCCTCCCGGATAAACCGAACAAAGTGCAGGTTGATGTTCTGCCGGGCTCCCCTCGGAAAAAGGAATAGAAAACGATGCCGACAAGACAACGATCCGACAGTGTTGAGTGGGCCATGTGTTCCGCCATCGACAAACTTGATGAGTACGAGAAATACGAAACCAATATTCTTTCGTTGCTAGAGAAGGCCGTCGAAGAAAATTGGTCATTGCCGAAAATCCGAAAGGATTTGGCGTCGTTCTTTCAAGCCATCATGGTTCAGCGCGGGTTAGCCGGAAATCGGGCCGCCATCAAGGACGTGCTAGATCGTCACGAGGGTACATCCACTCGGAAAAAAGATGTAGAGCATCAATACGCTAAGCTATCCAAAGCCGAACTGGCTGCCATGCTCTACAAGAAGCTGAACGACGCGGGACTCATTGCCGAAGCCGCCCTTGCGGCGGAGGCTGATTCTGTCATTGAGTTGACGTAACGGGCAAATACTGCCTCTCGAAGTAATCTCCTAAATCGCGATAGAATATTAGCACCGACGATTTGCGTATCGGGGCGGAAGGAATCCGCCTAAGGCTCACGGAGGAGCGTTTATGGCGAAGGTGCTTCAACCGCACGTAGCGAAACTGCGGGAATATCTCTTTCAACCAAGCGAGCGAAACGAAGACCTTGCACTCTCGTACTTCCGCGAGATTTATGGGGAACAGTTCAAGCGACAGAACGACGCTGCCAATGCGGACGGTTACGTCGCGGGCCACTTTGTTCTCGAACTTAAAGGTGACACTAATGACTGGTACGCGGCCCTGTTTCAGGGGCTGGCATACCGGAATAAGGGCTTGGCGTTCTCTCTCTTAGTCGTGGCGGCGAAGCACTTCCTTGGACTATGGCAGGTAGACAATATCCCGGAAGAAATCCGAAACGAAGTCGCCGATGCGGAAGGCGCTCCCAACGCCATCGGAAAGAAGATGGCCAAGAAGTTCGCGGCCAAGCAAACCCAACTTTTACGTAAGGCTACATGGTACCGACCGGAACTTTTTGGTGGCCTCTTTTCCGAGAAACCGGAGTTATTTGCGGAGGCCATTAAGACTTTTGAGAAGGCTCTCAAGGATAAGAAAAAGGTCCGCCAGCCTGTCACCCTGAAAAATTTCGTCCAAGTATTGGGCGAGATGAAACAGTTTTTTGATCCGAACCAGCCAATCAAAGCCGTCCGGGCTTTCTACAGCATGATCTATGGCCCATGGGACGATGCCTCCACTGTGGTCCTGAACCAACGCTATGACGATCGCGCAACCATCGGCGGCGTCGAAATCTCCTACTTGGTTCCAGGGCGAAGGTCAAAATTCAAGGAATTCGTAGAAAATCGCGCTGTCTCTCTGAAGGCGGGCGAGAATATCGACGACTTCTTCGCTAGGTACGACGAGGCACTGGACGTGGTGGACTCCGATTTCCGCGTGAAGAACGGCATCTTCTTCACGGACCTGGATCTCTCGAAGTTCGCCATGTGGCTTGTGAAACAAAAGATCCCGAATCTAGGTCGAAACTACCTCGTCATCGACCCGGCATGCGGCAGTGGGAACCTTGTCACGAATTGGCGTTCGCCGTTGGAATTACGCCATAAGGTCGTTAGTGAAATCGAACCTGAACTCCTTTATGCCGTCGAGCAACGGATGAAGGGTGATCAATGGCACAATGGAAAGTTCACCGTTGTTCCGAAAGTAACAGAGAACATCGGCCTCAATTTCCTGGATAAGTCAGCGTCCGAGTACGTATCAATACTGAAGAAGTACCTTGCAGAAAAAGGGCATAAGCCTGACAAGCCCATCGCCTTCCTCTGCAATCCGCCCTATCGCAGTGATGACGACCAAGCGGCCGATGCGGTTAGTTACGAAGTAGATTCGGCCATCGTTGATTTGATTGGAAACGACGCTGCCTCCGAACGATATTGTTGCTTCCTAGCTCAGATGAAGCTCATCTGTCAGGCCGCCGCCGATAGTGGGATGCCCGAAGACTCGGTTCTTATGCTTTTTACCAAGGCGGCGTGGCTTACGAAGCGTCCCGTCTTTCAGCAAGTCCGTCGTCAGATACTTGGGGCGTTTGAGGACGTTGGCGGCGTTTTGGTGAACGGAAAAGAATTCTTCGACTTGAAGGGGAAATTCCCCATCGCCTTCACGATGTGGCGATATCGCGGACCCGAAGCGAAACTCGACCCCGACCGAAGCATCCCACTCTTGGACCTATGTGATCTTAAGAAGGAAGTATTAAAGAATCTTCCCTGGAATGACCAGAATGCTCTGGATGAGGCTTGTAAGAAGCTCACAAATGGAGCCAAGATACAACACATTGGAGCTGACCGCCTTACATTCTCAGGTGAATGGCTAGGATTCGGTCGGCGTAATTTATATCGGAATCTCAGCGCCGAAGAAAAAGGTGACAAGAGTCAATCGCATCTCGGCCTTCCGAAAAACGATCCTCGTCACGGAAAAAAGACAATTTATGGCACAAAAAAAGGGACTTCTATTGGGTATCTCTTGGATCTTACTCCATGCAGAACGACTATCGAGGAGGAACTAAAGGGGCGCCCATGGTTTCATCTCGACAGCCGGTTCATGAAAGTCAGGACCATTCGGTGTTTTTCAGGCTTACCAGACAGCCGAGGTTACTGTGCAAGAGACCTAGCAGTGGCTCAGAGACTATTCCTGTGGTTCTCCGTGTCTAAAGCTTTCGCTCAAGAAGGCTTTCCACTTTGGGCTGATGCCGAGGAGTTGTGGGTGCCCTCCATTCCTAAGCGCTTAGAAGAGAAGGTGTCGCGATACACCTCGGCATTGGTATTCGGAGATAACGAATGTATCGAGACGGTCTTTCCGGCAAACAACCCTGTTAAGGAGGCAATTGAGATACGATCCGAGAACCCATTTTGCCCTCTGAATTCGGACTCCTTCTGGTCAAAGAACTTTGCAGATCGATTCAGCCAGAATGATACAGATACACCCGGACAACTCGTTGCCGCGGTTAACAGACTCTATTCAATTTGGAAGTCAGAGCTAAAAGGGAGAAGCGAGATTATCGCTCACTTTGAGGCAGAATACTTCGTTGGCGAGGGCCGACTTACAGCTGGTGCCGGCATCGTTCAAATTCGGGACTATGCCAAGGAATCAAATAATGAGCGTCTATTGAACTCAGTGGGGGAAATATCTGAGCTAGTTAAGACAGCAAAGAGTGAGTTCAATGAGCTTCTCATTGCGGAAGACCAGATTGGCTATTTTAGTAATTCAGGGGCAACGAAATCAGGCGAACGCAAAGTCCTTCCATTTGTAGCGAAAACGAAGTTCGATCATATTTTGGAGAAGCGCCTTGCCTTGGCAGCTACGCTAATCGACGAATCAAAGAACGATCCAAATTTCGGCGTCACGAAATTCGTAAAACTATTCTACCTCGCTGACGCCATGAGCCGGATGGGACTGAAGACCGATTACTATCGCCAGGCTGCGGGGCCACTCGATCCTCGTGCGCTTTATCACGACAAGGTTGGCCTGTTACCGATTGGCCGACGTCACGGATACTTCGACACAGCCAAGGCCGGGCCACTATCGAAGTTTGTCCCCAAGGAGAACTTCAAGACGGCGGTTAAGAAGGCAGAAGAGGTGCTTGGTAATGACATCCGCAGTGTCCGCGCCCTTGTCAAAAAGTTTGATGGACTGGACACAAATCAGGCCGAAATCATCGCAACGCTCTTCGCGTGCTGGAATGATTTGCTTCTGGACGATAAGAATGTCACGGACGACCTAATTGTAAGGGAGTTCCTAAAAAACTGGCACCCTGAAAAGACGCAGTTTCCCAAGGCTCGCTTGATGAAGGCCCTTGTTTGGATGCGCGAGCAAGAAATTGTTCCGAAAGGCACGGGTCAGAAGACGAGCGTCAAGTCGGAAGAGTTCGAGATTCCTGCGTAAGAGAAACGACCGCGTTTATTCTTCGATTTCTCGGAAAAACTGATTCAGGTTCTTGTAGCCTAACCCATCTAAGACAATGGCCCGCAGGGTTAAGAATTTCGGGTTACTGCGCCCCGCGATGATTTCGTTGAGGGCGGAACGTGCAACGCCGATTTTAAATCCTAACCATTCAACGCTTTTTCCCTGTTCATAGAGAATCTTGTGAATTCTGAGGCCTATGCGCTTCAGTGCTTGTCGTTCGGACGACGTGAAGACGTACTCGCGCTGAGGTTCTTTTCGTTTGGGCGTCCTCCTCGCTTTCGGTTTTACCTTCAGTTCCGGCATATGACCAAGCTAACGACTTGGATTGCCGTTCACTGTCCTGTGCACAGGTATTTTGCACAGGTAATGCAAAGAGGTAATATGTGGAGGACAAAGAGGCTGCGTCTTAATTCAGGATGGAAGCGAAACTGCCTGGATTGCCAAAGACAGCAATTTGCAATGGCAATAGCGACGCATCCATACAGCATTTATGAAAAAGAAGAATTTGCGGCTTGCTCAAAGAATGGTGGGCAGCCTGGTGCCGGGCGGGGTTTTGAGGTGGCGTTTCAGGCGCACACTAACAACCGGAATCATGGCTCTCTTCAACCTCTCAGTACTGACCACGATTAATCCCCAAGCTGCCCACGCAGCGCAGGGGAAAGAAAAGCCGTGTGAAAAAATTCCATCGCAAGGAGTCTATCTCATCCCTGAATGTGAAACGGACGTGAATGAGATACTTCGGATTTACAATCAATCAATGGCGGAACTCGCAAAAGAGGCTCCTCAAGAAGAGGAAATGGCCCAAGCACCACCACCAACGTACACTGACCCGGGCCACTCAGCTCCTTGGCCTGACCCTTGGGCTGCCCCACCAGAACGTACAAAAACACTGCAAGAAATTATTCAAGAGGGGCAGGAAGAGCGTGCGCGGATAGAAGAGGAGTATGCGCGGAAGGATGAGGTTGCCCGTGTTGCGCGTGTAGAGCGTGAAAACAGAGAACACGCAGAGCGCATAGAACAGGAGCTAAAACGGACCCGAGAAAGTTTGGACGAAATCAAAGACGAAGTTGAAGAAAGCAATCGGAACTAAGGGCAATGGAGGCATTAGATGAAAACCTGGATCATCCTCATCTTCGCAGTCTTCGGAGGATTCGGCATCCTTCCAGCCGTAGCCCAAGAAACGAATTCGCTTCCTGTTCCACAAGGAATCTACCATTTGAATGTGGAGCCAACAGCGCACTTGTCGTTAAATGACGACGGCACCTTCTTTTGGAATGTGTGCAACGGTGATTACACGGAATCTGGTGAGGGACTATGGATCGTAGAAGGTGGGACGATTCAACTTCAGTCCACTTCTTACGACGATGATCTTTCTTGGCCCATGTACCTCAGCTCAGGTTCAAAAGAGGTGTCATCGGTTTCGGGGGAAATTGGACCCGAGGACGGAGAAATCACTATTACGGGGGATGCCTCATATCCTGAGTGTGTTGGGTGTGAAACTCTCCCCTTTATGCAGATATGGAGTGAAGGACGGGTGTGCGACATTTGGTTGAGTCCCACGGCGCTACCTCCAACCCGCATTGGTCCTGTCCTTGTCGGCCAGCGACCTTGCGATGTGCCTCTCGTGAAGGACAAGGCTTGCCAGGGTCTGATTACCGACGCCCGTTAATCACTGGACACACGTGTGCCTTCTTCCGTTCCGTTGCCGGAACAGGAAAGGCGTTTGTGATTTGAAAATTGAACCTGCGATTAACCTGCGGTCATCCTGCGTTCGACCTGCGGTTAGCTTCTTACCGTTTGTGTTTTTTCGTGATGCTCATCCGACCCGAGAGTTGCCAAGCCTATGATTCTTCTTGTGTTGTTTCGTGATAAAACAAAACCCCTAAACTGCGTTTCCGCAATCCAGGGGTTGTATAATTTGGGGTGACTTTAGGAGACTGAGTCGTTTCATGGACTTAGCACTCCCGCTGGGTCCCCTGTGGACCCAGCCCCCGAAAATCGGCGGTTTCGCCAAATTCGGCTGACCGGATGCCCACTCGTTTCATGATTGCTGTCTCTTTCCTTCGGCCCATTCCTGGGCAGCCAGTTCGGCTACCTTGGGATCGCTCGATAAGAGCTTTTCCAAGAGAGCTTCGCGGGCTTCGAGCTTGCGCTTAAGGTCATCAACTTCGTCCTTGGGCCTGGCGGCAGGACCGGGGAATAAGCGAGTGGAGGTCGCCGGTTCCATCGGTGTCGCTTCAGCTCGGACGAGTTTGAAGACTCGGGCCGGACGTTCCTTCTTCTTAGAAAGAGAGTCCGTCCCTCCCCGGACGTCAATCCCCGCCAATCGAATGTAGCGGTGCATGGTGTCGGGGTCAGCCCATCCCCCCATCGACATAACCGTAGCTTGATCCACTCCGTTCTTTAGAAGTTGAGTGGCCCAGCATGCCCTGAGCGTATGGAGGCAAATCGAGGGTACCCCGATCTTCTCGCAGTACGCTCTTAGGATCTCGGCTCCTTCTCCGTTCTTCCAGGCATTGATCCTGGGGAAAACTTGCTCCTCGGGTTGCATCTTTTGCACCCCGAGTTCGAGAAAAAGTTCGTAAAGATCATCGTTGATAGGGACATGGCGCCATTCACCGTCTTTGAGACCCTCGACTTTCTTGGTTCCGAAGTTCCACTTTTCTTCAAAGTGAAGCATTCGCTCCGTGAGGTCGATATGCCTTCGCTTGAGTTGGTACAGCTCTCCGCTGCGCCCGCCCGAGTGATAGGCAGCCTTCCAGACATGGCGCCAGGGGTGGTTATTCCGATAGGCTTCTTCGATCAGGAAAGTGACTTGAAGAACATTGAGGATCTCCGGCCGCTTCGAGTCTTTGCGGCTGATTCCAAATCCCTCAGTCGGAGGTACGGACATTTTCGGTACCATTCTCCGAACGATACCCCATTTGAAGCAGCGGCTGATGGCGACTTTCGCGTTATACATGCGGCAGTTGGAGTAGCCCAGTGCTGCCATTCTGTTGAATGCGTCTTCGACATCGGCCGGAGTGATCTCGGATGCTGGTCTTTTGAACCAGTGCGCAGTGAAGTCATTGACGGCTTGAATGTAGCCTCTTGCAGTCGTCGACTTCACCGGCTTCTTCAACCGAATCCGATCCGGGTCCTTGAGTTCTTCGTTAAGTGCTGTTTCCCATTTCTGAACCAAGTCGCCCCAAGTTACTCCGGCTCCTTCGAGATCCGCGAGTTCGCGGCGCCCTTCTGTAGCCAAGTTGACTTCGATGCGGCCCAGTTTCTTCCTGATGGCTTCCGGATCTGTCTCATCAAGACAGCCGGTCGCCTGCTTGCGTACTCGCAATGAGCGATCTGATCGGCTCCGGGCTACGCAGCGAACCACGTAGTGGGTCCGACCATCTTTTCCGGTCCATGTTCTAAATGCCATTACTATCCTCCATTGCTCATCCGCGTTGAGGCGCGGCGGCGGTTTGAGGAGAGAAGGCGATCAGACGTTCGAGTTCAGTGCGGCTAAACATGAGGCGTCCAAAAAACTTTCGCGCTTTCAGTTGTCCCCGCCAAATCATCGTATGGATTGCGCCGACAGAAGGCTTTCCGTCTTTTTTCCGGTGTCTCTTCAGAAGGGCTGCAGCTTGTTCAGAAGTCAGCCATTCTTCAGATTTGTTTCCGGAAGGCGCAAACGGAGCTTCATCGGTAGGATTAATTCGCTTTCCTGCTGAATAAGGTCTCCGTCTCATTGCGGCACCACCTTGTTTGGGTGTTTCCGTGTCAGTTCCGAATTGTCAAAGAACGTCCCGAATTCCGTCCCTTTGGAGGCCAGGATTCGTATTAAATATTTCATAGCACCACCCCTACTAAATAGTGAGTAAATTCCCCAAAAGGGGAGGGCGCGGGAGCTGTATTCAGCGCGCATGCTCAGGCCCAGTCCGCGTATTCGCAGGATCTATGCCGAGAAGTTTCAAATTGGAAGTCTTTGTAAAATCAGGCAAATACTGTTCTTCGGAGTGTTAGGATGGCTTTTAGGCCATGAATGGTATGGCTTTTAAGCAATGACATGGCTTATAAGCCATGTCCGCAGGCCTGCCTCGGGTCTAAAGGCGCGTTAGGACTTCCTGAAAGAATTGATCGACGTGGGGCCATTCGTCGTCCCGGACTTTTACGATGACTTCCGTCCCGCTGGACCAATCGTGCTTGTGATGAAAATAGTGGTGAGCTGGAGTCGAGGGGCCGCGCGCGGCTTCGGGATCGGGGCTGTCGTACCGGAGAAGATTTCCAACGCCTGGGCGGTTTGCGTTGTAGCTGTATCCAAAGGTGAGGGCGCGTTCACGATTCGGAATGGAGTCGTCAATTTCAACGTCTTTAGTAATATCGACGCGAACCTTGGTTCCGTTGTACGTGGTGAACATGATGTTCAGGCATTCGAGGACCAGGTAATTTTCCGTGACCCGCGTGTGCTTATATTGAACCGGGTGATCCATGTACCTGCTGTAGTGACGTAGGACACGCTCATGCGCGTTGAGATAGGTTTGAAGGCTGGCCCAATCGTGCTTACGTGGACTCATTAGCGGCGCAAAAAGGCGAGTTGTCGTTCGAGCTTCAGGGCTTCAATGTGGTAGTCCTGAGTATCGCGGGTCGTATGCGCCTGCTCGATGAGGGCGGTCACGGTCATACCATTTTGTTCGGCAAGTTCTTGAAGCTGCCGGGAAGTCGCTTCGGCCGCAGCGGCATTTGACGCGAAAAGAGGCTTCGAGGATTTCACGGAATTGTACAGCTCGCCCGCTTCGCTCTCGGTGGGGCCTGCGGATTTCTGCTTGTCGCGTTTAGTCGGTTTGTTGAGTTCCATTTTTCACTCCTCTGTGCCTGCGATCAGAATAGCATTAGCGGTGCCGAATTCAAAACGTGAAAACCAAGTCAATTCATATACTTGCAAAAAAACAATTACCAGTAGAGGTGGGGCTGTCCGGTGGGCAAATTTGCGGAACATATACCGACCCGCCGAAGGTGAATTAGTCGTTTGCCTTAAGTCGGGAAGAGTGGTTTTTTAGTCGCTATCGCGGGTCTTTGCGATCCAAAAATATGGGGGAAAAACCATGCTGAAGAGTTCAATCGTGGTCATCTTGTTCGCCGCTGCAAGTATCTGCGCGGCCCAGTCTCCTGCGATTGCTGGATCGTGCCGGGCATTCGAGGTTGAGAATGGCGTGGAGCCGGATTCGGCTACTGCTACTGCGAGCACAGCGTGGGGATTTGTTGCGGGGAGGACGTGCCCCGCCGAAGATGATGCTGGGATCTACTTTCTCACAATGAGAGCTCTTGTTCTCTCGGCGAGTTCTCAAAAATACAACATCAAGTTTATGATCCGTAGTGTGGATTATCCAACAAACCAAGGCCGACTTGAGCAGCTTATAAACCGCATTGCTACTCACGGTATGGAACCCAAAGCCCTGATGGCCTTTCAAATAAAGATCGTGCCTCGAATTGAAAAAGCCCTGGCGTATTACGAAGCAGGAAATAAGCCCGAATTCGACGCAGCCATCGCCAAAACGAAGGACGTCTGGGAGAAATACTTGGTTCAGAGCCAGGGCAACGAATAGGTCGACCACATGAGACAGCAGGATTTCATCGGCGAAAAGACCGAACTGATTTTCAGAGCGCTAGCCGGTGAATCGGTCGAAGCAACGTGTCTAAAATGCGGAGTCGCTGAATTCGTTATTCCGTTGGACGAGCCAATCGACGAGACTTTTCTCGCGAACTATCATTGTGACGAGTGCGACGGTGACGAAAGTAAAGAGTAAGGTTTGGCTGGCTTGGAGCAGTGGAAAAGACAGCGCTTTTGCGCTTTCGGAGTTGAGTAAGCGGGAGGACCTGGAGGTCGCTGGGCTTTTCACTTCTGTTACGGCGGAGTTCGAACGCGTTTCGATGCACTCGACTCGAATGACGCTGTTGCAGCAGCAGGCCGAAGCGCTTGGGCTTCCCTTGGAAATTGTGTTGTTGCCTTCGCCATGCTCGAACGAAGAGTATGCAAAGCGAATGGCCAAATTATTGAGTAAAGCGAAGTCCGCCGGCATCTCAAAAATGGCATTTGGTGATCTCTATCTTGATGACGTTCGCGCTTACCGGGAAACGATGTTAGCAGGGACCGGACTGGAACCGATTTTTCCACTCTGGAAACGACCAACCCGAGAACTTGCGAATGAGATGATCAGATACGGATTGAAAGCTGTCCTTACTTCTGTTGATCCATCAAAACTGGACGGAGCTTTCGTAGGTCGCGAATTTGGAGAGCGACTTCTAGCCGACCTGCCTGCGACAGTTGATCCCTGTGGCGAAAATGGGGAATTTCACACGTTCGTGTATGCACATCCGATGTTCAAATTTCCAATTCCCATTCGGCGGGGCGCAATAGTTCAGCGCGACGGGTTCTTCTTCGCTGATGTTATACCGGAAGCTGGATAAGAGAATGCCTCGCTATCGAAAAATCTACGAATCAGAAGCAGCTACCTATGATGCACTGGTGTCACGAGAGGACTGGCAGGGGAACCTCGCGCCCGCATTGGATCGGATATGTCCTCTAGCGGAAAAGGTAGTCGTTGAGTTTGGGGCTGGCACAGGAAGGCTAACGCGTCTGTTGGCTCGCAAGGCGAAAATAGTGCACGCGTTTGATAGTTACCCTGCCATGCTTGCTCAAGCTCAGGTTAATTTATCGCGTGAGAGAATCGGTAACGCACATATTTGCATTGGTGATAATCGGTCCATTCCGATGCCCGAAGCGTCCGCTGATATTGCAATTGCTGGCTGGACCTTCGGGCATTTCACATCCTGGCATCCAGAAACATGGACGCAGGAGATAGGTGCTGCATTAGGAGAGATGGCCCGTGTGACACGACCGGCGGGAACTCAGATAATTATCGAGACACTTGGCACCGGTTCGGCCGTTCCTGTCGAGCCGACTGATAGGCTTTCCCAATACTATGCCTTGTTAGAGCGCAAATACGGATTTCTTCGCACATGGATACGGACCGACTATAGATTTAGGTCACGCCAAGAAGCAGATTCGTTAACTTCTGCATTTTTTGGGAAGGAGTATTCCACGCAAGTAGACAGCGATGGTGCTGTCATACTTCCAGAGTGTACCGGAATTTGGGTTCGGAACTCTACGGAGAAGTAGCTGTGCTGGCCTGCCTTTGTGCGCTCACCACGGCATCCTAGGAGCTTTGGGAAAATACTGCGCATTTGTGGCGCGGATTGTCCTCAGGCCGGAAGCGAGGCTGAGCTGTGCGTGGGATGTACTCTACTTTTCGCAGTGAAGATCGAATGATTGGTGAAACATATACCAATCTTCCCCCGCATTGCTGAAATAAACGGCATCTCCGGCGATGCTTTGAACGTGGCGGTCTAAAGCCCCGTAACGTTCCTCGGAGGCAAAGTTCGGCGTTATTACTGCGAAGAGCCGAATTCGTTTCGCTTCATCAGTTTCAACCATCCCAGACGCAGTTTGGCGTCTGCCTTCATTTGTAAGAAGCTGTCCTAAGCCACGCCTAAGAAGATCCGCATCGCCCGTGACAGTTACCTTTCCATTCGAGACGTTGGGTGCTTCAAGTGCAGTGTTGAAATCAATCCAAAACGTAGGGGAAGCAATAGCGGGTGGATCAAACGGGCTAATCGGGGTGCGCGTATTGAATACCAGCTTCTCGACAGAAATCTCTCCTACGGGTCGAGATCCTTGGCTTTGAGTCAGCTGTAAGCGTCCGGTAACTGTGCAATACGTTACAGGAGTCCCAGATATCAAAATCAATTTCCCGTGTTCTCGAAGGAAAGGACCGGAGATCTGATAGTTCTTATCGTCGAGACCAAGAATTCCGAGGTACTCATGCATCGCCAATGAAAGCTTTTGTTCGTCGTTATTCTGCTTCCATCGTGAGCGGTTTATCAAAATCCTACGTTCTACTGGAAAATTGATCGCATCTACCTCTTGACCGCGTTTGTACCAGGTTTTGCCAAGCATGGCGTGTTCGTCAGAACGCACGATTGTCGTTGTGACGGCATTTGCGAATTCTTTGGGATCTACCGGTGCATTTGCTGGGTCCAGCTGAAAAAGAAAGCGGGAAACTGATTGACCCAAACTTGTGAATTCCTGTCCTGCGGTGTCGCCTCCGCCCGCAACGATTCCTCCAGCGTAGCTGAAATTCAGCAGGAGAAGGGACACGAAAGGTATAACAAGAATGGATAACCGCATATTAGTCCCTTGTGTTCCAGCAGGTGAATTGATTCCACGAGGACCATTTGAAACCGGGTACATCAATATTGTGAAAGTACTTCGCAATGCCAGTCACGGGATCTAGCTTGATACCCATCTCGGCATCTGCTTCGACTGGATAAATCATGCGGGCTTTGAACTTAATCTCATTAGAACCATCATCGTTGAGAGTAATCGGATTAATTACCGGCGCGCCAGCGTGCGCGACATCAAAAGAACCTCCGAACGGAAGGGCAAACAGAAGAGCCGACTGCACTTGATAGCTACTGAAGTATCCCTTGTTCTGATATTCCCCCACCACCCGACAATTTCCATTCATGTCACAAATTTGCCGAATATCCGTAGCCACCGGAGACCAAACGAGAAGGTCGGGCGCGCTGCCCCCCAGGTTCACTAGTTTTCCGCTCTCATGATATGCGCCGCCAACACAGATCATCGGCTTACTCAGGGAAACTGCAGCGAGTGCTTGCGTTCCCAAAGCTAAAATTGCTACAGCGGTTAAGGCATTGATAATTTTCATAATATTCTCCGATTCGCGCCTATTCCAGGAAGTGTAATTACCCCATTTGGTGCGCTGTGTCCATATACCTGAGTGAGTTTGTTTGTTATAGGTGAAAGTTATAACTTTCACCGTAGAAACTTTAAAAGTTTTGCAGTTTAATACCGAATAGAACCTTGGAATGAGCCAGAATATCTTTGAATTTCGGGACTATAAGGATCTGATTCGCGCCCAGGCCAAAAGAAGTGGCAGAGGGTTTAAGAAGCTATTAGCTGAGGCTGCCCAGGTTCAAACCACCTACATCTCTCAGGTCTTGGGAGGAGAGGCTCACCTTAGCCTGGAGCAGGCACAAGCTGCTTGTCCTTTTCTTGGGCTCAACAGAGATGAGAGCTATTTCTTTCTGCTCCTTGTTCAACGGGCACGAGCGGGAACGGTCGGGCTTGCTCAGTTCCTCGATGACAAAATAAAACAGGAGCAGGAACGAAATCTCCTCATCCAAGATAGAGTGAAGTTGAAGAGCGCGTTAGGGGAAGAGGCCAAGGCTGAATATTTCAGTAGCTGGCATTACGCCGCGATTCACATGCTAATTACGATCCCGCAGTTCCAGTCGCCGGTTGAAATTGCAAAACGGCTCCGTTTACCAATGGCCAAGGTCAATAACATCCTGCAATTCTTGGTATCGGTTGGCCTTGTCAAAAAAACCGACGAGAAATTTCTGCCGGGAGAATCCCAGCTTTATCTGGAAAAATCATCCCCGCTAATTTCCAAGCATCATACGAATTGGCGAATGCGTGCAATCGACAGCTTGGATAGAAATGCTGCAAACGATCTTCATTTCTCGTCCGCTTTCACTTTGACCGAAGAAGCTGCAATTCAAATACGGCAAATTCTCGTGCAAGCAATTGAGGATTCGGTAAATGTCGTCAAGTCTGCCAAGGAAGAGCAACTGATGGTGATGGCAATCGACTTGTTTGATCTTTAAGCGTCGGAGTAGTTCACCACGGCGGCTCTTTACCCCGAATCGCGCGAATATGAGGCAGCGGGGGAAACTCAGCCTGCGAATGGCCCGTGATCAGGTAGATCTCCTGGAACCCGAGCGCGAAGATCTCCTTTGAGATCTCTTCGCCGCGCACGCCGTTGCCGAGATTTGAGTCAATGTAGATCCTGGCGGTCCTATCGAACTCCGCCGCGCGGGCGAGAAAATCGGACGCTGAAAAGAAGTAGGCGAGGCGATTGGCAGTCTTCTTGACCGCCAGCTTCCACGTCTTGTGGGTCATACTGTCGTCATCGATCAGAACGCAGTTGAAGTTTGCGACGGGCAAATCAGTGTTAGTGACCAGGATCGGAATGAACGGCGCCAAACTCTTCGGGATCAGGCGAACCCGGAGTTGCTCTAAACGATCGAGGATCGCCTTGTCTTCGTTTCGGCTGGTGACAAGAATGCTCCTCTCACCGATATGGTGCTTTTCGATAAGATCGAGGCCCGATTCCTTGTAGCCAAGCAGCTCGAAATCGACCAGAAACGTCGTCGTCGCAAGGTCCGGGCGATGATCGGAGATCCAGTCATCCAGCTCCTGAGGCGAGGTGACGTGATGAACGGTGAACTTGGAGACCTTTCCTTGAGAGCTGTCAAATCGATTCTGCCAAACCTGATGAATGGATGAGTCGTCATCCAGCACGACAACATGATCGTCAGCACTCAAAGACAGGTTTGGCACAAACCACGCGGGGGCAGCCGCGCGGGGGAGCCGGATGGTGACGGTGGTCCCTTTCCCGATCGCGGAGTCAATATGAATCCGGCCGCCCCAAGACTCAACAGCCAGGCGGGCGCCATAGAGACCCAAGCCGGAGCCTTTGTCGCCCTTTGAGCTTTTGCCCTCTTGCATCAGGGTCGGCAGGGTCTCAGTGTGGATACCCTTCCCGGAATCCTCAACTGTGATTAGCAGGTGAGCGGCATCGTCGGGACCAACAGTTACGGTAATTTGGCCGGTACTCTCGATCGCATCGACGGAGTTATTGATCAGGTTTGATAGTATCGCTTTGAATTTTGCCTGATTCACGCGCGCGAAAAGGCCGTATGCACCGCTGCCGAGAGTCGCGTTTATTTCGATTCCGATCCGCGACCGGAATTGAAACCGAGCTTCTGAAACGAGTGAATCGACGAGACCTGAAAGCAGCCAAACGGACACATCCTCAGCCCGAGCGTCATCCGCTTCAATCGCGCCGGAGCTTTCCTTATCGAGCTTCCGTTTACGTCCGAGAAGGTCATTGGCGATGTCTCGGACTCGGCTTGTAGCGCTCCGAACCAGGATGCGGTGTTCCTCGGGGAGTTGGTCAATATCCGCCACGACCGATTCGAGCGCGGCCAAGGGGGATCGGATATCGTGGGCTACTTGAGCAGCCATTTCGCCGACGGCGGCTTGGCGGGTTTTTGTGACAAGCTGTTTCTGATACTCATTGATGCGTTGAAAGAGCTTCTGAATGCTCTCGAATAGGATGCCGACCTCGCGAATGTCCCGGAAAACGCTTCCTTCGTAGGCGGGCACCGCGGATTCGTGCGGTTGATCTTTGTTGAGCGCATCAGCCAGAGTGGTAATTGGTGCCGCAACGGAAACCGCGAGCTTTCGAGAAAGTAGCAGCTGAACCAAAGCCGTGACGACGATCGCCGCGATGATGATCAGGATCGAATTCAAAAAAATCTGGCGCGAAATCGTCGTTGAGTATCCGAGCGAGATCTGGGCCGCTATTTGTGTTTGCGCCTCATCATAGTAAATCGCCGTGTTGATCCAGTCCCAGGAGGCTCGGTTGCCTTCGGCGGCAACATCGCAAATCGTTTGTCCCGTAGGGCTTGTGATCTTGACGGCCTTTACAAGTTTATCGGAGACCAGTGCTTTGCATTTCCGATAGACCAACGCGTGGGACCCGGTAAGGTAATCCTGGGAAACGGTTTCAAGGAACAGACGCTGCGTGGTCTGAAGACGATCATCGACGGAATTTGTAGTAAGCTTTCCGACGACCATTGTCAGGACCACTGAAAGAGCGACAAGCGCGACGATACTAATGACAAAGTTAGGGAGGAATATCGCCGTAGATAGGGATGTTGATCTCTTTAGTCGCGCCTGCATAAACCTCAGTCACTCCAGAACATATTCCACAGCTCTGCTTCGTATCGGAAGCTGGTATCTGGAATGGAGAGCTGTGCATTGTGAATGATCGGCACGCTGATTCGGTAAAGAGGTACCAGATACCAATTGTCCTCGAAGCTGCGCAGAATTCGTGAATATTCTTCGAGTCGCTTTTCAGCGGGAGTGACGTACCGCACTTTCTCGATTGCCGTAAAAAGGTCACGGGAAGGAATGACGCCGAAACGAGCCTTGCTGGTCTCCATTAACGGATCAAGAAATCCATCGGGATCTGGAAAATTTCCAACGTAAAGGCCTGTGATGATGTCGTACTTGTCATTCTTGAGAATATCGAAGTACTCGCCGACGGCGATTCGGTCAAACTGAAGATCAAGGCCGGTTTTCTTGATGGCCGCTTCGAAGTCGTCGAGCATGCGTTGACTGTAGGCGTTCTTGAGTACAACGACGTGGAGCTTCTTTCCTTTTGTGAGATGCGCCCATTTTTTCCCGAATTCATCAGGCGTGATGTCGATGTCGGTCCGTTGGTAGTAGGACCCTGGCATGACCCCGCGCGGAATGTAGTAGGGTTCATAGGTGATGAAGCTGGTAACGCTCGCGGGCTTTTTCGCAATGCTCTGAATCAAGTGCCCGAGGTCGCGCCGGAACTCGGAGTTTTTGAACAGGGGTTGCCGGTTATTATAAAAGAGGTGGTTATAAAAGAGACTATTGGTTCGAGTGACGTTGTAGCCGGGGAACTGCTTCGCTTCCATGACCTCTGAAACCGGTGCGCCAATGATGACGTCCAGAGCCTTGTCTTTGATGAGCGTTTCGATTTCAGGATAGCCGCTGATTCCCCGAATATGGATGCCATTGGTCTTGGGTTTGCTCCCGGCATAACGATCAAATGCGTGAAGGGACCAGGTGCCCTTGGTGGAATCAAAATTGCCGTTCATTGGGCCGGAGCCGATCCATTTCTTCGTCGGGCTCGTCGCGTGCTTTTTCGAGACCACGGAGAAGCCGGGCATCGCTAAGACGTAGAGCATTGGCGGATATGGATGTATCAAGGTCAGTTGAAGCGAGTGCTCGTTCAATACCTTGATTCCGCTTGGAAGGGTGCCGTCCTTAAGGTTATCAGTGCCGGACATCACGCTTTTGAGATGATTCTGAACCACGGAAGGGGACCCAGGCCAAAAGTGACGGGCCAAGCTGAAAGCGACATCGCTTGCGGTGACCCCACTGCCGTCGTGGAAGACGGCCTTTTCGTTCAACTCGAACGTGTAGGTCATTCCGGCCTGGTCAACTTCCCAGCGCTTTGCGAGGTCCGAAACCAGTCTGCCCGACTCACTGACCCGGACCAGCGTCTGGTACATGCATTGGGCGACTAAGAAATGCTGAAAGTTCCACAGTTCACGAGGGTCTGCGGTTTTCGGGACCGCAGTCATTCCGATTTCAAGCATTTTTGTCTTCCTCCGATAATCAACTTGAGAAGCACCATCCGTCCGCGCAATAGCTTCCCCGAGCGACAGGGCTGAACATAGGACGATGCTGAATAGAGCTATTTTCTTGCGCATTTTACCTTCAACTTGTCTCGCCAGGTTACGAACATCTCTTCGGCGCTAAATTCACACGTGACATCGCCATACTGAGAGCGTCCGGTCTGGCGCTTGCCATCGCAGAATCGAAGTAGTTGCAGAACCCCGGCTTTGAGTAAGTCATTTGTCTTCTTGGGGTCTTCAAAAAGACCGGGCAGGACGTCTTTTTGGAACGTGATCGAGTTCGCGAGTCCGCGGTCGGTCAGTGCCGAGGCGAGGTTGGCCGGCTGCAGCGTAGCCGGTTCGTGAAAATACATGATCTCTTTCGAATCGAGGAAGCGGACAAAATAGGGGATATCGCCCCGTTTCAGTTGCTCCCATTCTGATTCATGAAGTGGCGGCTCTATTGCTCGTCCGGTTTGCTCAAGCCAAGAGTAGTATTGCCGTGTTGCTCGAAGAAATAGGCGTACCGGAGCCTTCTTGAATTGATCGAGCGCGGAAAAGGTCTCGCTGATTTTCGCCGCGTTCTCCAAGACGAGCTCGACGGTGGTGAGGTACCCATGAGCGAATGCAGTCGTGATCGACAAGTCACGATCAGTGCCGGATGCGATTTTCAGAAATCCTGCGAACCCGCATAAGTCGCTTGGTACTTCCGTTGAAGGCAATAGGTGAGTTTGGGACGGCAGGGAATATGTCTCAAGAGCGCTTTCTATATCCAGGGGCGCGAATATCGGCCGGCCGCTTTCATCGATTCCGAAAACGACGTTTTGTCGGTGAAGATCGGCGATTCCCATCGCAGTGACAAGGCCGATCACCGACCCGACCGATTCGCAAAGCCCCGGAGTGATGTCGCGCGCAGAAAACGGCGTGAGTTTGAGGCGGGAGACGGTTCCGCCCGCGATCAGGGAATCAGTCGTGAACGCGAGATCAGGAAAGAGGCGAAAAGGCGAGGTGACGCCCTTCGTGCTCGCGGCTCTATCTATCAACCTGCGGAACGGGCTCGCGGAGGACAGAAAGAGCCATTCCCAGAAAAGATTTCTAGGTTTCGAGATCTGGTCTTCGGCGGTCAGCGCCACGCGCTTGCCAAAGTTGTGCGGATCGCCCAGTGGCTGCATGGTATAACAATACCAAGAAAAGTCAGCCCTGAGATCCTATATTTGCGCGAAGTGATCCAGCGAGAGACGTTTAGAAGGTTCCGACAGTCGAAGACGAAATAACGGTGGTGGCCTCGATAGAATCGAGGTCGATCACTTCAAATTCGGTCTGGTTCTGGGCTTCCATCAGGTACTCCTTCAATACCGAGCAGACGGAAGGAAATACCTCCGGTGTGTGCGCGATAGGCGCCGATGAATAGCACTCTTGACTGTGCATGTCAAAATTCCGCGTTTCACAGCCGTTGTGCAAAAAGTCTGGTAAACTCTATGAATCCGCATGGAATCGACTAAGGTCACGAACCCAATAAGGTTTTTTATCCAACTCCCAAAGCCTGTCCGGTGGCTTGTCATGGGAATGTGCGTGAACAACTTCGGAAACCTCATTGGACCGTTTCTTACGATCGTCATCGTCTCGAAATTCGGTTTACCCGCCACGACGGGGGGAATCGTCATCTCCGCATTCGGCCTCGGAAGTGTGTTTTCAATCGTTGCCGGTGGATATTTCACCGACCGTGTTGGGCGCCGGAATACGCTCCTGCTCAGCCTATTCGGCGGCGGGCTCTTGGCGCTCTTGTTGGGAACCCTATCGAGTATCGGCTTCTTCCTCGCGGCGCTGTTCCTCTTCGGATTCATTAACGAGCTTTATCGTCCGGCAAGCTTCGCGCTCTTTACGGATCTGGTTCCGAGTCAAGATCGCGTGATGGCCCTAGCGGTAGTTCGCGTGGCTACCAACATCGGGATCACGGTTTCGATGCTCCTGGGCGGCGTGTTTTTGGATTGGAATTGGCGCTATCTCTTCTGGTTTGACGGAATCACCACGATTCTCTTTGGGCTGATTGTGATGAGGTTGATTGAAGAGCCCAAGTCAGCGCCTCGGGCTCAATCTGGATCCTC
>MEQK01000173.1 GCA_001770175.1 Bdellovibrionales bacterium RIFOXYD1_FULL_55_31 | reverse complement strand
CAAAATTCCGGTGATCTGACTTTGGATGGTCTTCGTGCCGCAATGCTCGCGTACCTGGAAACCCTCGATGCCGGAATTGCTGAAGCAGGCGAAACCGGCTTGTCAGACGCTCAGTAGCAAGATCCTGCTGCTATAGCGGGGCGCCTGCTGGGCATGCTGGAGATCACCCCGGGGGGCTGACTGACCCGGCGAAGATCGTTTTCGTGAGCACACGGCTTGTGAGTGTTGGCTTTTTGACATTATTTTTCAAGAATTTCTCACTTTTGCTCGATCGTTTCAAAAAAGTTACTTAGCCCAGAGCAACATTTCTTCGGGACATGTATACTGAGAACGGAAATCAGTACCATTATCATTTTTGGTGAATAGGAGGGGGTCTCTCATATGTTGATCAGGTCATCTCAAAGCACGGTTCCCGCAGATTTGATCCGTCCGGACCTGGTCGGCTTCAACACGTTTACGGGGAATCCTCAGGCAAATTACATTCCGAATCCTATTGTTGTCGAACAAACCGCCCGCGGAGAGCGTCAGTATGACATTTATTCCCGGCTTCTCCTCGACCGGATTATCTTCTTAGGAACCGAGGTGAACGATACGGTTGCGAATCTCCTCGTAGCCCAAATGTTTTTCCTCGAATCTTCCGATCCGGACAAAGACATTCACCTGTATATCAATTCACCAGGTGGATCCGTCTACTCGGGGTTAGCAATATACGACGTCATGCAATTCATTAAGTCGGATGTGTGCACGTATTGCATTGGAATGGCCGCGAGCATGGGAGCTTTACTTCTAGCCTCGGGCGCGCACGGGAAACGATTCAGCCTCCCGCATAGCCGGATCATGATCCACCAGCCTTTGGGGGGGGCGAAGGGGCAGGCTTCTGACATCGAGATTCAGGCGAAGGAAATTCTATATTTGAAAGAAAGGCTCAACCAGATTCTGGCGACCCATTCTGGCCGGAGCATGGAGCAGGTCCAGAAGGATACGGACCGGGACAATTATCTTTCGGCGAAAGACGCCATGGAATACGGGCTGATCGATAAGGTCGTCGAGAAACGCGGACTCGTTTGAGAGGGTCACTGGTGATTAGACTAGTTTTCATCATGAGATTTAGAGGAGTTTAGAGGAGAACTATGGACGGAAGAAAATACGGTGATGGTTTCGGCAATCTTTGCTGCTCGTTCTGTGGCAAAAATCAACGCGAAGTGAAGAAGCTCATCGCCGGACCGACGGTCTACATTTGCGATGAATGTATCGAGCTTTGCAATGACATCATTGCCGAAGAGGGGCAGAAGGAGTCGCCGGCGCGTTCTTCGCAGACGATTCCGAAACCTGCGGAAATCAAATCAACATTAGACCAATACGTTATCGGCCAGGAGCGCGCGAAACGTGTTCTGTCAGTCGCTGTTTACAACCACTATAAGCGGATTCAGCATCAGACCGAGAGAAAGAGCAGCAAGGAAAAGGACGGTGTCGAGCTCCAGAAGAGCAATATCTTGCTCATTGGTCCGACCGGATCCGGGAAAACCCTGCTTGCCCAAACACTCGCGAAACTTCTGAACGTGCCTTTCGCGATGGCCGATGCCACGACCCTTACTGAAGCGGGGTACGTCGGAGAAGATGTCGAAAACATCATTTTGAATCTGCTCCAGAACTGCGACAACAACGTCGAGCGTGCGCAGAAGGGTATCGTGTACATCGATGAAGTCGACAAGATTTCTAGAAAAAGCGAGAACCCCTCGATCACCCGCGATGTCAGTGGCGAGGGTGTTCAGCAGGCGCTCCTCAAAATCATCGAGGGCACGATCGCGAACGTTCCCCCCAAAGGTGGGCGTAAGCACCCGCAGCAGGAATTTGTTCAGGTCGATACGTCGAACATTCTTTTCATCTGCGGCGGGGCCTTTGTCGGTCTCGACAAGATTATCGCGATGAGGAAAGGCAAGCGGAGCCTCGGACTTCAGGCAAATATCACTTCAAAAAGCGAGGAGTCGGTTTCGAAGGTTTTGGCTCAGGTCGAACCCGAGGATCTGATCAAGTTTGGAATCATACCTGAGTTCATCGGACGCCTGCCGATCGTGGCAACGCTCGAAGAGTTGGACGAGAAAGCGCTCGTTGAGATCTTGACCAGGCCACGAAACGCCTTAACCAAGCAGTATTCGAAGCTATTCGAATACGACGGTGTGGCTCTCGAATTCGAACCCGATGCGCTGGAAGCAGTCGCCAAGGAAGCGATCAAACGCAATACGGGTGCGCGTGGCCTTCGCGCAATTCTGGAACAGGCGATGCTCGAGGTGATGTACGACCTTCCCGCGAAGACAAACATCAAAAAGTGCATCGTGACCAAGAATACCGTATTGAAGGGCGAACGTCCCGTCATGGTTCTCGCCGACGGCGTGGAAACCACAAAAGCCGCTGGATCCGAAAAAGCGGAAATCGCCTGACCCGTGATTTGGTTTGAGTCGACTGGAAATTGACGCTTTGGTGCACCGCGCGCGGCGGTGAACGCCAATATTTTTTCGTCAGTTCAGGTCGGCGCAAGTCCAGGGGGCGCCCGGCTGATCTTTGCAGTCGTTCTTCTTTACAGCGGAACCTGGGAATGCTGTAGTTAAATAGAGGGATTGGGAACTGCCCGCGAGTCGACCCGAGTCGATAACGAACCTCGCGCAACAAGAAGGGTGCGTATATGAGCAAAGAATCCAGGAAAGTCGGTGCCCGAATCACTGTCCCGCTGCTTCCGCTCCGGGACGTTATCATCTTTCCGCACATGGTCGTCCCGTTGTTTGTTGGCCGTGAGAAGTCGATTAATGCGCTCGAGGAGTGCGTCAACAAAAAGCTGGACCTCTTCTTGGTCGCTCAGCGACAGGCCACCACTGTCACTCCGGGTGAAAAAGACATTTTCACCGTCGGTACGCTCGGGACGATTCTTCAGATTCTCAGGCTGCCTGATAACACGGTAAAGGTCCTGATCGAGGGCCGGCGCCGCGCCCGTATTCTCGAGTATCGGGAAACGGACCGGCTGATCGAGGCCGAGGTTGAGGAGCTGGTTGACACAACCGGAAGCGGCCTCGAGATGGAAGCATTGATTCGCTCCTTGAAGGGGACCTTCGAAAATTATGTGAAGTTGAACAAGCGAATTCCGCCCGAGATGCTGATGAGCGTGAATACGGTCGAGGATCCTTCGCGGATTGCTGATCTGATCGTCGCTCACCTCAACCTCAAGCTTGAGGATAAGCAGGAGATTCTCGAGGCTCAAGATCCCGCCAAGCGGCTTGAGAAGCTCCTGCAGCTCATGCAGGGGGAAATTGAGATCCTGCAGGTTGAGCGGCGAATCCGGTCGCGCGTGAAAAAGCAGATGGAGCGCTCGCAAAAGGAGTACTACCTCAACGAGCAGATGCAGGCGATCCAGAAGGAACTCGGCGAAAAAGACGAATTCAAGGCTGAGATCATGGCCTTGGAAAAGCAGATTCGCACGAAAGCCATGTCTAAAGAAGCCAAGGAGAAGGCCGCCCGAGAACTTAAAAAATTGAAAATGATGTCCCCGATGTCGGCCGAGGCGACCGTCGTGCGCAACTACATCGACTGGCTGATCGGGCTTCCGTGGGCCGAATACACGACCGACCGTAATGACATCAAGATTGCCGAACAGGTGCTTGAGGAAGATCACTACGGGCTTGAGGAGGTCAAGGAGCGAATACTTGAGTATCTCGCCGTCCGGGTGCTGACCGACAACACCAAAGGGCAGATCCTCTGCTTTGTCGGGCCTCCGGGAGTCGGGAAAACATCGCTCGCGAAATCCGTTGCCCGGTCGTTGAATAAAAAGTTCGCGCGCTGCTCGTTGGGCGGCGTTCGTGACGAAGCGGAGATCAGGGGGCATCGACGAACCTACGTTGGCGCCTTGCCGGGTAAAATCATTCAGTCGCTCAAGAAGGCGGGCTCTTCGAATCCCGTTTTCCTTCTCGACGAAGTAGACAAAATGAGCATGGATTTTCGAGGCGACCCGTCCTCTGCATTGCTTGAAGTGCTCGACCCTGAACAGAACGTCGCGTTTGGCGATCATTACCTCGAAGTCGATTATGACTGTTCGAAAGTGATGTTTCTCCTGACCGCGAACACGCTGCATACCATTCCGAAACCGCTTCTTGACCGTATGGAAGTGATCACGATCGCCGGATATACGGAGATCGAAAAATTTAATATCGTTCACCGGTATCTGATCACGAAACAGATGGAAGCCCACGGTTTAAAGGAAGGGGACATCGAATTCACGGATGAAGCCGTTTATGGGCTGATCAGGAATTACACCCGAGAGGCAGGTGTGAGAAACGTCGAGCGTGCCGTTGCGAATGTGTGTCGAAAAGCAGCCAAAAAGCTTGTTGAAAAGAGAGGCGCGGCCGGGATTCCGGTTCGAACGCCCGCGGAATCCGAGAAGGCCGAAGGCGGAGTTAAGAAATCCAAATCAACTAAGGCAGCGGCTCTCGCCGAAAAACTTCCAACGATCAGGATCACGGAAGCGGACTTGGAAGAAATGCTTGGCCCGGCCAAGTACACGGTCAGCAAAGCAGAGGAACAGAACGAGATAGGTCTGACCAATGGTCTCGCTTACACGGATTCCGGCGGCGATATGCTTCAGATCGAAGTCAGTGTCGTTCCGGGAAAGGGCGGGGTGAAAATCACGGGCAAGCTCGGCGAAGTGATGCAGGAATCCGCGGCAACCGCCATGAGTTACGTGCGATCGCGGGCTCAGCTTCTCGGGCTCGATAAAGACTTCTACCAGAACATTGACATCCATCTGCACGTTCCTGAAGGCGCAGTTCCCAAGGACGGCCCGTCAGCGGGTATCACGATGGCGACGGCGATCACGAGCGCCCTTTGTAAGATTCCGGTCAAGAGTGACGTCGCCATGACTGGCGAGATCACATTGCGCGGCCGGGTATTGCCGATCGGCGGATTAAAAGAGAAACTCTTGGCGGCCAAGATCGGGAATATTAAGACGGTATTGATTCCTAAGGGTAATGTCCCGGATATAAAGAAGATTCCTAAGGAAATTACCGCCGGAATGACGATCATTCCGGTCGAAAACGCCGATGAAGTTCTGCGCCTCGCACTGGTCTTGGAGAAGCCGGCTGAGTTCCTGATGGCCAAGCCGGAAGTGCCTGTCTCCGTCCTCCCTGCCGAAACGACAGAGGAACGGCCACGCACCGTAAAACATTAGGCTTGACCGCAGGATAACAGTCGTCTATTTTCGTGCCCTTCCCACTTCGGGCTGAAGTTTTGGGCCAAGTCATGGGTATCTAACCGGCCATGACCTGTGTTCGAGCTTGACCCAGTACGTTTTTTTGGTACACGTTCGAAGCGAAAGTTTGGTTAGGAATACGGCCGTATTCGGACTCGATTTTAGTTTAGAAGAAAGGAAATGTAGTTCATGCCCACCATTAATCAGCTCATTCGCAGGGGCCGCTCGGCGAAACTTTGGAAGACCAAGTCTCCGGCCTTGCAAAGCTGCCCACAAAGACGCGGCGTCTGCACACGCGTTTACACCACGACTCCCAAGAAGCCCAATTCAGCGCTTCGCAAGGTCTGCCGCGTTCGTCTGACCAATGGGTATGAGGTTACATCCTACATTCCTGGAATCGGACACAATCTTCAGGAACACTCGATCGTTCTGATTCGTGGGGGCCGTGTGAAGGACCTCCCGGGTGTTCGTTATCACACGATTCGTGGAACTTTGGACGCGCAGGGCGTTGCCAATCGCAAGCAAAGTCGCTCAAAGTACGGCGCCAAGCGCGGAACAGGTGCGGCGGCGGCAACAGCAGCGGCACCTGCGGCAAAATAATTTTTCAGTAGTGAGGGTCAAACCAAATGGGTCGTAAGAAATTTATTCGTAAACGGGAAATCCTGCCGGATCCTAAATTCAATGATGTTGTCGTGGCGAAATTCATCAATTCGCTCATGGAGAGAGGAAAGCGCTCCTTAGCTGAGGCGATTTTCTACGGCTGTGTCGATAACATTCAGGACCGCACGGGAGATGATGGTCTGAAGCTCTTCAAAAAAGGCCTCGAAAACGTGAAGCCGCTCCTTGAAGTGAAGTCTCGGCGTGTTGGCGGCGCGACATATCAGGTTCCCGTTGAAGTGAAGCCCGCGCGGCGCCAATCGCTCGCGTCACGCTGGGTCATTGAAGCCGCTCGGTCTCGACCGGAGCACTCGATGGCGGAGCGACTTGCCGCCGAAATGATCGAAGCTTCCAACGGACGCGGCGGTGCGATGAAAAAACGTGAAGACGTTCACAAGATGGCTGAGGCAAATAAGGCCTTTGCTCATTATCGCTGGTAAGTATTGAAAGTCAGGCTTCACTCGCGCGCGTAGACGCGTCAGTTGAAGCCAATGAGAGAGAAGGGGGCGCGAGAGATCGCGCCCTTTTTTTTGCCCTGCAGCTGCGGCGGGCAGCGCTTGGCCCGCCCTCCGAGAAATCTTGTGAGAAGTGTGGGTCAAAGATGATATATGGACTTAGGTATGGCAGACACATCTTTGGACCACATCCGCAATATCGGCATTATGGCGCACATTGACGCCGGGAAGACCACGACAACCGAGCGGATACTCTACTATACAGGCAAGACCCACAAGATTGGTGAGGTCCATGAAGGTACGACCGTAATGGACTGGATGCCGCAGGAGCAGGAACGTGGAATCACGATTACCTCCGCCGCGACGACTTGCTTTTGGAAAGATCACCGAGTGAACATCATCGATACCCCGGGCCATGTTGATTTCACGATCGAGGTTGAGCGCTCTCTCCGTGTTTTGGATGGGGCGGTTGCGATATTCTGCGCTGTTGGAGGCGTCGAGCCGCAGTCTGAAACTGTTTGGCGGCAGGCCGACAAATACCATGTCCCGAAGATTGCCTTCGTAAATAAGATGGATCGAACCGGCGCTGATTATTTTGACGTTTTGCTGCAGATTCGCAAACGTCTCCTGGCAAATCCGGTAGCGCTTCAGCTTCCCTGGGGCAAGGAGGAGAGCTTTGCCGGTATTATTGATCTCGTCGAAATGAAGGCGGTTCGCTGGTATTCCGAGGACCTCGGGGCGAGTTTCGAGAATTCGGCGATTCCGTCCGAGCTTGAGGAACTTGCGACGGAGTATCGAGAGAAGTTGGTTGAAGCCGCGGCGGAGTTTGATGACCGGATCACTGATAAGTACATCGGCGGCGAACCGGTCACCGCGGACGAGATCCGGCGGGCGATTCGTAAGGGCTGCCTTGCAATGAGACTGGTGCCCGTGCTTTGTGGTGCGAGTTTCAAGAACAAAGGCGTGCAACCCATGCTCGATGCCATCGTGGACTACCTTCCGTCGCCGACGGATGTTCCGCCGGTTGATGGAAAGGACCCTCGGGATGAGGAGAAAACCCTCACACGCAAGCCGAACTTCGAAGAACCATTCGCCGCGCTCGCTTTCAAAATTCAGAACGATCCTTACGTGGGACAGTTGACCTACTTCCGTGTGTACTCCGGAAAGGTCGAGCATGGCGCGATGGTTTACAATCCAGCGAAGGGCAAACGTGAGCGACTCGGGCGATTGCTCCAGATGCACGCGAACAAACGCGAGGACATCAACGAGGTGAGGGCCGGGGATATCGCCGCCACTGTTGGGCTGAGATTCACCACGACAGGGGATACGCTTTGCAATGAGGGGCATCCGATCCTCTTGGAGAAGATGACCTTTCCTGAGCCGGTGATCTCAATCGCGATCGAACCGAAAACGAAGGCTGATCAGGAGAAGCTTGCAGGAGCTCTTCAGCGCCTTGCGATGGAAGATCCCTCGTTCCGCGTGACAGCCAATGAAGAAACGGGCCAGACCTTGATCAGCGGCATGGGCGAGCTTCATCTCGAGATCATTGTCGATCGCATGCGTCGCGAATTCAAAGTGGAGGGGAATGTCGGTCAGCCACAAGTTTCTTACAAAGAGACGATCCTGCAATCGGCTGAAGCCGAAGGCAAGTTTATCCGGCAGTCGGGCGGCAAAGGCCAGTACGGTCATTGTATCATCAGACTCGATCCCGTCCGGCGTGGTGCCGGTTACTCGTTTGTAAATCAAATCCGGGCAGGTGCGATTCCGCGTGAGTTCATCCCTGCGGTGGATAAAGGAATCCAGGAAGCCATGCTGGGCGGCATAGTCGCCGGATATCCGGCGATCGACATTCAGGCCACCCTTCTTGACGGTTCATTTCACGACGTCGATTCCACCGAAATCGCCTTCAAGATTGCAGCCTCAATGGCCTTCAAAGAAGCTGCCCGCAGGGGAACCCCTGTGTTTCTCGAGCCCGTCATGGCCTGCGAGGTCGTATGCCCGGAGGAATATATGGGCGGCGTGATCGGGGATCTGAATGGCAGGCGCGGAAAAATCCTGAATATGACCGTTCGGCACGGCATGCAGGTAATTGATGCTGAAGTCCCGCTTGCTACGATGTTCGGTTACTCGACAGCCTTAAGATCGGCCTCCCAAGGACGTGCGGTCTATACGATGTCTTTTTCGCGATACGAACCAGTGCCGTCCCATATTGGCGAGGAAATTAAGACCCGCTTGGGCATCATCGCCAGCCACGGCTAAAATCAGCTTTTTTTCAATTTTAGAGTCCCCGGAAGAGGGCGCCAGAATCGTGTTGTTTTTGGACAAAACAACTTGTATAAACTCGTCTTCTTATTTCGTGTTGACGCCTCGGGAAAGATTGCTTGCTCGCAGTCACGTCGCGATTAAGGGAACTTCTCGAGAAAAAGGCCGGTTTTGGCCAAATTAAGGGGATGTGAAATGGCAATAGAACATAAGATCCGGATCAAACTCAAAGCTTTCGATCACAGAGTTCTCGATCAATCCGTTTGGGAAATCGTGAATACGGCGAAGAGAACTGGCGCTACCGTGCGTGGCCCGATTCCACTTCCGACTGTTACGAATAAGTATTGCGTTCTCCGGTCACCTCATGTAGACAAGAAGTCCCGCGAACAGTTCGAAATTCGGACCCATAAGCGGCTTTTGGATATCCTCGAACCGACTCAGCAAACGGTCGACTCTCTTATGAAGCTCGATTTGTCAGCTGGGGTGGATGTGGAGATCAAGTCCTGATGTTCCTGGAAGCGGAATTCTCCGTTTCCTAGGTTCAATGGGAAGAGCAATCGATACTCTCTTCTGCATGCTGCAATAGGTGGCATCCCAGAAGGAAAGTCGAAAGAGTTTAGCCAGTAACTTGGAAAGACTCGAACAACTATCGCATGAAGGCATCCGGCGGCCCCACGTTCCCCGGTTTTGGAACGGAGGGCGGCTTCCCGGTGATGCTGTGACGGTAGATTTGTGAAAAAAAACGGGCGAGTTGGATCGCCTTGGAGATAAGTATGGAACAGAAGCCTGAAGCACAGGCTGGCACAAGCAACTCTGTGCCTGCGCCTAGCTCCGAGAAAGTCGCATTCAAGGGCGGCATTCTGGGTATAAAAGCCGGAATGACCCAAGTCTTCACCGATGAGGGGGATTCAGTTGCTGTTACCGTGATTGATTTGAGGCCTACCTGGATCACACAAGTGAAAACCCAGGCCAAGAATGGCTATCAAGCGATTCAGGTCGGCATGCTCGAGAAGAAAGCCAAAGCGGCTACGAAAGCTGAACAAGGCCACGCGAAAGCGGTGAGTAAGTCCGGATTCTATCATTATCAGGAATTTCGACTTGCCGATGAGGAGAAGCTCGACGGTCTTACCGTCGGAAAGATTCTTTCGCCCGAGTTTTTGAAACCCGGCGATTTCGTCGACCTTACTGCCATGAGTAAAGGTAAGGGCTTCCAAGGCGGCATGAAGCGCTACCATATGTCCGGCGGACACAAAACGCACGGCGCGTCTGTTTCGCACAGGCAACTGGGCTCAATCGGAAATCGTGCTGATCCTGGAAGATGCTTCAAAAACAAAAAAATGGGCGGCCACATGGGCCACGAACAGGTCACGATTCAGAACCTCCGTGTTGTTCGCGTTGACGCTGAAAATCAGCTCTTGTTGGTGCACGGAAGCGTGCCGGGTCCCAAGAACGGGATCGTCACAATCCGTCATGCGGTAAAGGGGGCGGAGTAAGTCATGCCTAGCTTAGATTTGATTGATCAGAATAAGAAAAAAATTGGAACGATTGATCTTCGCGACGATGTGTTCAATGTCGACGTGAACATTCCGCTGGTTCATCAGGTGCTCAAGGCGCAGCTTGCCGGGCGCCGTCAGGGAACCGCCAAGACCAAGACCAAGTCCGAAATCCGCGGCGGCGGACGCAAGCCGTTCCGTCAGAAGGGGACCGGCAATGCACGCCAGGGGTCAACACGTTCTCCTCTGAACCCGGGCGGCGGCCAGAGCCATGGTCCGGTTCCGCGGAGTTACGAACAGGCGACTCCCAAAGAAATGGTCAGGGGCGCTTTGCGTTCCGCTTTGTCGGATCGGGTTAAAGCCAATCGTCTGCTCGTAATGGATGAGTTCAAGGTTGAGAAGGTT
>MEQK01000172.1 GCA_001770175.1 Bdellovibrionales bacterium RIFOXYD1_FULL_55_31 | reverse complement strand
TCAGGGTTCCAAAGAAATGACCGCTCCGGTCCGAGTCGCTCGCAAAATGGAGCTGATCCAGGAAAGCATCACGCTCAAGATCCACTCCGCCGCTCAAGACCTTCGCGCGAAGGGTCTCGATATTGCGAATCTCACGGCGGGTGAGCCTGATTTCGCCGTTCCCGACGCCGTGAAGGAAGCCGCCATTGAAGCTGTACGCGCGAATCGGTCCAGGTATACGCCGGCCGCGGGGATTCCGGAGCTGAGGGAAGCGGTCGCACGTAAAACGAATGATCAGCAACCGAGGGGGGGACGCTGGGCGTTTTCGGATGTGATCGTCAGTAACGGCGGCAAGCAGGCCCTGTTCAACGCCATGCTCGCGCTTCTTGATCCCGGCGACGAGGTTCTCATCCCGAGCCCGTATTGGTTGAGCTATCCGGACATGGTGAAGCTCGCCGGCGGGATTCCGAAATTCATTTGGGCGCCCGCCGCCCAGGGGTTTAAAATCACGCCCGCGCAGCTTAAGGCGGCCATTGGGCCAAAGGTGAAGCTTCTGATTCTTAATTCCCCGTGCAATCCGACGGGGGCGGTTTATACGGAAGCTGAATTCGCGGCACTCGGAGAAGTTCTTCTCGCGCCCGAAGCCAGCCACATCTGCGTTCTGAGCGATGAGATTTATGACAGGATCATTCTCGGTAAAACGCCGTTTTGCTCATTCCTGAAAGGGGCGCCGGCCCTCAAGGATCGGACGGTAACCGTCAATGGGCTGTCGAAAAGCGCCGCGATGACGGGGTGGAGAATCGGCTGGTCCGTCGCGTGCGCTCCCATCACTCGCGCTATTCTGACGATTCAGGGTCAAAGCACCTCAGGGATCAACAGCTTGGCCCAATGGGCAAGTCTTGCCGCCCTCGCGCTGCCGGAAGCGATGTTTCAGCACCATATCGAAAGTTATCGGAACAGACGCGATCTCGCCTTGGAATTTCTCGAGAAACTGAGCAAAATAGAAGTATCCTCGCCTGAGGGAGCTTTTTATCTCTTTATCGGGATCGGAAAGTACCTTCGAGAAGGCGAGGACTCGGTTGCGTTTGCGGAACGCATCCTGGAGGAGGCGAATGTCGCGGTCGTTCCTGGTTCTCCCTTCGGGGACCCGGAGTCGATCCGACTGAGCTTCTCGGGAGATGAGCGGAGCCTGATGGAAGGCTGCCGCCGGATCGCGAGTTATCTCCAGGGCTGATCCGCGGGAGGAATTGAAACGGCATGGATGCTGTTTTGCGCGCTCTGTTGGTTCTCGTGGGCTCGGCTGCGTTGTTGCTGACAACGGCTTGCGGGACGAGCACCTTTGATCCCGCGACTCCGGAAGGAAAGCGCGCGATCATCGAGGCGACGAATAGACATCTTGCCGCGAAGAACTGCTCGAACGCGATTGCCACGATTAAAGACCTTTATCATTCCGCCAGTACGGATAACGAAGTGCGCATGATCATGGCTTCAGCCTATGCGTGCGGCGCGAACGTCAATTTTTTCAAATTACTCGGGGATCTTCAGCTCAATGCCGCCTACCTCGGTGGCCAGACTTTCTGGGCCGTGATGGCCAAGCTTTTTCCCGCGACCAATGCGGCCGATGATAAGACGGTTGAATCGGCCTTGCTCGCGACCGATGCCCTGATGGCGGCGCTCAAGCCGGGTGCCGTGATTCTTCCCTCGCAATACATCAATCCCACCAGCTTCAATCCGGGCGCGACGGTTTACACGGATCGCATCGAGGACTCGAACATCTATCTTCTTTTCGTCAGCCTCGCCGCGATCGGCGCGATGGAGAATCGTTTCGCCGCGCCCGATCCGACGCTGGGCTACATGAAAACGACGGATCTCCCGTGGACCTTGCCGGATTCGGCCGGGATGAAGACGGATGGCTGCGCTTTCGCCTCCGAACTCCTGAATTTCGCGGACAGCCTGGGCGGAGTGATCAGTTCCGCGAAAGGTGCTTTAAAAGAGTCGTTCTCCTCGATGTCGGCGGTTCAGCAGCTTCTGTATCAGACGTGCGAAGCGGGTTGTTCGGTACCCAACCCCGCCGGGCCCTGCAACCTGGGCTGCACGGCCTGCCCGACCGCTTTGCGTGACCGGAGCAAATGCGCCGGAACTCTCACGGACGAAGCCTCGTGTTCGGCGGCCGCGCTCGTCAATTCCATAAACGCCTCGTGGGAACCCATCGTGCCATGAGAAATTCCACCTTGGCCAAGTTGGCCGCGGCACTCATGATTCTGAGTGGAACTTTCGCGGAGCGGGCCAGCGGCGAGGAACTTCGCGAATTCTACCGGGGCGCGCGCGCCCAAGCGATGGGGAACGCGTTTGTCGGTCTGGCGGACGATGAACAGGCCATTTTTCTGAATCCCGCCGGGCTGGCCGGACTGAAGCGGTACGGCGTGCAGTACTTCATCGCCGATATCGAGGGATCAACCGATATCCTGGCGGCCGCGCAAAACCGTGCCGCCTACAATAACCTGAGCGGCGATACTCTGAATGAGGTCATGGGTAAGAACATCTACGGTCGCGTCCAGCTCACTCCGAGCTTCACGATGCCGAACTTCGGGATCTCGGTGATCGTCGACGGCCAGGCGGCTGTTCTGGCCAAAAATCAGGCGCTCCCGCAGATCGTGCTCGGGGATCAGATGACCAACGGGATTCAGTTCGCCTGGGGCCAGTCAGTCATGAGGGCGCGCGCAAAATCCAAGCACGACTTGAGAGTGGGGGTCGGCGGGAAGCTCCTCTGGCGCAGAGGCGGCTACCGACTTTTATCGCTGACGCAGATGATGAATGTGAGCAGGGATAGCTTGCAGGAAATCGTCGGCAACTATCAGCGCGGATACGGTCTTGACTTCGGTTTACAGTACCTCAGAACGGTTAACAGTCGGCTGAAGATCGGATGGGGCCTGGTCTGGACGGATATCGGCGACACGAAATTCGGAGCGGGCCCGGACCCGATCAAGAGCAACATGGCGACGGGAATCGCCGCCACCTATCAGCTTCCGAAACTGAGTACGACGCTGCTTTACGATTATCGTCATCTTCTCGAGACGGCCGATTGGAAAAAGAAGAGCCACACGGGCGTTGAATTCGCGCTCCCGATGATCAGCGTTTACGCAGGCATCAGTCAGGCTTTTTTCACTTACGGAGCGAGCTTCGATGCCTGGATTTTCAAGGTAACTGCGCTCTCCTACGCCGAAGAACAGGGCAGCTATGTGCAAGACGATACGGAACGCCGGTTCATGCTTCGGTTGGCTCTGAAAGTGGGACTGTGAGCGAACCGCCGTCTCAATGAAAGCTCTTGCGAGTCTCGTCGTTTCTGTTCTAAATTCCTAGTAACGAAGTTTATTGTTCAACTTTGACCACGGCGCACGGCTTGAGCTTGGCGCCGGCTGAGGAGGCCCTTTTGCGGAAAGCGTTTATCCTGGATACCAACGTTCTGCTTTTCGATCCACAAGCCATTTCCAAGTTCGGGAACAACGACGTCATCATTCCGATCGTCGTTATCGAGGAAATCGACCGGTTCAAACGCGATATGAGCGAGAATGGCCGGCACGCCCGGATGCTCTCCCGCTCGATTGACGATATGCGCGCCGATGGCGAACTCTCGAAGGGCGTCAAGTTGCCGAATGGCGGCTTGCTGACCATAGAATTGGGAGGTGATCATCCGCTTCCGATCGAACTCGCGATGGATAAGGCGGATAACCGCATTCTCGCCCTCGCGATGTCGCTCAAGAAGGACCATCCCAAGCGCCCGGTCGTATTCGTCACGAAAGACACGAACCTCAGAATCAAAGCCGACGCGCTCGGCATTGCCACTGAGGATTACGAGCCGGCCAGTGTTGAGCCTGATCAGCTTTACGCCGGTACCGCCACGGTCACCGCCGAAGCGCACCAGGTCGACGAGTTCTACCAGAACAAACGACTCGCGCGGTTTGAGTCGATGCCGACGCTGAAACCCAACCAGTACGTCATTCTCAAGGACGGAGTGAACCCGAATCACACGGCGATGGGCCGGTATTCGAAAGAACTCGATTGCATTGTCCCGGTCTTCAAGCCGGTCGAGGGCCTCTGGGGGATTTTTCCGAAAAATGCGGAGCAGGCGTTCGCGATGGACGCTCTCCTGAACGATGATATCAAACTTGTCAGTCTGGTCGGCAAAGCCGGAACCGGAAAGACGCTTCTCGCGATCGCGGCGGGGCTCTCGAAGACCGTCGATGAAGGCATTTATCATCGCCTTCTTGTTTCCCGTCCGATTTTCCCGTTGGGCAAGGATATTGGATTTCTGCCGGGCGATATCGAAGAAAAGCTGAATCCATGGATGCAGCCGATTTACGATAATATCGATTTTCTGTTCGGCGCGACGGGAGCGAAAGGCAGAAGAGGAGCCGGTAAAGGCTGCCAGGAACTGATGAACCAGGGGCTGCTCCAGATCGAACCGTTGACCTATATTCGCGGCCGATCGATTCCGCAGCAATATCTGATTGTCGATGAAGCGCAGAACCTGACGCCGCACGAGATCAAAACGATTGTGACCCGAGCGGGTGATAATACGAAAATCGTGCTCACGGGCGACAGCTTCCAGATTGATAATCCGTACGTTGATTCCGCGAACAACGGATTGGTTTATCTGGTTGAGCGTTTTAAAGATGAAGCCATTTCAGCGCACATCACGCTCACGCGGGGTGAGCGTTCGAAGCTTTCGGAATTGGCGAGCAACCTGCTTTAACCGCTGTTTCGCTGCTGCTGAAGGTAGCTGTGGAGTTCGTGCTCCAGATGACGCCGATAGGATCGGGTCAGGAGCAAGAGTTCCTGCGTTTCGGCGTTGTCCTCGAGGGCTTTGAAGAGGACCTTGCCTCGAAGCATCATTGGGAGTGTCAGGTGCCCCACCGAGGAGCGTTCCTCCTGAAACCTGACCATCTCTTCCAAAAGCTCGAGCTTATCCATGCAAAGGATCTTTGCGCGATAAGCGTGATCTTCTGCTTCTGCTGTTTTCAACTCACGTACTGATTTTAACGAGACCACGTTGTTCATGCCGGGCCTGCTAAGCAAGCGGGATGCCACGAACAATACACCGCATTAACGCGGTAACTCCTTGTTATTCTTTTGGTAGTGTCATTTTGCTCCTTGTTGTTATTGCGCGGGGTGTATGACATTCAGACAGTTTTTGGGGGAAATTCGTTCAATAGAAAGGCGACCAGCTCAATTGAATAAACAAGAACGCCCGGGCAACGGGCACCCAGGCGTTCTCAGGTCAGCTGTAACGTTGGAGGATCAGTTACAGGTTATAATCGGCCAGATACTGAGAGTAGACGCTCTTGACGATTTCGCGCGAAGTCTCGGGAGAAGTTCCCCAGGCATTCGCGAGGTCATTGAGGGTTCCGTCCATTGCGCTTTTATCGCCGGCTTTCGCCTTCTCAAGGGCGGAGGCGGCTTTCTTGAAATTAAACCCGAGCTGAGCCGAGACGTCGTCAAGGTCCGCCTGGGTACGGTCACGTGTTTTTCCGATTTTCGCCCAGTCATTCATGGTTCGCGCGATCTTTACGCCGACATCCGCGCTGAGCAGATATCTTTCGGCGAATTCCCGACCGGCGCTCTGAATGTTCTTTTCTTCCTGTTTCGCGACGTCGGCGATGATGTCGAAGTCTGTTTCCTCGCCGGAGTTGTTCAGCGCGCGACCCCAATCGTCATAAAGAATGTTATCGGGGCTTAGCCATGCCCAGCCGAGGTAGTACTGGGTATAACCGAACGTGTCGGTGTATTCCCAAAACGCGTACTCGAGGTAATAGGAGCTTTGGTAGTAAGGATCTTCGACGTCGATGATTTTGTCGCCGTTGGAATAGTAGTTACAACCCGCGGTCGGAGTTCCCGTCGCGCAAT
>MEQK01000171.1 GCA_001770175.1 Bdellovibrionales bacterium RIFOXYD1_FULL_55_31 | reverse complement strand
CGTTGTTTGACCGGCAGGTCAAAGAGAACCTCGTAGGAATGCGAGTTTCTCGCGCATGGAAGCGAGCTGCTCACGGATTTCATGGGGGGCCAAAACTGCTGAAGCCTGAAAGTTCATAAAGAGGGATTACCTGACCGGGCGCGCTTTATCAAGCCCAAGCTATGGCCCCGCGACAGCGCCGCCAGCAACCGCGATTCCCAACGAGCCATCGGACGGGCGTCGACGCTTTCGTGTTCCATTCCGAGGAGATGAAGAACGCCGTGAACAATCAGCACCTCCAATTCCCTCTCGGGAGAATGGCCGAGTTCACGCGCCTGTCGTTTGAGAACAGGCAGGCAAATGATGAGTTCACCCAAATGTCCGTGCCTTTGGAATGGCGCGGGCGCTTCAAAACTCAGGACATCGGTCGGAGAATTTTTGCGCCGATAACGACGATTGAGACGGGCCATCGCTGGCGCACTGCTCGTGACGTAAACGGCCGCGGTCCATTGTTTGTGGCGGACACCTTTCGGACCGACCTGCCGCACCACTCCGATTCGCGCAACCGGCCGCCGCCGGCTCAAACTTGGAACCGCCTGTGCTAGTACAAGTGTTCTTTCGAGAACGCGAGTGGCGTCTTGGTTCCAGGCCTGAATAGTTTTTTTGGTTCCCACCCGCTCATGATATACGATTTAGCCACTATGACAAAGCGCGCAGCCCACACTGACAAAAACGACCCGGCCGCCCCGAACGCTCCGAAGCTCGAGTCTCTCGGTCGCCTGATCAAGACCGTCGAGCGTCTGCGCGCACCGGATGGGTGTCCCTGGGATCGGGCACAAACACATCAATCAATTCGCCAGTACCTCATTGAAGAAGCGTTTGAAGTCATCGATGTCCTCGATCGGATCGAATCGTCAGAGAATCTGAAAGACGAGAAACTCCGCAATTCCCTTCGCGAGGAATTGGGCGACCTCATGTTACAGGTTCTGCTTCATTCCGAAATGACCCGCGAAGCGGGAGCCTTCGATATTTTCGACGTGGCGGAAGCCCTGAATGAAAAACTCATTCGCCGTCACCCTCATGTTTTCGGGGAAGTGAAGGCCGACAACGCAGAATCGGCTTTTCAAAGCTGGGAGCGGCAGAAGGCGAAAGAGAAGCTCACGAAAAAAGACGCGAGCGTTCTCGACGGAGTTCCGAAAGGGCTGCCGTCTTTGCAAAGAGCCGCCCGAATCCTCGAAAAGGTGACCAAAGTAGGCTTCCAATGGAAGGACCTGACAGGCCCGCTTGCCAAAATCGATGAAGAGCTCAGCGAACTGAAAGCCGAGATTACCGCCTATGAAAACCCGCAAGCCAGCGACCTTGAAAAGGATCGTGTACGAAAGCGGGTCGAACAGGAACTCGGAGACCTGATTTTCTCGATCTGCAATCTTGCTTTTCTGATGCGCGTCAATCCCGAAGATTCGTTTCGAACGACACTGAATCGATTTGAGTTTCGGTTTCATCACGTCGAAAAGAGACTTAAGGAACACGGAAAGACACCCGAACAGTCGACGCTAGAAGAGATGGACCAGTTCTGGGATGAAGCAAAAAAGGAGTCTCAGCATGAGTAGCGCAGGGCAACTTTCGACTGACAGCCGCCACGCCCGAAGCCCCGTCGAGATCTGGGGTTTAACGGGAGGCATCGCTTCCGGTAAATCGACCGCCGCAGCCTTTTTTGAAAAGGCAGGGATTATCGTCGTTGATGCTGACAAGATCGCTCATCAATTGACGGAACCCGACGGGAACGCTTATCCGGCCATTATGAGACGCTTCGGAACCGCTGACCGCGCGAAATTGCGCGAGATCGTCTTTTCTGATCCGGCCGCCAAACGCGACCTGGAAGCGATTCTTCACCCCCTCATTCAAACCGAAAGCATTCATCGCGTGCAGCTTCTGGCCCACGCGAAATTCCCGAGCGGAACGGAATCAGGGAAGCCTCTGCATGTCATTTACGAAGCCGCCCTGCTTGTTGAAACTGAACGTTATAAGAATCTTGCCGGACTGATCGTGGTCGATTGTCCGGCTGAAATCCGCCGAAAGCGGCTCGTCACCCGGGACGGCTTAAGCCCGGAAATGGCCGACAAAATTCTTCAGGCGCAAGCCTCGGATTCCGAACGACGCGCCGCCGCGACCGTCTTGTTCGATAATTCCAAGACGTTGGATGACCTTCGAAAGCAAGTAATGGAGTTCATCACGCGTCAAGGCTGGGCACAAACTGGGCACAAGACGCATCACGAGGTACCGCCTCCCTCCCAAACTAGATAAGTAGCCCCCGCGCTTTACAAACCAGCAAGGCTCCCCTACTCTTGATTTCTACAGCAAATCATTTCAGGGAGATCTCGTGAGAAACTGCTACCCGCGCTTTTGCCGGCTGAAAGCTCCGCTTTCGATACTAACGCTTTTCTTGGCCCTCGTAGGGACGACATCCTGTAACATGTTCGATCCGATCGACAGCCCGACTTCAGACCCGCAGCTTCTTTCGGCGGCACGGGCCGCGTTTGATCACGGTGATTTCGCGACCGCCGCCGAGCTTTACGGGAAGCTCTCCGCCGCCGAGGCCGATACGGTCGCGAGTGAACAGGCTTTCCGGATGCTCGAGGATACGGGCGCCGGAATGGCCGCTTTCATGACCGCATTCGGAACCGGCGCGACACCGGGCGGAGAGGCGATCACGAAGCTCGCCGCGATGCTGAGCAATTCCTCAACCGGCGGCGCACCGGGCGTGACCAAGCGCCTCGCGATGCTCACCGCATTTCAAGAGCACACGAAAATCCAGAACAACGCGGCTCTGAGGGGGATGGTTCGGTTCCTGGGCGCGATGGCGATTCTCGCCGAGCTCTTCTCGGAAATCGCGAACACTCCCGGCAAATTCACCCGAGCGGATTTGGTGACGGACATGTCTACCTGCAACGCGGTCACCTGCGCGAATCCGGCCGGTTGCGCGGGAGCGATGACGGTGGGTCCCGCGATGGCGGGGCTTCCGACTTCGGGAACGACCGGCATGACCGCGGCGGCTCCGACGCTTTATATGGTTCATGCGGCGATTCTTGAAGCACATGCCGGCTTGAGTGAAATCGGCGCTGCGGGCCGGCTCGGCGGTGCAACCAAGACGCTCATGGAAGTCTTTATCGCGGTCGTTCAGTTTCTGGTCGATGACGATCCCGGCTGCTATCGTTTGACTCTCATCGAAAATGGGTTCGGGAGCCGCTCATGAAATTCCATATTCCTTTGATCGCATTCACCTTACTCGTTGCCGCGGGACTCAGCATCGAGGCTCACGCCCTCGAACAAATCGTCCGGCCCTATCAGAGCATCCGAAGCTCCGCGATGGGCGGCGTGAAGATCACGACCGGGCTCTATGACGAAAACTTTTTCGGAAATCCCGCCCGCGTGACTTACAACCCGCGATTCCGGATGACGCTCTTTGATCCGATGATCGAGATCAATTCAACAACGATCGACACACTCGGAGACCTGCTCGAGTCCGGTGACACGGTCCAGAAAATCGGCAGCAGCGCTGGCAGCAACAATCACGTCCGGTTTCAGACGACGCTTCCTTCGCTCTACTTCCCGGTTCCCGCGGAAGGACGCATGGCATATGCATTCGGGCTGATCACCAGCACCCAGTTCGATCTCGATCTCCGAAGAACCTTCAGAATCGATCCGCAAGCGTTTACGGACATCGGACCGGCCTTTACGGTAGGACGCCGATTTCTGAGCGACGATCGTCTCTCAGTCGGAATGACCGCACATTTCACCTACCGCGTGTCGACCCGAATCGACAAAATGAGCTACAGCTTCGCGGATTTCTTGCGAAGCTCGACCCTGAGCGCGAAAGAAATCGGCGGCGACGGAGCAATGCTCGATTTCGATCTGGGCGCGATGTACCGCGTTCCTTATACGTGGAAAGAATTCGAATTCCTGGGAGGCGCGTCGATCAACAACCTCCTCGGTGGCAAATACAGCAACATCGAAGTCCACCCGGCAGAAACAGGCAATTTGCCGATTGCGCAGCCCCGCACTTTCAATTTCGGGATCTCGGCGCGCCGTCCCCGCCTCGGGCCATTCTCGAATTTTCTCGCGGCGCTCGAGTTTACGGATATCGGGAATAACCCGAACGGAAGTCTCTTCAGGACGGTTCACCTCGGCGCCGAGGCCCGCTACGGGATGCTGGCGCCACGGCTCGGGATTAACCAAGGTTATTTGGCCGCCGGCCTGGGCTTTCTATTCCGCTTCTTCAGCTTGGAATATGCCACTTACGGGGAGGAGATGAGTCTCAATCCGGGCGGATACCAAGACCGCCGACACGCTCTGCGGATTGCGCTCCAAATTTAGTGGAAGTCCTTGAATTTCCAAGATTGTTAAAAATGTGAGGTTTTTCTTCACACTTTTTCTTGTTTACAGCGCTAACGCGCGGCATAATCAAAACTAGGCGCAATCAGAAGGAGTTCGTATGTGGCAATCCCCCAATCAGCGGGTCCGGGCGCTGGCAAATGCCAGAAAGCGTGAACGTGAACGGCTTCAACAACCGTTTCATATTCGCCGGGTCAACGCCGAACTCCAGATCGTGGGCTCGGCATCTTCAGAACCGGTCACCACTACGGCAAGAGTCGTTCTAAATGATCTCACCGCCAAATCAGTCGGGATTTTCACCGCCCTACCGCTCGGTTCGGGGCAGGAAGTGCTGATTACGGTAACTGAGCCGAGCTCAGTTCAGCTTCGTGGCAAAGTCGTGGCTTGCCAGGAGTACCACAATGACAGCCACATACTTTCGTCCAACTCGTTCAGCTATCGAATAGGCATCCAATTCACGTTCAAAAGTCCGGAGGAAGAAAAAGCGGTGAAAGCCTTCTACGACGGACTTCAGGGAGAACTCCACGGCTCGAAGGCTGCCTAGCTCAAAAGCATGTAAAACTCTTCCCAGTGATTGCGGAGCTTCGCTTTAAGCCGGATAATGGCTTGCGTGTGCAGCTGGCTCACTCGCGATTCGGTGACGTCCAGAACCCGGCCGATTTCCTTGAGATTGAGATCTTCGTAATAATAGAGCGACAGCACGAGCCGCTGCTTTTCAGGAAGATCCTGGATCGACTCGGCGATCATTTTCTTCACGGACGCGACACTCACTTCGCTGTACGGGGTCGGAACCTTGGTCCCGTTTTCTCCCAGCCCGTGGAGTGACCGCTTGTCGGCCTTCGAAAAATTCAGGATGTCATCATAAGAAAGGAGCGAAACGCTCCTGACCTGATTCAAGAGATCGTGAAAATCGGCCTGACTGATGCCGAGCTCACTGCAGACTTCCTCGTCAGTGGCCTGCCTGCCGTTTTGCTGTTCCAGTTTGATGTAACAGCGTTCAAGCACCTTCGCCTTTTCGCGAACGGAACGAGGAACCCAGTCCTGAGCCCGCAACTCGTCGAGAATGGCACCGCGAATTCTGAATTCCGCGTAAGTTTTGAATTTGTTGTCTCGTGAGGAATCGTACTTCTCGATCGCGTCCATCAGACCGATCACCCCCGAACTGATCAGGTCATCCAGTTCGATATTGGCGGGAAGCCGCGCCGCGATTTTCTGCGCGATGTACTTGATCAGGGGAGCGTATTCGAGAACGAGTCTCTCGCGAGTGCTGTTGACGGGCGAAAAATCCTCTTTAACCAGTTGCGCGGTTTGAGCGGATTCGCGCTCCAATTCCGCGGCGATTTCTTTCTGAAGTGCGGCTTCCTCTTTTGCCGCTTCCTCGGCCGCGATGATATCCTCGGCCGCCTTGTTGACGTCTTCCATTGTCGCGGCAGGTTTCGTGGTTTTGGCCGCTCTTTGAGGGGTTTTCAGGTTTTTGGCCTGCTCTTTTTCCTTGTGCTCTTTTGTCGGCTGCTCTTTTGCCGGCGTCTCTTTGGCGGCCGACGTCTTCGCGGGACTCGCGTTTTTTACGGGTCTTGAATCGCTTCGCGTCGACTCACGATACTTCTGAATTCCCTGATTGAGCCTCATGCTTTCACCTCGCACAGCAAAGTTCGCCAGAACTTTGCCGTATTCCCTGGCGCTAATCGCGCCGGTTCTTCCCTAAACCGACCTAACGTGAGCGGCCTCTTCACGATACGCGATGCCTGATCCGTTTCGGAAATCCCCAGATACTTGATGCGAAATCGTTTCGCCAGAAGCTCTAGGCACGCGATCGAAGGAGCCCTTGGATACAAGTCTAACAGAATTTTCTGTTTCCTCACTGCCTGTGTGATTTTTTCATCATTCGGCCAGTGTCCCAGGTATTCCACTGAAAGATCGGTGAAACGTCCGACAACATTCTTCAGCCTTTTAAACGTCTGAACGCCTTCAGCACCATCCGTCACCCGATTGACGATGACATTGACTTCGCTGATTCCCGTCTCAGCCTTAAGCCTCTTCACCAGGGCGTAAGCTTCGGTGAGCGCCGAGTCTCCGGGAGTCAATACAATGACGGTCCCCGAACCGGGCGCGTGCATTCCCGACCTTGCGTCCACGAGTATGACATCCACTTCGTGATCCGCCCTTCCGAGAACTTCCAGAACACGCCCGCGCGTCTCCGGGTCCGACTGCGTCAGCTCAAACAGTCCTGCACCCGCGGGCACGAGCCAAAGGTTCGGTTCGACGCCAAAAACCGCCTGTTTCAGGTCGGCAGTGCCGCGAATCACGTCCTCCAGGGTCGCCGTACCGGAAACTCCGAGAACATCCTCGAGCCGCGAAGAACCGGCCGAGCCAAAACCATTGCCGTCGACGAGGAGAACGCGATGGCCGAGCCTGGCGAGAAGAACTCCCAGATGAGCGACAAACGAACTCCTGCCGGCCCTGGTTATGCTCGCGACCGTAACCACCCGAGGAGAACGACTTTCGTCCGGACCCCCTTCACCGGAGTGAACGCGTCCGATCATCAATTTTCTAAGTGTTTCCGCCTGATCACTCACTTGACGACCCCCTAGAGGTTCAGAATCAAAGACGCGACCCGCTCCCGCGAAGCTTCCTCGATATCTTCAGGAACACGTTGCCCAGTCGTGAAGTAGAGCAATGGCAGCTTCACTTTTTGGGAAACGTTATAAATCGAGCCGAAAATGGTCGCCTCATCGAGCTTCGACATGATCAACCCTTGAGGTCGGAAGATGGAAAAGCGCGTTGCCATGTCATACAGTTCGGAATCGCGCGTAATGACCGACAGAACGAGATGCGTCCTCAAATTCGGAACAGACGAAAGCATCGCCTGCATCTCCTTAAGGGACCCGGGATCCCTTTGCGAACGGCCGGTCGTATCGACGAGCACGAGATTCAGGCTCTGAAAATCAAGAAGCGCGGCCTTCAGCTCCTCCTGCGTCGAGACGGAGCGAAATGGGACGTTCAAAATCTTCGCGTAAGTACCCAGCTGGTCAAATGCGGCGACTTTATAGCTGTCCAGGTTGATCAGGCCCACTTTGAGATTACGCTTGAGGAGTGCCTCACTCGCCATCTTGGCGACGGTCGTCGTCTTTCCCACGCCCGTGGGACCGACAAGCGCGATCACCGCGGGACCATTCTGCTGAGTTTCGGCCTCGATTCCGCCCAACGGAGAGATCACCTCAGTGCTTTCCATGAGTTCAAGCGCGACCTGATCCAGAATCTCCTCGGGATTTCTGCCCGCGGCTGCCCGTCCGGCGTTCGTCGCGCCCGATTCGCCGGCCTCAAACGACGCCTTTTTGACCAACGCCAAAGCGTAACGCTTATCAACTCCGTTGATGATGAGCTGATCAAAACCGTCCTGAAGGAGAGGAGAGCTCAAGGCACTCTGTGATAGCAGCGCCTGCGCGCCCGTTGCCGAACCGCCTTCATCCTGCGCGTTTTTCATCTCCTCCAACATCCGCTTGAGCTGCCGGAGCTCCTCCTCGACCGTCATTCCGCCCTCCGCGCCGGAAGCGCCAAGCCTTCCCGCCGTTGCTCCGGACGCTGGGCGTTTCGTAGCCGTCGAGGCCATTCCGAGCGGCTGCCGTTCGATTTGTTTCTCCTCGTCCGTGATGTCAATGTAGCGCCTGGCCGTGATCGGCGTTTCCTCGATCGAAGAGGGTTCGATTTTGATGAGCCCCTTGGGCGCGCTCCCGGCCCGCGCAATCCTCGCGGCCCCCACGCCCTTCGTGCTCAACTCCACCCGGTCTCGCGTCGTCTGGGCGCGAGCCATGTGCTTTTGCGTGTACTTGTCAAAAAGTTCAGCCTGGCGGCTCGCCGGAAGTTTCTTTACAAGTGCCTTGTTCGGCTCGGGAAGCCGCGTCTCCACGAAGGTTTTCTTCTGAATCGACCGATCCGAAACCGCCGCCGTCACCTCGACGGAGGCTTTCGACAGAAGCCCGAAACCCCGCTTGTTCTTCTTCGTCTGGAGAATGATCGCCTCCGGACCAAGCTCGCGTTTGATGTTATCCAGAGCCTCCTGGATCGTGGGGGCCTCGAATTTCTTAACTTGCATACGACAACCTCACAGTTCCGAACGATTTCACGGTCACGTTCGAAGTGATTTCATTATGGGAAAGGACGACAATATTCGGGATAAACCTGTCAATCAGCGCCTTTAGATGCGAGCGGATGAGCGGCGAACAAAGAATGACAGCCTGGTTGGACTGCGCCGAAAGCTCGATGGCCTGCCTATTGAGCTGCGCGATGAAGGCGCGAACGAACTCGGGATCCAACGAAAGTTGCTGTCCCTGGTCGGTCTGAATGATTCCACCCGCGACCGTCTCTTCGATCGCGCGATCGAGCGTGAGCAGATTGATCTGACCATCCGGCCCGACGAGCTTCTTGGTGATCGTTCGCGCGAGCGCCGTTCGGACATGCTCGGTGAGAATCGTGGGGTCCTTCTGCTGTTGCGCCATGTCCGCGAGCGATTCCAAAATAGTCCTGAGATCGCGTACCGAAACACCCTCTTTGAGCAGGTTCTTGAGTACCTTGAGAACCGCTCCGACCGGCAGAAGATTCGGAACAAGATCATCCACGACTTTCGGGGAATTCTGTTTGAACGCGTCAAGCAGCGTCTGGAGTTCCTGCCTGCCGAGCAGTTCGTGGGCGTTCTGCCGAACCAATTCAGTGAGATGCGTCGCAATGACGGTCGAGAGGTCGACGACGGTGTAACCGGCGTAGGTCGCCTGGTCCTTCTGCTTCGGCGTAATCCAGATCGCATCCAGCCCGAACGCCGGTTCTTTGGTGGGAATTCCGCTCACCGGCTCCATGACATTGCCCGGATCCATCGCGAGAAGCTGGCCAACCATAAGCGAACCCGACCCGATCTGAACACCCTTCAAAAGAACCTGGTAGTCTCCGGGTTTGAGTTCAAGATTGTCACGTATCCTGAGCGGCGGGACGATGATGCCAAGATCCAACGCGAATTGTTTGCGGATATTCGTGATACGTTCAAGCAGATCGCCGTTCTGGTCCGCGTCGACGATATTGATCAATCCATAGCCGACTTCGAGTTCCAAAAGATCGACCGGAAGGAGATTCTCGAGTTTCTCGGCGGCGGGCTTGAGCTTCTCCTGATCCAGCTTCGCCTGCTTGGCCACTTCGAGGTCCTTTTCCTTCTTGAAAAGAAGATAGGCGACACTCCCGAGTGCGGCCGACAGAATCAGGAAGGGGATGTGGGGAAGGTTCGGGATCAGGGCCATGAAGAACATGACACCGCTAGCGGCCGCGATAGCCTTAGGCTTCATCAAAAGCTGACGCGAGAACTCCTGACTGTAGTTCGTGCTGGTCGCGGTACGCGTAACGATGATGCCGGCCGCGGTCGAAATGATAAGAGCCGGAATCTGGCTTACGAGTCCGTCACCGATCGTCAGCAGCGTGAAGACCTGGGCGGCGTTCCCGATGTCCATGCCCTTCTGGAGCGTGCCGATGATGATTCCGCCCACCACGTTCACGAAAACGATCATAATGCCGGCAATCGCGTCGCCCCGGACGAACTTGCTGGCACCGTCCATGGCGCCGTAAAAATCCGCTTCGCGGGCGATTTCAGAACGCCGGCGCCTCGCTTCTTCCTCGTTGATCAAGCCCGCGTTCAGGTCCGCGTCGATCGCCATCTGCTTGCCAGGCATGGCGTCCAACGTGAATCGGGCCGCGACTTCGGCCACGCGTCCGGCGCCCTTGGTGATGACGATGAAGTTGATGATGACGAGGATAATGAAAATGACGATTCCAACGGCATAGTTTCCGCCGACCACGAATTCTCCGAACGACTGAATCACCTCACCTGCGGCCGCGGTGCCGTCCTCGGCCCCGTGCAGGAGAATCACCCGGGTCGTCGCCACATTGAGCGAAAGACGAAACAGGGTCGTGATCAGGAGCAACGAGGGAAAAACACTGAAATCCAGCGCTCGGGTGGCGTAAACGGACGTAAGAAGCAGAACCATCGACATCGCGATTCCGAAGGACAGGAGAATGTCGAGCATGAATCTCGGCATCGGAATCACCATGACGCCCAGAATGGCCACGAGACCCATTGCCAGCGCTAGATCTGAATTTTTTGTCAGGCGTTGGAGGAAATTATCCATCGATTAGAGTTCCTTCTTCTTCAGCCGGTAAACATAAGCCAGCACCTCAGCGACGGCCTGATAAAGGTTTCGTGGAACGTACTGCCCCATCTTCACGGTCTTATAGAGGGTTCGCGCAAGCGGAACGTTTTCAACCAACGGGACCCCCGCGTCCGCCGCGACCTTTTTGATTCTCTGAGCAAGGAAGTCCGCCCCCTTCGCAACCACCTTCGGCGCGGCCATCGAGGCTTTCTCGTAGACGAGAGCGACGGCGATATGGGTCGGGTTCGTGACGATGACATCGGCCTTCTTCACGGCCTGCATCATGCGACGCCTGGCGATCTCGCGCTGAACGGATCGGATACGCGCCTTGATCTGCGGATCCCCTTCCCGCTCCTTGTGCTCCTGCTTCGCCTCCTGCTTCGTCAGCCGCAGCTTCTTGTTATACTCGGAACGCTGGAGAATGAAGTCGAACGCGGCAAACACGGCGAGGACTCCGATCAGAGTCAGAAAGATCACCTTCGCGGCATGGCCGGATGCGGCCAGAACGCTTATCGGTTCCGTGCCGATCTGACTTGGCGCCCGGAGAACTTCCGTCTTGACGAGCGCGACGCAAACCAGAACGACGACGGTGAATTTGAAGACGAGCCGCACGCCGTCGAGCGCATGCTTCAGGGAAAACATCCTCTTCAGGCCCTGAATCGGGTCGATCTTCGAAATGTCCGGGGTCAAGGGGTCCATTGAAAAGATGCTCCCGATCTGGGCGAAGCTCGCCGCGACTCCGAGAACGAACCCGGCCATCGATACCGGCAGTCCGATCGCGATGACGATATGGAGCGCCTTCATGAAGAAGCCGCGAACGACGTCGGTTGCTCCGAGGTCGAGTCTGGCCGCGAGATCAGCCCGGAACACCTCTCGCATGAAATCAGTCATTTGAGCGTGCATCTGCGGAGCAAGCGCGTAAGTCATCATTCCCGCGGCCAAGAGGGCCGCCAATCCCGAGATCTCGCGACTCTGCGCGACCATACCTTTTTTCCGGTATTCCTCGAGTCGGTAAGGTGATGGTTCTTCGGACAGGTCCTCTTTGGACCTTTCCTCTTCGTTTTCCGCCACCGGTTATGTTCCTTTCGCCATGGCCTGCATGATCGCGGTCATGGAGTCTCCGATATTTCCAACAATGACAGCCGCCGCACCCTGGAACTCCGGAATCGTGAGAAACATCACGACGAGACCGACCAGCGCGCTCGCCGCGAACGAAAGCACGAGCACATTGAGTTGGGGCATCGCTTTCGCCATGACCCCGAACGCGACGTTCACCGCGAAAAGGGAAATTGCCACGGGTGCCGCGAGCTCAACCCCCGAACGGACCACCTGCCCGCTCATCTGGATGAGCTTGTTGCTGAACGTCGCTCCGAATGCCAGCTTCGCGCCTCCGATACCGATGATCTCGTAGCTCCCGAGAGCCGCTCTCAGCATCAGATGGTGCCCGTCGAGAACGAGAAAAACGAGCATCGCGATCGCCATTTGAACTTCAGAGATAACCTGGGTCTGCGATTCCTGATGGGGGTCATAGGTGCTGGCCGCCGCGAATCCCATGAAATTGCCGGCGAGATTCCCCGCGAACGAGATCGCGTCGAAAGTCATTTTTGCCGTAAAACCCAGAACGAGCGCAAAGAGGACTTCAAGGCCGATCGTGCCGATAATTCCCGCCCCGGTCGAACCCCAAATGGCCGCCTGCCCGGGATTGACAAATCCGCGCGCCACAAGCGCCGGGAACAGCGCGATCGTCACCGCGAGAGAGAGAAGAACTTTTACCGTCGTCGGGATCATCCGGTCACCCACGAACGGCAGAATGGCAAAGAGCACGCTGTACCGGACCAACACCGCGAAAAAGGTCAGCAACTCTTCTTGGTTGAAGTTAAAAAGCGACATCACCTCACCCACTCACCCGCATTTCCGAGTACCTGTATCGCGTATTGCTGGAGCATCTCGAGCATCCACGGTGCCATTAAAACGAGCACGAGCAGAACCGCGACCATTTTCGGAATGAACGTCAGAGTCGACTCGTTGATCTGCGTGATCGCCTGGAGAACGCTCACTAAAATACCGATGGCCATGGCCGCGGCAAGAAGAGGACCGGCGAGAAAAATGGTCGTTTTGATCGCCTCGGATGCCACTGACATGACCATTTCTTCCGTCACGAATCCTCCCTATCCAAAACTCTTGATCAGACTCCCGACCACAAGCTCCCATCCGTCCACGAGAACGAATAAGAGAAGTTTGAACGGGAGTGAAATCACGACCGGCGGCAGCATCATCATGCCCATAGCCATCAGCACGCTCGCCACCACCATATCCAAGACCAGAAAAGGCAGATACAGCATGAACCCGATCTGAAACGCGGTTTTGAGTTCGCTGATCACGAAGGCCGGTACAAGCACATAAGTCGGAACATCAGCCCGGTTCTGGGGCTTCGCCTCTTTCGAGAGCGATAAAAAAAGTTCCAGATCCTTTTCGCGGGTCTGACTGAACATGAATTCGCGAATCGGCGCCTCGGCTCTCTCATACGCCATCTTCTGATCAATCTTTTCGTTCAGATAAGGTTCGAGCGCGTTCGCGGAAATCGCTTTCCATGTGGGAGCCATCACAAAAAAGGAAAGAAACAGGGCAAGCCCGACGATGAGCTGGTTCGGGGGCATCTGCTGGGTGCCGAGCGCCTGCCGAATGAAACTGAGCACGACGACAATCCGGGTGAAGGAAGTCATCATGATCAGGATCGCCGGCGCAAGTGAGAGCACCGTCAACATCATCACAATGCGCAGAACCGCGACCAGATCCGAAGGTTTCTGGCCGTCACTGAATGACAAACTGAGCGAAGGCAGTGCCAGGCCCGAGGTCCCGGGGACGTAACTCCCACGGGCCCCTTCAGCGAGAGCCGGACTTGCCAGCCCGCAGCCTAGCGCAAAGATACCCAAGGCGAGAATACCGAAGGTTCCAGTCTTGGTCCTCATAGCTGTTTCAAACCCTCCAGTTTGGAACGGATCTGAGCGCGCACGGCGCTGTTCGCGTTGGGAGTTCTGTTTACCGTTCCGAAATTCGAAACGTTCACGGGAGTGCTGACACCGGGCTTCTGGACCTCTGAGGTGAGGAATTCCGAAAAGCCCTTATTGGGCCCGGGCGCCGGAACGGCTCCGGCGGCGATCAGTGCCAAAGCCGCGGCCGTCTGCGACTCGCGCGCCACCGACTGTGCCTCCTTGGCTTCGTTGATGCGAAGGCCGATATCTTCCAATTCGGTAATATCGATGTTCATACCCGTTTCGGTCGGCGTCGAAAGTTGGGTGATCAGATTGATGGATTCGTTGGTCACTCCAATCACCATCGTCCGACCGGCGACGCGAACCACAGCAATGCTTTTTTTGGGTCCGAGGTGATGGGTCGAAAGAACCTCGATCATCTTCTTCTTACCAAGTCCCGCTTTGGTAAGGCGGCTCAAGGTGGAATTCCCCCTCAGAAGCTTTCGAAGACCAAGCGCGATCAGGCCGAAGAAGCCGAGAACCACCGCGAATTTCGCGAAAATCCTGAACGGACTGGGAAGCGGCTTACCCGAAGCCAGCGGCTTCTGACCCGCATTTGCCTGACCGGCTGCCGCCTGGGCCTTCTCCGGGTTTTTTTCCTGAGTTTTACTGAGAACTTTTTCCAACAGCTTTCGTTCTTCAGAATCGCTGATTTTGACTTTCTCGACCGCCGCCTCTTTGTCCGGTGCCGGAGCAGCCTTTTGCGAGGCCGGCTTGTTTTTTGTGTCGACGGTTGCACTCGCCTGGGCGGCGCGCGTGGTCAGCTTGTCGACGATCGCCTCGTCAAAACGGAGAGTCAGGATCTTCCCGTTTGGCACCAGCTGAAACCGATCTTTATAGAGTTCGGCCTTTCCTTTCACCGTTAAACGGCATCGGACGAGCTTCGGCGCGTATTGATAGGCGAAGATCTTGGTCAGGGCGCCGCCGTTCACCGACGAAATCTTCGCCGGGTAAACCGAGACATCATTGATGCTGAGCTGGATAATATCGTTGAAAAATTCGGTACGAATCTGGCTTTTGCCCACTTTTCCGTCGAACAGCAGATCGACTTGCGAGCCGTTCGATACCTGCACCTGTTTGAGTCCGATCATCGCGAAGGACTCGTTGCAGCACACGGCGCTGCCAATAGCGACTCCGAGACTGACCGCTATCCTTTGGATGAGTCTTTTCTTTCCCATTTTCGCCTTCCCTGGCTTGTGAGGCTTCCGAGTCGCATCGGCTCGCCCCCGTTTGGATCCGACGAAGCCCCACGCCCCGCCAGATCCGAGCTGCCTCCGGGCCTTCCTGGCCCGGCGTATCCCTTACTTCAACTGTTCAATGCGCTCGACGGGCGAGATAATATCCGTCAACCGAATACCAAACTTCTCGTTCACCACAACGACTTCGCCACGCGCGATGAGCTTTTCATTCACGAGAACCTCGAGCGGCTCACCCGCGAACTTCGAAAGCTCAATCACCGATCCCTGCGCAAGCTGGAGGATCTCGCGGATCGCCATCTTCGACCGGCCGAGTTCAACCGTGAGCTTGAGCGGAATGTCCAAAATAAAGTCGAGGGACTGAATGGGACTCGCCCCGGCTTTCGGAGCCGCCGCCCCGGTGCCCTGGCCACCTCCCGGTACCGGAGCAGGGGGCTCCATCGCCGCGTTCTGCGTGCCCGCAGCCGCGAGCGCCGCGCCAATGTCACCCATATTGATATCGCCCAGTGGTGATGCTGCTTGTTCGCTCATAAGATCTCCTGCTCCTATTCGTTATCCGGAATACGTGTAATCTGAACGGCCCGATTTCCTCGGGAAACACCGAAGAACGCCTTGAATTTCGAAACCCCCTCGACAAGGATGTCGAGCTCGCCATCCGCGTTCTGCGACAGCGGGATAATGTCTCCGATATTCAGGTTGACGAGATCGCCCACGGTGATCATCGCGCTTCCGAGATTCACCCGAACGCTGGCCTCGGTATTGCGAAGGTGCTCTTCCATTTTCGCGGTCCACTCCTTATCCACGCGGTCTGATTCCGTCTGAAAGGAGGCGTTCAGCTTGTTTTTGATCGGCTCGATCGTGGAATACGGGATCACCAACGCGATAGTGCCGCTCGCGTTCTCGAGCTCGACTTCGAAAGTCGTCGAGATGATCACGTCCGACGGCGGCACCACGCCCACGAACTGCGGGTTTACTTCCGTTCGAACGAACGAGATATCGGCTTTATGAACCGGAGCCCATGCTTCCTCGAGGTCCTTGATCGCGAGATCCATCACCTTCTTCATGATCGAAAGCTCGATCCTGGTGAATTCCTTTCCTTCAATCTTCGTATAAGGACGATCCGTTCCGCCAAAAAAGCTGTCAACCAGCGCATAAGCCAGCTTTGACTCGAAAACCAGAAGAGCCGGCCCGTGAAGACTCTCAAACCGCATGATGCACATGCAGCTCGGAATCGGAAGCGTGTTGACGAACTCTCCGAATTTCAGAAGGTCAGTGGAGATAATGCTGATCGTCGCGATTTTTCGAAGAGAGTTCGAAAGGGACATCCTGTACAGGCGGATAAAGCGTTCGTAGATGATGTCCAAAGTGGGCATTCGCCCACGAATGACTCGGTCCTGGTTCGTCAGATCATAAGGGGTAATTTCGGAATCAGCTCCGAAGCCGCCTGGGTCCGTGAACGCATTCACGGCCGCGACTTCTTCACCGCCACCTGGGGCAGCCGCCGCTTGCGCCTGTCCGCCGGTTTCGACATTCCCCTCGACCACCGCGTTAAGAAGTGCGTCGACTTCAGATTGGGTCAGTACCTGGTTCATGCCTTCCTAGCCTTCCATTCCACATATACCCGCGGCTCGGGCGTCCCTGCCCGCGCCACAACACCGACTAACTACTCAAGGCGAAGTTCGTGAAGAACACGCCCTTCACTTTCCCGGTGACCAAAAACGTATTGATCGCCGTCCGAATTTCGTCTTTAAGATAATCCCGCCCCTCCGCCGTGGCCAGATCAGCGGGGCGTTTGCTGTTGAAAAGATCGATCACGACGTTCCTGACCTGCGGCATCTTCAGATTGACCTCGGTCTCGGCATCGTCTGTCGGAACCTCAAGCGAGATATTCACGCGAACGAATTTTGGATTCATGCTTCCCGGTGTCGCGAGATTGACAGTGAACTGCTCGAGCGTCACCATTTTGCCAAACTCGCTTGCTTTCTTCCGACCGGGCTCGCCGCCTTTTTCGCCCTCTTTTCCGGCTTTCTCTCCGCCCGCGGAGTTGCCTCCGGAATGAGCCGCGATGTCCTCGATTTTCGGTTGTTTGTTATCGCGCTGAAAAGATAGAAACAGGATCGCGACCATAGCCGCGGTGACGACTACATTGATCCCGGTTAAAATCAGAACGAGTTTACTGCCGCCACCCGATGACGCCGACGCGCTTGATTCGGGGCTTTCGGATTTTTCCTCACCAGTTCCTGCTGCCATGAACGCGAGTCCCTCCGCTTGACTACTCCTATTTTGCATCGCAAGTGCCAGGAGTGGCAAGATCGAAGTTTGTCTAAAACGCAGCGAAAAACAGCGGTTTTCGAAGCCGTTTTGTCAAATCGTCATGAACTTGGCGGCAAAGGCTCGGGAAGCACCTGAAGCGGGGGTTTCGTCAAACAGGTGACGCCTGTCCGAGCGTAACCCCCGTCTTCAGCTTATCTGAGTTAATTCCTCTTCAGATTAATCACTTCCTGCATCATTTCATCAGCCGTACTGACGACTTTACTGTTGGCCTGGAAACTTCTCTGAGCCGTCATGAGGTTGATGAATTCGCTCGCGATATCGGTGGTCGACGACTCGATCGTCTTCGACGAAACCCGTCCGCGACCGCCGGTCGACGGTGCGCCGATCGTGGGTTGACCGGACAGGCGGCTTTCCCGGTAACGATTCTGGCCGTTTTTGAACAGACCTTCGGGGTTTTCAAACTTGGCCAGAGCGATCTGACCGAGATTGATGGTTTGGCCGTTCGTGTAAATCGCGGCCAAAGCTCCGTCGTCATTAAACGTGAGACCGGCCAGAGTGCCCGCCGTGTAGCCGTCCTGAAGGGTCTTGTAGGCTTCCGAGGCCGTTCCATACTGGGTGACCTGGAGTCCTGCGCCGCCATGCGCCTTGTCTTCGCCGAAGTTGAAGTTGATCACCTGGTCCGGAAGCGCGCCCTTATTGAACTGAAAGCTGGACCTCTCCGTTACCTGATCCTGCAAACGACCGTCCGTATCGAAGGTCAGGCGGCCGCGTGCTTGCTCGTACATCTGCCCCTTTTGGCCGTTCACGACTTCCTCGCCTTTCGCCATCGCTCTCCAGGTCCAAACGCCGTCGTCCGTCTTGTTGAAATAGACGGTCAGGACGTGAGCCGTTCCCGCAGTATCATAAACCGTGACGCCGGTCGCGAAATGCGACGTCTGATCCGGCCGGGCAGGATCGAATTCCATCGCTTTTTCGGCGCGTAAATCGAGATTCATGAACAGGTTCACATCAGTTGTCTTTTTCGCGTCAACGACCGTGCGGTTCACCGAGAGGTCACCCATTTTCGAGGTCAGTTTTCCGTTTTCATCCGCGAGAAAGCCTTGCACGCGAAAATTATCGGAGTTGATGAGCTTCCCGTCCTTGTCGAAATGGAAAGCGCCGTTTCGCGAAAAACTCTGCCCGTCAACGCCGTCGAGAACGAAAAATCCGTCGCCCGTGATGGCGAGGTCGGTCGATGATTCCGTCTGGACGATTGAACCTTGCGCGAATACCGGATTCACCGCGGCGAGCCGGGTGCCGCGTCCGATCTGATTTCCACCCAGCAAGCCTTTCAAGGATTTCGCGATCACGTCCTGGAATTCCGGGCGACTCGTCTTGAAGCCGACCGTATTCGCGTTGGCAATGTTATCGCCGTAGATGGAGAGGGCTTCACCCTGGCCCTGGAGACCCGTAATACCCGTGTACATTGAAGATAGGATACCCATAAAAGGACGCCTCCTGCGTCAAGTTAGGTTATTTGCTTTCGTGGCCTGTCAATCATTCGAGGCCACCTAGGCTTCCCTTATGGGTCCAGCCTAGAACATCCAACATTCCGTACCGCTAAACGATCACCGCTCCGTCAATATTCGTAAATACATTGCCGGAAAGTGAATTGTTATCAATCGCCGTTATGACCGTTCGATTTCTCACACTCACGATCAATGCAGCGTCCTTGGTCAACACGAGGGCATCATCCAAGCCCTTCGCGTCAGCCTTATCCACCGCATCGTTGACCTTCGCCATCATGGCTGCGTCCAACGTGATCTTCCGGTCACGAAGTCTTTGTGTCGCATGCGCCGAAAACTTCAGGGGACTCCTGACCTGCTCAAGTTCGGATTGTCCTCCGATCTTTTTGTCGAGCGCCTGCTCGAAGACCTTGTCGAATTCTCCCTTTAACCCTTTTTCGCCCTTCGGTTGCCGCTCAGTCTGGCCAATGCCGGACTGCCCGGGCAGCGAAGTTACATTCGGGTAAAGAAATGCTCCGTTACTCATTTCGTATCA